>JBEAUF010000065.1:0-31174 GCA_041161565.1 Planctomycetota bacterium | reverse complement strand
TTCCGGCACCCTGGTGCCCACCCCTGCCAACCCCTGAGCGGGCGGGCGGAAGCCCCCCGTTGCGATTCCGGCACCTTGGTGCCCACCCCTGCCAGCCGCGTCAGCAGCGCGTTGCCAGCGCACTTTACCCGCGGGCTCCCGCCCTGCGGCTCATGTGTGGCGGAAGCCCCCGGTTGCGATTTCGGCACCCTGGTGCCCGCCCCTGCCCGCGGCGTCAGCGTCGCGTCGCAGGGCACTTCACTCGCAGGCTTCCGCCAGGCGGCTCATCGCGCGTTCTTACTTCTCACTTCACTCTCGCGCAGGGCTCTTTACCCGCGGGCTCCCGCCCTGCGGCTCATGCGCGGGTGCCCTGCGGCTCAACGCTTCCATCCTGCGGCTCAACGCGGATGCCTGGCGGGCCAGGATCCCACCGCAACCCACTCAACGGCTGGGCGGGTTGCGGTAATCCAGCGGCGGCTTTTGGCCAGGCTGCATCAAGGACTCCCACGGCTGGCCCTTTGTTCGTGTTCTCAATTCCGCGGCCGCTTGTTCCAGGGTTTCTTTACTCCGCAGCAGATCCACAGCGGTCAGGGCCAGCGTTTCTGCCGCGATGTTCATGCCGTACTCCCCAATCTTCGTACCCCCGGCCGCCACGGCCTGCCAGGAATGCGCGGGAGTTCCGGGAACCCAACAGGCGGTGGTAAATCCCGTCACAGGCACCACCCACGACACATCTCCGACATCCGTAGAACCCTTGCCGATCGTGCCGTCCGCATTTTCCACTCGCCCCAGCACCTCCAGCGGTTCCGGTGTGTCCAGATGCTGTTGCAGACGTGCCGCAAACTGCAGGTCCGCTTCCTTGTACTCAACCCTGTTCCGCTGGATCAGTCTCCTGCGGACGACTTCCGACAGGGTCGTATTTGGCAGAATTTCGCGGATTCCGCCTTCATAGCGAATCGTCAGTTTTGTGTCCGTTGCGAGGGCCCCGGCCTGCGCACACTTTTCCAGACGCTC
This sequence comes from Planctomycetota bacterium, assembly GCA_041161565.1. Classification (GTDB taxonomy): domain Bacteria; phylum Planctomycetota; class Planctomycetia; order Planctomycetales; family Planctomycetaceae; genus SXXK01. The sequence goes on along the minus strand of JBEAUF010000065.1, from coordinate 30,181 downwards.
GTACAGCGGTTTCAAAAACCGCGCTTCGGGATGACGGATGTAGAAATACATTTCTGCGAAAGCCGGCACCACATTCGGGGCTTCACCGCCACTCGTGATCACATGATGGATCCGCGTGGCTTCCGGCGTATGCTCCCGCATCAGCTCCGAAGCATGTGCGGTCAGTTCGACCGCATCAAGTGCTGATCGCCCCAGCTCAGGGCTCCCGGCCGCATGTGCCGTCCGGCCGTCAAAACGAAACTTGACTGCGATTCGAGCCAGTGACGAGCGGTCGCCAACTGAAGTTCGCGACGATGGATGCCAGTGCAGCACGGCATCCACATCGCGAAATAAACCGGCCTGCACCAGAAACACTTTGCCCGAACCACCCTCCTCCGCCGGACAGCCGTAGAACCTCACAGTACCCTGCAGATTTCCTGCCCGAATTTGTTCCGCAACCGCGATTGCCGCCGACAGCGATGCCGTTCCAAACAGATGATGCCCACAGCCGTGCCCCCAGTTGTGCGAGTCGTCTCGCTTCAGCGGCTCTGGTTCAGCCTGCTGGGACAAGCCTGGCAAAGCATCATATTCCCCAAGGATTCCAATCACCGGCTGACCTGCACCGAACTCCGCCACAAACGCCGTCGGCATCTCAGCCACACCCCGCTGCACACGCATTCCAGCCTGTTCAGCACGATCAGCCAGCAAGCCCGCTGAAACCACTTCCTGGTACCCCGGTTCCGCCGCGCGCCAGATCTTCAGGGCCAGCTCCCAGCTCTCAGCTCGCCGCGCCGAGATCGACTCCAGCACCGCAGCATCCGAGTCAGCCCGGTTGTTTGCTCCTGCGTCCGCTGGCGCGTCCTGGGCACGCACATCGGAAGTCATGACCCAGCAGCTCATCAGGACCAGCATCGGCCTGATGGAAAGTCGCAGGTCACGGCACCAAATCCACGCTGAACCATTCATCATCTGATCCCCTGTTGTTTCGCTCGATTACCAACCTGATCAACGCTGTGTTCGAGAAGCGTCTGCAGGTGCACCCCTGCGCACTCAGCCAGCCGCTCCACGTGATAACCACCCTCCAGCACGCTCACGATCCGCCCCTGGGCGTGCGTATCCGCGACGTCCTGCACCATCTTTGTCAGTTCGATAAAGTCTTCTGTTTCCAGCCCCAGTGATCCCACAGGGTCTTCAGCATGCGCGTCGAACCCGGCACTCACAATCACCAGCTCCGGCCGCATCCGATCCGCTGCCGCAGACAACATCGCTCCGAAACTCCGCAAAAACTCCTGACGCGACGTTCCATATTCCACCGGCAAATTAAAGGTAGTCCCGAGCCCATCACCAGCGCCGGTTTCCTGGCGCCTGCCGGTTCCCGGGTAAAAAGGAAACCGGTGCGCCGAAAAGAATCCAACCTGCGAATCGTCGTAGAAGATATCCTGAGTCCCATTGCCGTGGTGCACATCCCAGTCCACCACCAGCACCCGACTGAGACCAAACCTGCGGACAGCCGCGCGTGCTGCCACCGCTGCATTTCCCAGCAGACAAAAGCCCATTGGAGCGGAAGCCAGAGCATGGTGGCCTGGGGGACGGACGGCGCAGAATGCCGTGGTGTCGTCTCCCGAAAGCACCCTCCGCACAGCTTCGACGGCCGTGCCTGCGGCCAGCCACGCGACCTCTGCGGACCCCCCGCTCACAACGGTATCCGCCTCAATCTGACCGCCACCTGCTGCTGAGTAAGAGTGCAATTCTTCGAGGTAATCGCTGCCGTGCACAGCCAGCAGGTCGGCTTCGTCGGCTGACTTCACGGCACAGGGCACGGCTCGATCCAGCAGCCCAGTGGCGGCAAAATGCCGCTCGATCGCGCGCAGTCGTTCCGGACATTCCGGATGTTTGCCCGTCTGATGCAGCAAAAAACGCGAATCAGAAAAAATCAGCGTCATCTCTCAGTTTCCGTCGGAATTAGGATGCAGTCCTCCGTGAATCGCGTATTCTCCAGTTCTGCCGACTGTTTGCAAAGCCAAACCAACCGCCCCCCAATAGCCAAGGACGCATCCATGCTGCGGTCCCCACTGCTGCTCGCTGCCTGCCTGACTGTCCTCTGCCCCCTGACCGTCAATGCTGCCGCAGCCGACGAAGCCCGCGACCAGCGGCTCCGCGATGAAGCCACTGCACTGCTCGCCGCCCAGCTTGACCCGGCAGCCTGCATTCGGCTGATCATGATCGACCTCGAACTCTGCACCGATCTCAGCGATGCCAGCCGCAACACCTGCCGCACGATCCTCCGATCACTCGCACTCTCCGGAGACGACAACGCGCTACAGCACGTCCGCTCCGTGTTTGAAAACGAACCGGAACGCCGCAGCATGGCAGCCTTCGCCGTCAGCCAGGCTGCCCTCCAGCAGCCCTCTGAACTGCAGGACTGGAGACTCATGGTCCGCTCACTCCCGGTCGTTCGTGGCGAAGATGCCGTCTCCGTACTCCGCGCCCTGAAACGCTATCGCATCCGTGCCAATAAGTCTCAGTGGGTCCGCCAGGTAATCCTCACCGGACTGCGGTTGCCACCGGAACAGCACCAGCACGCCACCACTCTCCTGCAGCACTGGACCACCCGGCCGGACTCCGGATCCGCCCCGTGGACGCTGGAACAGTACCAGGCATGGTTCGCGCAGGAGCATCCGGATTCCGCCCCGCCCACTCTGCCGCTGGATCAGCCCGGCCGCAAGTGGACTATGGCCGCACTCCTCCCCGACGTTCTCAATCAGCACCCCTCCCCACAACTCATCCAGGACGGCAGTCTGATCTATGACAAGGCCGGCTGCCGCAAATGCCACCAGCGCAGTTCGCCCGGCCCCGCCCCCGGTCCGGACCTGACCTCGCTCGGCTGGCGCCGGCAAAAGGAGGAAATCCTCCAATCACTCCTGTACCCATCCCAGGAGCTCCACGAAGAGTATCCCGTGGTCACAGTGCTGCTCAACGATGGAACCCAGTTCTCCGGCCTGCTGCAGGCCGCCCCCAACGAACAGCTGGCGATCGTCACCAGCACCGGCGAACGGCACGAATTTCCTCGAAAAAACGTGGAACAAATCCGCAATCAGCCGCTCTCCAACATGCCCGAAGGCACCCTCGAACAACTCACCAGGGAAGAAATACTCTCCCTGGTAGCCTACCTGACGTCCGTTGATGGTATTCCCCGGCCACACTCCGACGAGGAATGACGGGGCTGTCGCACCTCACCCCACCACCGCGGCCGCAGAAACGCAAAAAAACAGGATTTCAACGAGGGCCGTTTGGACAGAATTGCGAGAGTGCCTACAACGGATAATCCGGCGAGGTTTTTTTGGAGGCATCGTTTCGCTCGGAGTTTCGGCCAGGCTTTGATGGGTGACGATTGTGAGCCAGTTCTTTTCGCCAAGAGAAGTTGCGGTTGCGATCGGAGTCAGCGAATCCTCGCTCAAGCGATGGGTTGACAAAGGGCTGATCCAGGCATCGAAGACAGGCGGCGGTCACCGTCGGCTGGCGCTCGATTCCGTGCTGCGTTACATACGGGAGGAGCGGATGGCGATGGCCCATCCGGAAATCCTCGGACTCCCGGCTGGTACGGGGTCCCAAACCCCGTCTGAAACGGCCGCCCGTCCGGACTTCCTGCGGGCCATGAGCAGCGGCGACGAATCGTCCTCCCGCCGCATCATCCTCGATTTGTTTCTTGCCGGCGTCAGTGTTTCCCGCATTTTCGATCAGATCATCGCCCCCGTCTTCCACGAAATCGGTGATCTCTGGCGTTGTGGCGAGATCGAAGTCTATCAGGAGCGTCGGGCCTGCGAGACCTGCAACCGTGTGCTGCACGAACTCCGCAGAGCAGTGGGCATGGGGCCTGAAGAAGGTCCGCTGGCTCTCGGTGCCACCCTCGATGGCGACCCCTACACGCTTGCCGTCAACATGGCCGAACTGGTACTGCGTGACTGCGGCTGGCGGGCTGTTTCGCTGGGCCACATGCTGCCGATGGAGACGCTGAGACGAGCGATTGAAGCCGACCGACCGGCACTGATGTGGGTCAGCGTCTCCGCGATCCGTGATCCCGACAAGTTCATCGCCGGGTTCAATATGCTGTTCGACACGGCTTCCGCCGCTGATTGTGCTCTGGTTGCCGGCGGTCAGGCTTTGACCGCCGACATTCGCCAGATGATCCGCTACACCACATTCTGCGACACCTTCCAGCATCTGGAAGCGTTCTCAAACACCGTGTTCCGCCGTCCGTCACGGTCAGAACAAAGGTTTTAGCTGCCACAGCTACCTTGCGGTGGTGACAGTTTCCTCGCCGATCAGCGGCTCAGCCAGAGACGCACTGGCTATTCTCAGTCGGAGTCGATGGCTGCCCTGCTTAATGGCTTTCAGTCTCAGCTCATAGGTGGCAACACCATCGGCAGTGATCTCAGGAAGCGAGCGGAAGACGAGAACGCCATTTTCTGCGATGTATTCGCTTGGTCCGGCCACATCCAGCAGCTCGAGGCCCGCTGGAAGTTCGCATGAAATACCCACGCCTCGGGCAACTTCAGTGCCTGAATTGGTAATCTGGACCTTCAGCCTGCACTCTTCACCGAGGGCGACGGGCTGTGCTCCGCCGGTAACCTGCAGTTCCAGGACTGCTGTCCCTTCCACGGACACACCGTGCTCACACATGGTGACCCGACCGTTTTCAGACAGGGCGCCAGCCTGATGTGTGACATTCCCGGTGCGAACGGCTTTCAGAGACACCAAAAACTCGCTGGTTTCTTCTGGCCGGAGTGTTCCCACGAACCATTCAACGGAATTTTCCGTGCGGGAGTAGCGACCGCCGCGGTTGGCCGAGACGAATTCAAACCCATCCGGAACCCGGTAACGTGCCCGAACATTCACAGATGGCACATTTCCCGAGTTGGAAATTCGCAGTCGGTAGTCGCTGCTGCGACCGGTCATCTCCTGCTTTGGCCCGTCGATTGCCACGATCAGCTTTGGTTCAGAAACCCGGATTTCAGCAGTTGCGGTTTGCGACAGCCCGCCCTCTGCTTCCGCCTCCACAGCAATTGCAAACTTCCCACCGCGAACGGAGGACAGGTTCAACTGGGCCTGACGGGATTCACCAGGATTCAAAGTACCAATCTCAATCTCCAGTGTGTCTCCGGACCTGTGTTCGAGGCCTTCAGGAATCTTCGCACGAATGACCACGTTGTCGGCAGTCCCCGTACCGGGATTGCTGACTCGCATCAGAAAACCTGCCGACTGACCAACTTCAGCTGAATCCGGGCCTTCCAGTGCAAGTTCCAGTTTGGGTTCGAGAATGCTGAATGAAAAACCTGAGGTGCCGGTGATCTGCACGGCAGCGGTCATCCGCACATCGCCCGGCTCACGAGGAGTAAATCGGAATTGAATGCTTCGAGTTTCGTTCGGCCTGAGTTCGCCCAGCTCCCACTCCATCCGCTCGCCGCGCGACTGTGGTTCCGGAGTAATTTCCGTGAAATCGCATCCTTCCGGCGCAGCCACCTCCGCGGTCACTCCCGCTACGGCAACGCGACCGTTATTGCGAATCTGCAATTCCAGAGTGGTTTCCTGGCCGGCGTTGAATTTGCCCCGACTCACCCAGTCCAGACTGACACTCGGTGACTGACTTCCTTCCGGCGCCTGTGTGAGCAGCAGTGGGCGGTTTTTAGTTGACTGTTTCCGTTCTGCAGGCACCGCAGGTTCCGGCAACACCGGTTCGAATTCCGGTTCGAATTCCGGTTCGGCCGTCGGCTCCGGCACAGGCTCCGGTCGCGCGACTGTCCGCCCTGCGGTTACTCGCGGACGTTCCGCGGTTTTGGCCCGCGACGGTGTTGAATTCTCGAGATAAGCCTCGAAGTCCTCAGCGCCTCGATCCACGAACGCAGCAGGCCTGATGCCCTGCGGTTTCCGCCCCTGTTCTTCAGTGTGCACGGCCCTCGAAGCGGTGGCTGACGGTTTCTTCGGCGATACTGGTCCCGCAGCCGGCGTTTTAGTCCGTGGCTGACTCTCAACCGAACCGCTCTGCTTTGCATCAGCCGCCGGCGGACTCTCGGCAGTTTTGGGACGCGCCGGGAAGTAAGCGGTCGGGGCTTTGCTGCGGGTCACGGGGCCCGCTGCGGGTTTCTTCGCGGTTGCCGGTTCGGAGGAACGTCGAAGCCCCGCGTCCTGATAACCAAAGGCCGCACTGGCTACCACAAGTATTGCCGCCAGAGATACCGTTCGCATGTGCATTAGCCCGCTCCAAATTTCTGACCGATCGGCAGCGAGCACCAGTTCCCCACCTCACCCTGACTTGCTACGGGCGAAACGGTCAACCGGCGTCCGCAAATGCCACTCCCTGTCGTTCAAATCGACCGGAGGACAACTCCTCTTGAATCGATTCGGTAATTTAGGGCGACTATTCCGATTATGACGATCATGCCGAATTTGCGGGCCCATCGAGCCTCAATCCACAAAATCCACGTCAGCTTCGTCAATCAGTATGGAAGCGCCCTGCTGCATGAAATTGACGATCACGGTCAGACGATGGCCGGACTGGACCTTCGTCACCGTACCCCGCAAACCCACCATCGCTCCGCGGCGAATCACGGCAGTCCGCCCCACAACCGGACGCGGCTCAGGATTAACATCGTCGCCCTTCTCCAGCAGCAGGCGGATTCGCTGGAGGTCTGCCACCAGCAGTTCGGGCTCAGACACCCGCAGGCACCGAGAAATACAGCCGGTTGATACGGCGTCGTGCCGCTGAACTTCATCGCCACGAACAAACACATAACCGGAAAACAGTGGCACCCAGCTGGTGCGAATTCTGCCGGCCGGCGACCGGGAACGATTGGCTACCAGCGGCCCGTAGTGCGGAATTTTCTGCTGCCGAAGCTGCCGCATCAGCTCTTTTTCCCGCCGCGCCATGGTGTACATGGCAAACCAGGACTCGTCCTGCGGTGTCACGATCGACGCCGACAGCAGGTCATTCGGATACAAATCAGGTTCGCGGGCCAGTATGGGCATGGGAGTCGCAGGCGATTATCGAGTTGCAGTTCTGATGACCGCTGAATAATAAATCGCCATTGAATTCCGGAGCACTGTATTTCTGAGGTTCTACGGAGAAAAACTCGAAACACGCCCCGAAATCTGCTCCCGGAAAACTTTATTCCACGAGAAAATCCAGTCCATGTTACCCAGACTTTTTATTTTACCCGGAGAATTCGTACACGTGACCTGACACAGCAAGCTGCAGCCCGGGGCGCTGCAAAGCTCCCAGCTCTGTGGAGATCAACTGCTGGAATGCTGGTTTGAGGTGATAGACCAGCAGCGGCACGTGCAGTGGGAGTTTTTTCAGCTCCAGCGCGAACAGCCGCGGACAGAGGTGGCCGGACTTTTCCGCCAGCCATTCCAGACGGTCGGGAAAGCTGCATTCGAGGAACACAGCCGCCAGTCCGGGGCGTTGCCGCAGCACTTCCCAGATTCGATCCGTAGGCCCGGTGTCTGATACAAATGCCACTGTGGCCGTTGAGTCTTCCACGATGAAGCCGAATGTGGGAATCGTGTGGTTGAGCAGTACCGGGGTCACAGTGCTGCCTCGCGAGAGCTTCACGGGCACTTCGGAAATCAGTTCGCAGAGCGACAGAAAAGGCTTTTCTTCGGCGGACAGCCGAATGAAATCCGGCCACAGGACGTCGTTGAAGATATGTTTTTGCAGGCAGTGCTGGGTTTCTCTGCCGGCGTGGATTTGCGGACAGGCATCGACTGGCTCGTAGACATTGTCAAGGAACATCGGCAGTGAAGCGAGGTGATCAGCGTGGCTGTGTGACAGGAACACATGCTGCACGCGACGCTGGCGATCGAGGGGCCAGAGAAAGCCCAGAGTGCCCGCATCAATGGCCAGCTCGTCGTTGATCAGCAGCGACATGCTGAACTGCATGGCTGATGGACCGCCAAGAGTGGACGGCAGCATTTCCACTTTCATGTCATCCGCCCCATCCCTCATCTGCCCCGCTGAGCTGGCTGACGGAATATTCCGCCACTGCCAAACGCATGGTTCAGCCCCACGTGAAATTCCGAATCAAACACTCGATCGCCGGTTGTCAGCGGCAGAATCACTGCCATGGTCAGATTGGTCTGGCGGTTGAATTCCGCCGTCACGCCGGTCGTCAGATTTGCCAGGCCGTAGTTGCTGCCCGCTGTTCCAAACGCCAGGGGAACTCCATTAAGGTCTGCCTGTATGGCATCTGTTCCCTGCAGAGTCTGGTTGAGGTGCAGTTCCAGCAGAGTTGCGAGGCCTGTGAGGGAAGTGGGGGCGGCACCTGCATCTGCCCTGTACAGCCAGTATCCGCTTTGCAGGTCCGTATACAGAATCGCAGCCTCCTGCAGCCTCCCGCTTATCGACTCCTGCTGAAATCGGTCCCGAAACTCCACAGACTCCCCATTTGTATCAAACTGCACCTGACAGAAACCCTGAAAGAACAGACGGTCCGTCGGTGCGGAAACAAAACCCAGGTAAGGAGCGACCGTGACGCTTTCAGCACTGCGGGTAATCGTGAAGGCAGAAGTGTCAATCACCGTATCGTCTGCCGTCGGCAGTTCCAGCGACATGCCTGCGGAAAGCCCGAGCGATTCGCCGCTGTACAGCAACTGCTTGAAAGCAAACGCCAGATTGCCCAGCTCGGCCGCTGAACCACCAGCCAGCGAAGCAGTTTCTGAAAGTGTCTGAGTACTGTCGAACGTTCCGGCAAATGGCATCCGCATTTCAATCGATGTGAACGAGTCATTGATCGTGCGTTCGAAACCCGGAACGAAGCGGCTCACATTGCCTCGCCCAATCACTCCCGGTACCGACTGAAACTGGTTGTAGTGGAAAAACACGCGGTCCCGGGGCATCGGACTGTTGCCCTCGGCAATCTTATGCTGCGACACCATCGATCCGCCGCGAGGCAGCGAAACGAGTTGTTCCGGAGCAATCCCGCCCTTGAAGAAGCGAGCATCATAAATGAACAGGTCCGCCTCTCCATTGGGGCTCGTCTGAGATCCCGTCCGCCGCGCTCGCAAACCTGCCAACTCCGACTCTGATATCGTTCCTGTGTAGTCCGCCAGCACAGATCCCTGCCGACTGAGAAACTCTGTCAGCCGACGTCGATCGTCTGCTGAGAGCTCTTCGAGTCCCGTGATCTGACCGCCAAAATCCGGATCATTCGAAACAAAGTTCAAAGTCAGCGGCTTCCCGAAGGCCTGCCCAAGCGCCTCGCGATCGCCGGGGATCGTGACTGCAAAGATCGTCCCCCCTGCAATCTCGACCGGCAACTGATTCAGGGGTCCCCCTTCAATCGTCACCAACCGGTCACCGAATTCCTGGGGGTCGGCAAAGAACTGAGTGGTGTTTCCAATCCCCGGGAGGTCTCCAATGACGTTGGGTGTCCGCTGCAAACGCCTGCCGGCAGAACCGATCGACTGGTCCACATTCCTGCGAGGCCTGCGAGCCGCATTGGTCTGGCCCTGCTGCTGTCCGGGTGCGGTTTGAGCCTGCTGCCCCGCCTGAACCTGCTGTCTGGCCTCCGCAGCAATCTGCTCCTGTGCGGTTGCCTGTGCGGTTGCCGTCCCTGCAGGCACAGAGGCGGGCGGAACTGTCTGGGCCGGCAGGGTTGCGGCCGTCAGCAGCCATGCGACTACCACTGACAAATCAAGTCGCAGCCTGCAGAAACCGCCGCCATGCAACCCAAACATACATTGTTCCCTTGAAGCGTCCTGCTTCTTCCACCGGAACCACATCGTCCATGATGTGTACGGACACTCTGCTCAGTGAGCAGTCTGTCGGCCGGATCAACTGAGCGCATCGTCTGCAGGCTTTCCCACCTTCGAGGTTATTCCCGCCCACACCGTGAATACTCGCGGAGTCCCGGTGTGTGGCTATGAACAGAAGCCCTATTCCCCCCAAACAACTGGAATTACTCCCGCGCAATTTCTGCCGCTGTGCTGAATTCTTCAGTCAGCACCTGCAGGGGCAGCCCAAGTGATGACTCCCGTGCGCGCCGTGCAATGTTCCAGCCGACAGCTCGGCCGTCGACTGAAATCAGAAGTCCACCACACTCCGAGGGCTGCAGGGGGATGTCGTGCTGCAACACGGCCTTGAAGCCAGTCCTGCGAACGCTTAAAGCACCTGCCCGCCCGTCCAGATACTCCAGCCTGTCAAATGTCGTTGCAGGGTCATGCCCGGCCTGCAGGTCTGTTGTGAGGTTCTTTCCGGATCGCAGCAATTCCAGAGTCAGCCAGTCACCGGGCTGGTGCCGCAGCACCTCAGTACCCAGTTCAGAGAGAGTTCGGACGGGGTGGCCGCTGAGTGTGAGCAGCAGGTCGCCGGACTGCAATCCGGCAACCGCCGCCGGACCATTTGGAGCAGCCTCGCGAACACGCAGACCCGATTCCCCGGATTGTTCTTCGAGGAGCATGCCGATTCGAGGCGTCGCGGGGGGCTCGGAATGATTCGTTCGAGTGATCACCCCAGGACCACTGATCCGGCAGAGACCGGTTTTCAGATCGAGCCCGCAGACCGCGAATACAAGCTCTCCTGCTTCCGCGATCGCCATCGGGAGCATTTCTGGTGGTGGTGGTGGTAGAGGGGCCTCCACTGCGTTTTCCAGTACCGCGATGTCCAGTTGTGGATTGGCATGCACCAGCTTCAGTTGTCGCATGCTGCCATCGGAGAATCGTCCTTGAAGTGATTCCGCCGGCTTGAGCAGACTCAGCTTGACGGCGATGAATCGCCGATCCAGCCGCGTGCCAACACACCGTAGTTCTGCGGCAGTCGTGTGCGTCAGGATTTCCACGGTTGATCGGGCGAGCTGACTGAGCGTTTGGGGGGAGGCCTGCCACTGCTGAGTCTCCGGCCACAGTGGCGATACCGATGGTGCCTGGAGCGGCGGCTGCACCCCGGCCTTCCGGAGCAGATCACGCAGAGACCCTGGCCCCACGTGCAGATTTGCCTCGCGACCCGCTCCGATCTGTCGATGCAGACCTGCAAGCTGACCCAGCCGATTGATGAGCGGACCACCCGAATCCCCCACGGTCAGCATACAGGTTGTCCGGAGCACTTCCGGGTCGGCAGCCCGCACTGCCCCGAGCCGAATGCTGGGTGAACCACCGGACGGCTCGCGTGCCGGACAGCCGAGTGCGACCAGCATTTCATTGGGGCTTGCAGGTGCGGTTGCAATGGGCACCCATACTGGCGGAGCATCTGCGGAATTCGAAGTGCCAGGCTGCTCGGTGGACTGCAGCTGCAGCAGTGCCGCATCGGAATCCGCATCGCGTGCCAGCAGCAGTGCGGTGCCGTGGCGATCGCCAGCCATCTGCAGACGTACTTCACGAACGTCAGCCGGAACCCCATGACTGGCGGTGAGTATGTGCCCGCGGGGCGTTATGAAGACCCCCGAACACACCCCGCCACCCGCAACGGATACCCGCACGGTGGCGCGCTGCAGCTGTTCGATGGTGCTGCGGCTGAGCTGTCCGGATGCGGGGATGCAGCTCAGGCAGAACACAGCCGTAATGGCGAGTCGGGCCATGAGACCGATCATGGGGACTGTCCGGGACGAAGCGTGAGCGTAAGCCGCCTGAGGTCCATGACCGACTGCCCCGGAATCTGTGCGGCGCGAAGCACCAGATCGCCGCGGCCGGCCACCAGCCTGATGTCTCCCAGCACCAAAGTGCGGAAGTCCTTCATCTGCGATTCTCCGTGGGGCCTTGGCAGAGTGTCCTGGTTGGTGAAGAGCGGAGGATCCCAGCCTGGCTGGATTGGAGCCCTGAGCCGCGCTGTGCCGAACTGGAGTTCCACCAGCGAGCCGGCATCGGCTGCGGGACAGGTGTAATCCACGGAGACTTCGTAGACCCCGGTTGTGTGCACATCAACGTGCCAGACAATGCTGTCGTCGAGCGACTTCCAGTTGACGAAGTAGGAGCAGTTGGGCGCGGGGCTGCTTCGCCGCACACCTCCTTTTGGTTCAGCATCACGCGCAGGAAGAAAGGTGGTGGGGAATTCGGGGTAACCCAGAGGAAACGGACGAGGATCAACGGCGTTGCCTGCGCGGCGCGGCGGGTTTTCTGATGGGGTGCTTCCGAGCACCTGCTGGCGGTATTCGGTTACGGCGCGCTGCAGTGCGGCTGTTTGATCGGGGTAGCGATCATTGACCGCGGTCGTCTGACCAGGATCAGCCTGCATATCGTATAAGCGGCCATCGGCGTCGAGGCGGAACTGTTGAGTCCTTGCGGAGATGCGGCCGGCCCAGTGCGTGAACAGAGTGCGGTCAGGGAGGCTGTCGGTGCGGCCGAGACAAAGATCAGAGAGGTCCTGGCCATCGAGCGGCAGACTGCCTGAGCGGCTGATGCCCGCCAGTGCCGTGAGCGTTGGGAGCAGGTCGATGGCACCGGCAATTGGAGTAATTGTGCGGCCGGCAGGAATGCGGCCTGGCCAGCTGAGGAAACACACGCTGCGGGTTCCGCCTTCGTCCGTGGAACCTTTCTGGCCCCGCATGTTGCCGTTCCACCGCGATGTGTTTGGGCCGTTATCCGAGAAATACAGGACGATGGTGTTGTGCTGCAGCCGGAGCTGGTTGAGCAGTGTGAGGATCTGACCGACGCAGCGATCCTGATGCTCCATCATCGCCAGCACACAACGCGTCTCGTCGAAGTTTTCACGGTCGGGCCGCGGGCCGGTCTGAGTAATTTCGCGGGTGCGAAATCGAGCCCAGTCAGCTTCGGGGACAGCCCATGGCGAATGCGGTGTGGTGAATGGAATCAGACAAAAGAACGGCCGCTGCTGGTTGCGCGTGATAAAGTCCACGGCGCGCGAAGCACAGACGTCAACGATATAGCCGTCGGTCCGTACCATCCGGCCGCAATCTTCGAGCGGTGCGTTGAAGTATTCGCCCCAGTGGCCGGCGGAGTGACCGAAGAATTCGTCAAAGCCCCGAGCCATCGGATGGTAGGGCCACTGACTGCCGTTATGCCACTTTCCAAAAACACCCGTGGCATACCCCGCACCGCGAAAGGCGTCTGCAAGAGTTTTTTCGGTCAGGTCCAGACGTTCCTGACCGGTGGAGACACCACGCACTCCGCCACGTGGATGATAGCGACCTGTGAGGAATTCAGCGCGAGTGGGCGCGCAGACGGGGCAGACGAAGAAACGATCGAAGGACACTCCGGACCTGGCGATGGAATCAATGGCCGGGGTCTGCAGTTGAGTATTTCCGGAATGGCTGTAGTCGCCCCAGCCGGCATCGTCCGCCAGAAACACAATGACGTTGGGCGGACCGCCGTCTGTGGATTGTACGGCACAGGCGTTGACGGTGGAGCCCAGCAGAATGAACAGGGCGGCTGTGAGCAGCGGAGTGGGGCGGGGAATTTGCTGGCGGAATGAGAGCATGCGGGAGTACCACGTTTGCGGTGGGGGTGGATGGGGAGTGCAGTTGGGGAGTTTGCAGCTTAGCCGGCGAGGGGCAGAAATCCGAGCAACGGCGGGCGGCGGCGACAATTTCACAATTTCACTCGAAATCAAACGCGTTTCGGCTTTCCTTAATAAGGGTGGTAACATATGCTATGCTACATGCAAAAGCAATGCACTCCTTTAATGTTTCCGGCGGAAATTTCCTGTTCATCTCCTGGGCAAACCGCCTGGTGTTCGCTTGCAACCTGCAGTGCTGGAAAGGATAACATGTTCAGGAAATCCCAATTTTATCCGGCTGACCGGTGTGCGATGTGGTTCCGGCCGGTCTGCCCCGGCGTTCATCAGGGGGCCGCAGCCGTGCGTTGTCCGTACTGCAGGCACGACGAAACCAAAGTCATAGACTCCCGCACCAGCCAGGATCTTTCCATCCGTCGTCGCCGGGAGTGTCTCAGCTGCGAGCGTCGTTTCACGACGTACGAGCGGATCGAGGAATCGCCGATCCGGGTGATCAAGAAGGACGGGACTCGGGTGCCCTTCGACCGCGAGAAGATTCGTTTTGGCGTCGAGAAAGCCTGTTACAAGCGTCCGGTCAGTCCTGAGCAGATTGACGCTTTGGTGGGTACGGTGGAGGCGACGATTTACGAGGATGGTGAGCGTGAGGTTTCTTCGCGCCGCATCGGCGAGCTCGTCTTCAACGCTCTGCGGGACCTGGACAAGGTCGCCTTTGTGCGGTTTGCGTCGGTCTACCGTGAATTTCAGGACGTGAATGATTTTGTCGAGGAGCTGCAGCCTATTCTGGACGGGCGCCGACGCGATCCTCTGCACTGAACCAATCGGCACTCCCCATGTCAGGGTCGCCTGCTCTCAGTTGTATTCCCACGCCTCGCTGGCTGTTTCCGGGCCCGCTCCGCATCGCTGCACTGCTCATTCTGGGCATTCGCCTTGCGGACGCATTCCTGTGGCAGCCGGGCGGTTGTCTGTTGGTGGCCATCATCTGTCTGCTTGCAGCGGTACCTCTCCGGCCATGTTCTGCTGCGGCGGCTCTGCTGCTGCTGCACACTGCAATACTCACCGCCGGCGGGCTCCTTTGGTCGGTGCGTTCTGCTGTCCAGGACGGCCGCGATCTGGCGCTTCTGCTTCAGGAGCGACCGGCGTGGTCAGCATCTTCTGTCAGGCTATGGGGAACCGTTTCCTGCATCCCGGCGCTCGACACCGTCAGTGACTCTGCCGGAAGCACTGTGGTTGCCAACCGTCCGCGCACCACTTTTCTGCTGCAGGCTGCATGGCTCCTGTCCGGTCCCCGGCCTCTGCCGGTCCGCGGATTGTGTCGTGTTTCCGTCGACGGCGACGCAGCGGACCGCATCAGCTGGGGAGACTCGGTAGAGCTCATCGGCCGCATCAGTCTTCCGGAGCCTCCGCGTAATCCCGGTGAATTTGACTATGCCAGTTATCTGCGTCGCACCGGCATTTCAGCTCAGCTGTTTCTGCGTCACCCGGCTGCCATCGATGTGCGCCAGCCGGCAGGCCCGTGGTCCATCCGCCGACAGCTCAACAACTTCCGTCAGCTCACCGTGCACCAGCTGCAGCAATGTCTCAGCACCAGCAACCGCGCGACGGCTGAGGCGCTGCTGCTGGGCAATCGCGGCCGCATGGAAACTCACCTCGAACAGGACTTTGTCTTCAGCGGCACCATGCATCTGCTCGCCATTTCCGGCCTGCACGTCGGAATCCTCTACGTCTTCATCCTGCGACTGCTCCACATGTTCCTTGTCCCCCGCGGCCAGGCGCTGCTGCTGGCCGCCACCGTCTGCATGCTCTACGCCTGCCTCACCGATCTGCGTCCATCCGTTCTGCGTGCGGCTTTGTTTATTGTCTTCAGTGCTGCCGGCCAATTCTGCTGCCGTGATGTCCGCATGGGACCGCTCATCGGACTCACCGCCATCGTGCTGGCAGTCTGCGATCCTTCCGTCGCCTTTGACATCGGCGCCTGGCTCTCATTTCTTGCCGTCGGGGCACTCGGCTGGGTCGCTGAACGCACACCGCCACCAACCGAGCGTCAGGTGCCCATGGATAATCCGGGCTGGCGGGATCGCCTGTTCGAACTGACTTCCGCATGCATTCGCTGGCTGCTTCACAGTTACCGTCAGATGTTCGCAGTCACCCTGCTCTCAGCGCCACTGATCGCTCACCAGTTCCACCTGATTTCCATCACCGGTCTGGTCGTCAATCTGGCACTCGTTCCCTTCACCACACTGACACTCGCCGCCGGCTACCTCTTTGTTGCCGCCGCGCTCCTGCTCCCGGCACTGGCTCCTGCTGCCAGCCTCCCCTTTGATGCCAGCCTCACGCTCATGAACTACTCTGTCTCCCTGTCCGCCGAAGTCCGCGCCGGCTTTATCATGATTCCCGACCTGCCGAACTGGTTTCTGCCGGTTTGGTATGGCACGCTGGCTGCATCCGCCTTTGCATCCACTCCCGTTCGTCGACATTTCCTGCGGCTCCTGCTGATGCTCCTCACAGCTCAACAGCTCTCCGCCGCTGCCAGCATTCCCGACCGCCCGGGACTCACCTGCACAGTGCTCAGCGTGGGCCATGGCAACGCCGTAGTCGTGGAAACCGCTCGCAGGGTGATCGTGTTTGATGCCGGAGCCATGAATCGGGGCAATCGCACTGCAGCCACCATCGCCGCATTCCTCTGGCACCGCGGTTACCGCATGATCGACGCCATCGTCATCTCACACCCCGACGCCGATCACTACAACGCCACGGGCGGCCTCATCGATCGATTCCCTGTCGGTCAGATCATCACTTCACAGCAGTTTGTCGAATCTTCCGCCAGCGAAGTTCAGCGTCTTCTCCAGCAGCTGCAGAAACTGCAGATCCCCGTGACCATCGCCCGCCACACAGACGCCCTCCAACTGGAATCACTCGACCTGCAATTCCTGCAAAGCGATCTCTCTCACCGCTCATCATCCCATTCCCCACGTTCTGAATTCACAGCCACCAGCGACAACGCCTCCAGCCTCACCGCCCTGCTCAGCTTCGCCGGACACCAGCTCTGCTTCCCCGGTGACCTCGAAGGTCTCGGCCAGCAACAGCTGCTGCCACTCCTGCCTGCCTGCAGCGTCCTGATCAGTCCCCACCACGGCAGTCCACCGGCCAACACACCACAACTCGCAGCCGTCACTCAACCGCAAACACTCATCGTCAGCGCCCGCGACGACCGCCACCTCACCAAACTCAAACACGCCTTCCCCAGCTCCGAAATCCTCCACACCAGCACCTCCGGAGCCATCACCGTGCACATCACTCCGGACGGCCAGCTGCATTCCTCCCGATTTCTTTCTCCATCCAACCAACCCCAGCCCCGAAAACTCCCTTGAGACATCGCGGATTCCAGGGGACAATTCAACTGCCCTCCGGCCTGCCCTCCGAAGCCCCTCCGCAGGCCCCGCCACACTCCCACTTCGCCCACTGAGCCTCCTATGTTCGCTCCACACTTCCGCCCCCTGGTCCTCAGAGCACTCCTCTGCATCCCAGCGTTCCTGTGTCTCCCGCCACACTGCTCCGCAGCCACCGACGAAGCCGACTTTTTTGAATCCCAAATTCGTCCGCTGCTTGTGGAGCACTGTGTGAGCTGCCATGGACCGCGGCGACAGGAAGGCGGCCTGCGACTCGATTCCAGAGCCGCTCTGCTCCAGGGTGGTGACAGTGGACCAGCGGCGATTCCGGGTGATCCCACCAGCAGCCGACTCCTGCAGGCCGTCGAATACTCCGATGACCTTCAGATGCCCCCCACCGGACAGCTCCCCAAAAACCACATCAGCGCCCTCCGCCACTGGATTCAGCTCGGTCTGCCCTGGCCCGATACTTCCGCCCCGCTGCTGCCCGACGCCGCCGCAACTCACTGGGCATTCCAACCCATCCGCAATCACGAAATTCCCACCAATCCAAACCAGTCGGCAACCAACCCGATTGACGCCTTCATCCATCAGCGTCTGCACGAGGCCGGCCTTGCCATGTCGCCGGAAGCCGACCGCCGCACGCTCATTCGCCGCGCCTGCTACTCGCTCACCGGACTCCCGCCAACGCCTGCTGAGGTGGAGCAGTTCGTGGCCGACCCCGACCCCCACGCCCTGCAAAAGCTCATCGACCGGCTGCTCGAATCTCCTGCCCATGCTGAGCACTGGGCCCGACACTGGCTCGACATCGCTCGCTATTCCGACACCAAGGGCTACGTCTACGCTCGTGAAGAGCGTTTCTGGGTGCATGCCTGGAATTACCGCAACTGGGTGATTCGCGCATTCGCCCGGGACCTGCCTTATGACCAGTTCCTGCTGCTGCAACTGGCTGCCGATCAGGTTCCGGACTGCGACCCCAGCGACCTTGCGGCCATGGGGTTCCTGACTGTCGGCCGCAGGTTTCTGGGAGTTCGCCGGGACATTATCGACGACCAGATTGACGTCGTCTGCCGTGGCACCATGGCACTCACCGTCGGCTGCGCTCGCTGCCACGATCACAAGTACGATCCGATCCCCACCGCCGACTACTACTCACTCTATGGCGTCTTCGACAGTTCTCGCGAATCACTGCTGCCGCTCCCCACCGCCGACGCAGCCCACTCCGAATTCCTCAGCACATGGCAGCCAAAGGCGGCTGCAGCCAATACGATTCTGCAGGCCCGCCGAGAAACCACGGCTGCCCGCATTCGCAGCCGAATCACCGACTACCTCGCCGCACAGCTCGACCTGTCACGCTACCCCGAAGCCGGCTTCGATCAGATACTCTCACCCAACGACCTGCTGCCTTCCTTCGTGCATCGCTGGCGGGACACGCTGCAGCAGGCTGCCCGCCTGCAGGATCCGGTATTTGCGGCATGGCATGCATTCCGTGTTCTGCCAGCCACCGAATTCTCCGCCGCCGCCCCGGCAATCCACTCACAACTGCTGCAGCTCCCGACAGACCGGCTCAACCCGCGCGTCAAAACCACCTTCAGCACTCCCCCCACATCCTTCACCGACGTGATCCAGCGTTACGGACAACTGTTCCAGCAGGTTGATCAGGAATGGCAGTCGCTGATCCAGGCCGCCCAATCCACCGGGCAACCGCTCCCACAGCAGCATCCTGATCCCGCTGCCGAACCCATCCGCCAGCTGCTCTACGCCCCAACCGGCCCCTGTTTTGTCCCGGATGAGCCTGTTGTCAGTACCGAATATGATTTCGATTCCGGCACCTGCAACGAACTCTGGAAGCAACAGGTCGAACTCGAACGCCTGATCCTCAATCACCCCTCACAGCCTGAATTCGCCGTCATTCTCAGGGACCGCGCAGTTCCTGTGCAGCCTCGAATTTTCGAACGCGGTGATCCTGCCCGTCGCGGCGACGAAGTCCCCCGTCAATTCCTCGAACTGCTCAGCGGCCCCGAACGCCGTCCATTTCTGCACGGCAGCGGTCGACTCGAACTCGCTCAGGCCATCATCGACCCCGCTAATCCGCTCACAGTGCGAGTGATCGTCAATCGGGTCTGGGCTCGACATTTCGGCACAGGTCTGGCTGCCAACACCGGTGACTTCGGACTCCGCTCCGAAGCCCCGTCCCACCCCGAACTCCTTGACTGGCTCGCAGCCTGGTTTATCCGCGAAGGCTACAGCCTCCGCAAACTGCATCGACTGCTGCTCAATTCCGCCGCCTGGCGTCAGCAGTCGACCGGCCCCTCCGACCCCGCAGCTCTCCAGCATGCCCTCAACCGGGACCCCGCCAACCGCCTGCTCTGGAGGATGCCAACCCGCCGCCTGTCCTTCGAAGAACTCCGCGACTCCCTCCTCGCAGCCTCCGGTGAGCTCGATCGTTCACCCGTTCGCCGACCTCAGGACCTCTTCGCAACTCCATTCCCCAAATGCCGCACCATCTACGGGCTTGTCGACCGCCAGTTCCTCCCAGGCACGCTTCGCATCTTTGATTTCGCCAACCCCGACCTGCATATTCCTCAACGCAGCGAAACCACCGTTCCCCAGCAGGCGTTGTTCCTGATGAATC
Source organism: Planctomycetota bacterium (assembly GCA_041161565.1). Lineage (GTDB taxonomy): Bacteria > Planctomycetota > Planctomycetia > Planctomycetales > Planctomycetaceae > SXXK01. The sequence continues at coordinate 10,722 of JBEAUF010000065.1, read as the reverse complement.
ATCCGTTCGTCCTGCAGCAGGCCCGCGTATTCGCCGAGCGTGCCGCAGCGGATGCTGATACGCCCGAAGCTCAGGTGCAGCGCCTGTTCCAGCTGGCCCTGCAGCGTTCCCCGATGCCCGACGAGCATTCCGCGGCACTCGAACTGCTAAAGCAACCTGCCGCCCCCACCGAACCTCCTCCCGCCACCGCAGCTGACTGGAGCTACGGCTACGGTCGTATTGACGAGGCTGCCGGGAAAGTCCTTGATTTCCAGCCGCTGCCGCACTTCACCGGAACCGCGTGGCAGGGGGGGCCCGCATTCCCCGATCCCACCCTCGGCTGGGTCCAGCTCACAGCAACCGGTGGTCATCCCGGCAACGACTCGGCCCACGCCTGCATCCGCCGCTGGACCGCCCCCCGCAGCATGACCATCAACATCCAGTCGATGCTCGTGCACGAACCTGAACCCGGTGACGGCATCCGCGCTTTTATCGTCAGCTCCCGCACCGGGGTACTCGCCAGCACCGTAATCCATCAGGCAAAGCAGCAGCCCGCTGTGGCCGGGATTGCTGTCGAGGCCGGCGAGACGCTCGACTTCCTCGTGGATATCCGCGAACAACTCAACAGCGACCAGTTCCTCTGGTCGATTGAACTCCGCGAAGCAGTACCCTCCAAAGACGCCGGCGCCAACGGCGGCAGCCCGGACACAACGCCTCTGCCATCGCCCTCCGCTGTTACCTGGTCGTCCACCGCCGATTTCCCGAAGGCCCCCAATCCCGAACTCACCCCCCTGCAGCAGCTGGCGCAGATCCTGCTCTGCTCCAACGAATTCCTTTTCGTCGACTGAAGCTCCGGCATGCAAACGCCGCATTCTACCTCCATCAGCACCTCTGCAGACGCTCAGGACGCCGCCTGGCAACTGCGGCTGTCTGCATGGTTTCAGGCGGCCTGCCATCTCGAAGTGCTCAGCCCCAAACCTGGAAACGTCAATCCGCAGCACGCCTTCACCGATGCCACTGTCGAAGACTTCCTGCAATCTGCTGCCGCTGCCGCGCCATGCATAGCCCAGGCCCCATACCAGTCGCTCGGGCAAACCATCTTCAACGCCGTTGCCGCCACCCGCAGCGTGGTCACCCATAACACCAATCTCGGCATCCTGCTGCTGATCGCCCCACTTGCTGCCGTCCCCCCCCAGCGGTCGCTCGCAGATGGCATCGCAGCAGTGCTGTCAGCCACCACCGTGGAAGACAGCAATCTCGTGTATGCCGCGATTCGGCTGGCCAACCCCGGCGGACTGGGAAAGGCGACTGACCAGGACGTCGACAGCCCACCAACACTCCCACTGATCCACTGCATGCAGCTGGCCGCCGACCGCGATCAGATCGCCGCAGAATACTCCGGCGGCTTTCAGCGAGTCCTCAACAAAGGTCTGCAGTGGCTTCAGCAGGCTGCCGAGGTATCGGCGGAACCCAACACGCAAATCACATGGCTCGCCCTGCAGCTGCTGGCCGATGCTCCGGACTCACTGATCCTTCGCAAATGCGGTCCCGAAATCGCCGCAGCCGCACGCAACCTCGCCCGACAAACACTCTCCGATGGCTGGCCCGCTCCCGCAGGCCACGCTGCCTTCCGTGCGCTCGACCAGTTCCTCCGGGCCGACGGTCATCGACGCAATCCCGGCACCACCGCCGACTTAGTCGCCGCCATTCTCTTCGCCGCACTCCGCGAAGGCCTGCGCGCCTGGTGAGACAAACCGCAGCCGGACGATGTCGATCGGTGAATGACTGCGCAAACGCTCCCGACCGCATCATTCTGCGCGGAGGGCGAAAGCCGAGGGGCGTTGGCTTTCTGGCAAGGCGCAGTGTCGGGAGGGCGAAGCTCCTGCTGAGCCGCATCCCTGCCGCGAGCGTTTCTTCGATCCCCGATGCGACGCAAAAAACCCTGGCAAACGCTCACAGCGCGGACCAGCGTTCAGCGGCTCGGCAGGAGCCTCGCCCGCCCAGGTCTTCACCCGTCTTTTCACAGAATTTCAGAGAAAGCCAATGCCATTGGGCGGCCGCCAGGCGGCTCATACGTGTTTGCCATCGCGTTTGCCGAAATGATGAGCGGACGGGCGGAAGCCCCCGGTTGTGATTTCGCACCCTGGTGCGCGCCCCTGCCCGCGGCGTCAGCAGGGCGTTGCCAGGGCTCTTTACCCGCGGGCTGCCGCCCTGCGGCTCATACGTTGGCCGCCAGGCGGCTCATACGTGTTTGCCATCGCGTTTGCCGAAATGATGAGCGGACGGGCGGAAGCCCCCGGTTGCGATTTCGCACCCTGGTGCGCGCCCCTGCCCGCGGCGTCAGCAGTGCGTTGCCAGGACTCTTTACCCGCGGGCTGCCGCCCTGCGGCTCATGTGACTTTGGCACCGCGTTTGCCGAGATGATGAGCGGGCGGGCGGAAGCCCACGGTTGTGATTTCGCACCCTGGTGCGCGCCCCTGGCGGCGGCGTCGGCAGTGCGTTGCCAGGGCTCTTTACCCGCGGGCTGCCGCCCTGCGGCTCATACGTTGGCCGCCCTGCGGCTCATCAGGCTGCCGCCAGGCGGCTCAGTGTATTTGCCTCAGCGAGACAGGCAGTCACGAAACAACGTTTCAGGTTACTCGCTTTTCTTTTTCTCTTCGCCGGCCCCTGGGCCGCCCAGTTGCAGTCTGACACCGCCTTTGCCGTCTGGCGTGCTGAACTGCAGCCTGACGCCTTCGAACATGCGGGTTTGGGCATCGAGGAACTGAGCGACCGCGAGGCGGGCGATACCGCGGCCGAATTCGGCTTCCACCAGCAGTTCAGATTCGGCGGTGCGAATGGAGAAATCGAGGCTGGCGTCGCCGGGTGTGAGTGCTTTGGCGGCAAAGCTGTTGAACTTGTCTGTTCCAGCAGGTGTGCTGTTTGGGTCCTGGCCGTTGATGGAGAAGGCAATTTTCGGTGCGGTGGTGACCTGGAGCCAGCGTTCGAGGGTTTGCAGCCAGCGAGCGGGGACTTCACTGAGCGGATCAGCGGCTTGTCCGAGCCAGCCATCGAGGTTCAGGCGGATTCGCAGCGGCACAGCGCGTCCGTTTTGGCTGAGTGATTCCTGGCTGGCGGCTGTGAGTTCCTGCAATTGGCTGATGGCACGATCTTCGCCGAGTGTCATCCAGAGCCATGAGCCGGTGGCGGCCAGATGCAACCGCAGCGGGAGTGCTCCGTCGGCAAACGGTACGGGTGTGTCTTCGGCGGAGATGCTGAGCATGCGGTAGTCGCCAACGGTGCCTGGCTGCACTGTGACATAATCGCGTGCACCTGTGATTTGCAGGAGCAGGTCGAGGGCGTTGAGGAAAGTTTCGGCCGATTCCAGACGCAGGGCTGCACAGGGGACAAGTCCGTCCTTTACGGAGCCGCGGAGGCAGACGGCGGCATCGAGTACTCCGGAGTCAATGGTCTGCTGCAGAGACTGGGCCAGATCTTCAATAATCACCGGTGCAGACGGACTGTCACCGCTGGTTTCCTTCAGCCGCAGCGCAGCGGACTGGACGAGTGTTGAGGCGAAGGGTCGGAGCAGTTCCGGGATGGCGAGGGTGCCGGAGACGAGCAGCGGTGAGCGATCATCGTGGAGGCTGGAAAGCTGAGAACTGCGGCTGCTGATGAGTGCGAGTCCGGAGGCCAGTGGAGTACCGGGGCGGGCCTGGATTCGCAGTCGGCTGACGACAGGCTGTCCGGGTGCGGGTGACAGCTGCAGCGAAAAGCGGGCACGGTCGATATCGAAGAGGGCACTTTTGAGCAGTTCAAAGCGTCCTTCAGCAAGCACGCGACGCAGCGCATACTGGCCGGCTTCCTCGCTGTCGAAACGCTGCAGGAACACCGAGACCTGGGATTCCAGAGCAGTGCGGAAGGCCTGACGAAAGTCAGCCGGGACTTGTGACAGATCGAAATCCGCGAACAGATCCATGGCGGCGTTTTCGTCGTCCAGCAGCAGTGACTGACGTTCGGGCAGAGTCAGGCTGAAGAGGGCATTGGAGCGGCTGGAGTACATGACTCCGTCGTGATAACGGAAGTAGGTTTTGATGGATTCGGGGACTAACGCCCTGGGATCTGCGCCGGGAGCAGAGGAGGGACTAACAGCAATCACCACGGACAACGTACGGGTTTCCTTGTTACCATCGCCGGGCATGGGTGCGGGCTGCGGAGCGGTGAACCTGCGCGGGGTGATCGTCAGCGTGTACTGGTTGTCGGATCCTTCGAGCTCACCCATTGACCCCATCTGGCTGTGCTGTTGTTTCACCAGTTCGGTGAATTCTTCGAGCGACTCGCAGAGTTCGAAGGAAACGGGGTTTTGCAGAGTGACTTCGGGGCGGGTTTCGAGAACGAAGAGCACCCCGGAAAGCTGGGGGGGCGAGTTTTCTTCGGGCTTGCCTGGTGCGTTGTTTTTTGCGCGAAAGACTCGAGGCCCCATCAGTCCGGACATACTGCGACCAACAGTATTGATCAGGATCGGCGGCTGCTGCATCTGCAGTTCTTCGCGGACCTTCTGCAGGTACGCGAAGCTGTCTTCCGGTCGCACGCCTGTGTACCAGACCTTGCCGATAATGCGGCCGCTGGCGAGTGTATCCGGGGCGGGTTCGGCGTCCTGGGCCGCTAGCAGGGCGGGGACCAGAAACAGGGCGGAAAGCAAACTGACAGCGGAGAAGACTGAGCGAAGCATGGAGCGATCTGCCGGGAAAAGAAACGGCCGCGAGGGCCCCGGGGAAGAAGACGGTTGCAGGCAGAAGCGGGCTCAACGGCCCATGGCACCGAGTATATCGAGTCGGCCGGCGGTTCGGCGATCCCACGTCTGCAGGTACTGGGCGTATGCCGGTGTCTGGGAAGCATGCTGCTGGAGCCAGGCGCGAACGTGTTCGGTCAGCGATTGTTCGTCCTGAGCAGTGATGCGGCCAAGCAGCAGCTGGCAGCGGAGAAAGACGAAGTAGGTGTCGAGTACATCACAGCGGCAGTAGTCGTTGATCAGATCCGTGCGGCCTTCGTCGAAAAGTGTTTGCACCTGCGAGCCGTCGATGCCTGATTTGCCTGGTTTGTGAATGAGATTGGCGAGCAGATTGAGTCCGCCGCTGAGTCGAAATGCGCCGTAGTTGGTGAGCAGTTCCTGGAGGTCAAGGTGCGAATCCTGGTTGTAGCGATTGCGACATTGTTCAAACGACCGCGAGTCCACGTTGAACCAGGCTGGCAGACTGATGCCAAAGCGGAAGGCTGCCATTTCCATGACGGGCACGTCATAGGTGCGACCATTGAAGGTCACCAGTGTGGGACGTTCGTAGTGCTGCCAGCCCTGCCAGAAGCGACGAACAATTTCCTGGGGCCGGAATTCGGGGGGATCGAGTACGAGGATGTCCTGCAGTTTGTAATCGGCGGAAACCTTGGCGATGGCCACGGAAACGGGCAGCACGAAGGTCAGCGGGAGCACATCGCGGCCGGTTTCTTCCAGCAGCTGAGCCCGGTAACGCTGGATGGCGTCGCGGGGGCTGAGCTGTTCGTCGGGAAAGCGGACCTTCTGGATCAAATCACCGTCACCCACCGTTTCGATGTCGAAGATCAGATATCGCACGTCGCTCATGGTTGCTTTCCGGTGAACTGCAGGGTGGAAGAAAGGTCAGGACGTCCGCTGGGTTGCCATGGGCCGCAGAAAATCCATATTCTGCCGATTTCCGCTCGCATTTCCCTGCCTGCGGCGTTCCAATTTGTGGAAGTCCGGGAAAATTTCTGCCCCCGCCTCTTCTCAGCGAACAGCCCATGTCCGAACCAGAACTCCCCAATTCTGACCGCTCCACACCCTCTCTGACAGCACTCGAAGAACAGGCCATCCGCGGTCTGACCAGTGCCTACCAGAAGATGCGTCAGGAGATCGGCAAGGTCATCATCGGTCAGGACGAGGTCGTCGATCAGCTGCTGATTGCCATGTTCTGCCGCGCCCACTGCCTGCTGGTCGGCGTGCCGGGACTCGCCAAAACCCTGCTCTGCAGCACCATCTCACGCATCCTCCAGCTGTCCTTCCGCCGCATCCAGTTCACTCCCGACCTGATGCCTTCCGACATCACCGGCACCGATGTGCTTCAGGATGACCCGGAAACCGGTCGCCGCAGTTTCCAGTTCATCCCCGGGCCGCTGTTCACCAATGTGCTGCTGGCCGACGAAATCAACCGTACTCCCCCCAAAACTCAGGCCGCCCTGCTGGAAGCCATGCAGGAACGTCACGTCACCGTCGGGTCCAGCACCTATGACCTGCCCGACCCGTTCTTCACGCTGGCCACCCAGAACCCCATCGAACAGGAAGGTACCTATCCGCTCCCCGAAGCTCAACTCGACCGCTTCATGTTCAACGTGGTCGTTCGCTACCCGACTGCCGCCGAAGAACTGCGAATACTCAAACAAACCACCGGCAACGAAAAACCCGAACTCACCCCCGTACTCACCGGCCGCCAGATTCAGGCGCTCCAGGAGGTCGTCCGCCGCGTGCCGTGTGCTGAATACATCTTCGTTTACGCTCGCGACCTTGTTCGCGCCACGCGTCCCGGCGAAAGCGAAGCCCCGCCATTCATCCGTGAACTGGTCTCGTGGGGCGCCGGCCCCCGCGCCGGCCAGTACCTCATCCTTGGCGCCCGCGCCCACGCGCTGCTCCAGGGACGCTTTCACGTCACCACCGACGACGTCCGCGCCGTCGCCAAACCCGTGCTCCGTCACCGCATCATGACCACCTTCGCCGCCGCCAGCCAGGGAGCGACTCCGGATACGGTCATCGAACGTCTGCTGAAAACCGTACCAGTCGAACTCCACGAACGCGCGAAGAAACGCGTTGCAGGAGAATAGAGATTCAACTGGCGGTGGTTCGCGGGCAAAGACCTGCATCTGCCTCTGCACCGCGTACCCCGTTACTGCAAACGCTGACCAAACCGGCTGTTCGCCGCCAGACACTTATGGGCGAATTGCGTACAGGTTCCGGAATGTCCGCAGGTAAATCGTGCCGCCGGAGATCGCCGGCGAAGCGGACTGGTCTTCGCCCAGTTCATTCACCGCCAGCACCTTGAATTCACGGCCGGCCTGCACGACGGTGACGCGGCCATCACGCGCTGTGAGATACAGTCGGCCATCGGCCAGGACCGGAGAAGCCCGATGACGCTGGCGATGGGTCGCCTGTGAATACACTTCGGCACCGGTTTCTGCCTCCAGCACGGTCAGGTTGCCGTTCTCCATGCAGAGATAGACCAGGCCATCACTAATGATCGGCGTTGGCACGTCCGGCGTCCGCTTCCAGGTCCAGAGACACTTGTCCGAACCGGTGACATCCCCGGAACCGTCCGGACGAATTGCCAGCACCGGATGCTGCTTGGCAGACGGTGCGATGATCAGTCCCGGAGCGGCGGCGGGGGAGGCCACAAAACGCAGGGTGGGGTCGTAGGGCAGTGCCGCATCGTCGCGGCGGTTAAGCCCCCCGCAGCGCCAGACTTCGTGCCCGTCCGTGAGGTCGTGAGCCACGATAAAGTCGGCACCGTGAGTCAGCAGCAGTCGCTTTTTTCCGTCGCGGTAGAGCACCGGTGAGGCATAGGAATGCTCATTCTCAGCCTCCGCATCGCTGGGACGATCGACCTTCCATTTTTCGCGGCCAGTCAGTCCGTCAATGGCCACCACCACAGCTTCGCGGGTTTTGGGGTTGCCCTCTCCATGAATCAGCTGCAGGAAGAGCACTCCATCTTCAAGCACCGGTGTGGAACTCATGCCGAACTGGATCTGGAACCTGCCGTATTTATCCTGAACGTTCTGCTTCCAGACTTCCTTACCGGCCACGGTGTAACAGGCCAGAGTTCCTTCGCCCATGAAGGTCCAGACGTGACGACCATCGGTGACTGGCGACGGAGAAGCGGAATTGCCTTCGTCACCCCGCGAATTCTGGTTGCCGGACGCCACGACCTGCTGCCACTGCAGCTTACCTGTGGTGTCCACGGCCACCAGCAGCAGCTCGCCAGCCTCGTTGACGGAAGTCAGAAAGATCTGATTTCCCCAGACCACCGGAGTCGCGCCGGCAGGACCGGGGAGTTCCAGTTTCCAGGCGACATTCTTTTCCGGCCCCCATTCCACGGCCAGCCCCTTTTCAGCGCTGATCCCGTTGCCCTGAGGACCGCGCCATGCAGGCCAGTTTTCAGCGTGGGAGGAAACGGACGAGAGCAGGCAGGCTGACAGCAGTGCTGGCAGGAAGGGGCGGGCAAACATGACGGAAATCCTGAAACGCGAAACGAAAAAACATGGCTGTTTGCAGCGCTGATCGCCAGGCGGCGAAATGCCCTGCACAGCCTTTGACTGCTGCGGTTCAGTGTCGCGAAGCGAACGATTTCCGTCAAATCACTCGCGTGGAGGATTGCTGCGGTTCATCCCGCCACTTTTGCCGCCCTTGCTGCCCTTTTTTGCCCCTTTACCGCCACCAACACCCTTGCCGCCACTGCGGGCGGACGAAGGATCGTAGTCAGGGTTGGCTTCCGTGGGGATGGCTGCCTGAGTATCCGCCTGCCATTGATCGAGGATGGCAGCGAGTTCGGCAAGCTTTTGCGGGCTGGATTTGGCGAGATCCGTTTCTTCAGCGGGATCCGCTGCCAGATGATACAATTCGCGACTGCCACCGTTTTCGAAGAATTCGATCAGTTTCCAGTCACCCACACGGACGGCGCTGGCAGGTCCGTTGCGACCAACATAGCAGGGAAAGTGCCAGAACAGATGTTCCCGCGCAAAGCCGGATTCACCACGCAGCAACGGCAGCAGACTCACGCCGTCCAGCACCTGTTGAGGAGGCTGAATGCCGGCCAGCTCCAGCAGCGTGGGATACCAGTCGATGCTGGTCACCGGGATATCAATCGTCCGGCCGGGATTCTTCACTCCTGCCCCCGCCACCACCAGCGGTACTCGAATCCCGCCTTCATACAACGCCCCTTTGCCACCCCTCAAAGGCGGCGTGTAAGTGTTGGTCCCGCCATTGTCTGAGGTGAAGATTACGAGTGTGTTTTCGGTGAGCTGCAGGCGGTCGAGCGTTTCCAGGAGTCGGCCCAGATTCTGGTCAACGGCTTCCACAGTTGCGGCGTGAGCAGGGTCATTGCGGCGGTCGGAGGCGTCCTGGGTGGCCTTTGCTTCGTACTTCTTCAGCAGCTCTGATTTGGGCTCGTAAGGTGCGTGCACGGCATGGTCCGCCAGATACACAAAAAACGGCCGCTCGCGGTTCTGTTCCACAAACTCGAGTACCGAATCCATCAGGCGATCACTGAGATACTCGCCCCGGTCACTGAAATACGCGTCCTTACCGAAATTCAGGTTCTCCGGGAAAACGACTTTCTGAAACCCCTGGCCCCCCGGAGTCATCGGGCCGGAACGGCCGCGGCCGAGATTCCACATGCCAAAAAACGCCGTCGTCAAACCACCGGACTGCAGTGATTCAGCCACCGTAACGACGTCTGTATCCAGTTCAGATCGGCTTTCAGAGCCCAGCATCTGATGCCAGGGGGAACCGTTCGGCTGACGTGGATCGACCACCGTGTAGATCCCATGCCGCGGCGTGTACTGGCCGGACATCAGACAGGCTCGAGTCGGCGCGCAGTTGGGAGCACTGGCATAGGCCTGGGTGAACCGCAGCCCGCGAGCCGCCAGGCGATCGAGATGCGGAGTTTCAACGAACGTGTTGCCCATGCAGCCGACATCCCGCCAGCCCATGTCGTCCATCAGAATCAGGACCACATTGGGTGGCCTGTCGGCAGCCTGTGAGCGAAGGGAAAGAACTGCCGCAAATCCGCAAACCAACAGCACAAAGCGATGCATATCCGTCCGTCTCCGCCGCGATCGGGTTTTTCCTGTTGTGTTCCCGATGTCCTTTGCTGCCCGTTGCGGATTCGTGACAGAAATTCGGCCCCCGAAGGCTGCGATTCGCAAAAAAGATGCGCGTCGACTGCCGTCCGACGGTGCAGTGCGTTTGGCATCGCGTTTGCGGAAATCCTGAGCGGGCGGGCGGAAGCCCCCGGTTGCGATTTCGCACCCTGGTGCGCGCCCCTGCCCGCGGCGTCGGCAGTGCGTTGCCAGGGCTCTTTACCCGCGGGCTGCCGCCCTGCGGCTCATACGTGTTTGGCACCGCGTTTGCCGAGATGATGAGCGGACGGGCGGAAGCCCCCGGTTGCGATTTCGCACCTTGGTGCGCGCCCCTGCCCGCGGCGTCAGCAGTGCGTTGCCAGGGCTCTTTACCCGCGGGCTGCCGCCCTGCGGCTCATACGTGTTTGGCATCGCGTTTGCCGAGATGATGAGCGGGCGGGCGGAAGCCCCCGGTTGCGATTTCGCACCTTGGTGCGCGCCCCTGCCCGCGGCGTCGGCAGTGCGTTGCCAGGGCACTTTACCCGCGGGCTGCCGCCCTGCGGCTCATACGTGTTTGGCACCGCGTTTGCCAAAATGATGAGCGGGCGGGCGGAAGCCCCCGGTTGCGATTTCGCACCCTGGTGCGCACCCCCGCCCGCGGCGTCAGCAGCGCGTTGCCAGGGCTCTTTACCCGCGGGCTTCCGCCCTGCGGCTCAGTATTACTTCCGCCCTGCGGCTCATCGCTCTTGCCATCGCGTGTGCCGCGATTCTGAGCGGGCGGGCGGAAGCCCCCGGTTGCGATTTCGCACCCTGGTGCGCCGCCCCTGGCCGCGGCGTCAGCGGTGCGTTGGCAGGGCTCTTTACCCG
>JBEAUF010000044.1:0-18286 GCA_041161565.1 Planctomycetota bacterium | reverse complement strand
GTGCGCTCCCGCTGCGCCGCTGCCCGCGCGGTTACGGGCCCTTACCGGGGGATTGACATCCCCCGCTCGCCTTTCCCACTTTTTTGCGTTGATTGAGAGAAAGCCAATGCCATTGGGCGGCCACACATGAGCCGCAGGGCGGCAGCCCGCGGGTAAAGAGCCCTGGCAACGCGCTGCTGACGCCGCGTGCAGTGCGGGACACCAGGGTGCTGGAACGCAACCGGGGGCTTCCGCTCATCCGTTCTCACTTCTGCGTTCTCCTCGACTCTCTACTTTCCACTCTCTCCGCTCTCGCGCAGCGTCGGGCTTCCGCCCGCCCGCTCAGAAGATTCGCTAACACGAGGGCAAACGCGGTGAAACTCACCGCCACTAAGACCGCACGGAACGAAAACGAGCGAGCCCCAGTGTGAAGAACACGGATGCAAACAGCAGCAGCATGCCACAGGATGCGGCAACAATCCGCAGGTCCGGAAGATCCCTCGTCAGGATTTCGTTGTAGGCATCCAGAGCCCACGCGTGGGGAGTCATCAGGCTGATTTTCTGCGTCAGTGGCGGCATCCACGCGCGAGGCACAAGACAACCACTGATGCCCGCACTGGAGAGCAGAATCAAATTGCCGAAACTGGAGACCTGCGACTCAGTTCGAGCCAGCGTTGAAAACAACAGCCCAAGAGCCGTTGCGGCGCAGGATGTGCAAAACATGATCGGCAGGAGCAGCCATGGCTGCGATCCCCACGACATGCCAAACAGGATCCTGCCGGAAATCATCAGAATCGTCGTCTGTACCAGCGACAGAATCAAAAACGGTGACGTCTTGCCAATCAGAATGGAAGCCGGACCAATCGGTGCGATTCTGAGTCGCCGCAGCGTACCCGTGTCGCGTTCTCCAATAAACGAACGCCCCATCACATTGATCAGGAAGAACACAAACATCACGGTGTAGCTGGGAATAAAGAACTGGTAAACCCGATTGGCGGCCGGTCCCGACGCCACCTCCGAATCCACCTGACTCTCCCACGCCGGCGGGATCACCGACGCCCGCGCGGCTCCCCGAAACACCGGCACCTTCTCGGCCATGATCGGCAGCAATGCGTTTTGCAGGGAGAGTTTAATCAGCGCCTGCGCGAGCCCTTCCATCATCGGGTCCGGAGCAGACTCGTTGAACACCAAATGCAGATCCAGCGCCCCCAGACCTTCCGCCCGAGTCGTCTCGTCGGGAGCTGTCAGCTGCTTCGCCGATTTGCTCCGCGCCAGCACTTCAAATTCAGGGCCAACAACCAACCGCGCATCAACAGGTGCTTCCGGCGGCTCCTGCTTCAGCTGAATCATCCGCGGGGCGTCAGCCGCAGGGTCCAGCGGGAGCGTTCGCAGCAGCACGTGATCGTAACTTGCCAGAAACCCTGCCAGTCGCCGCGATGAACTCGTCCCACTGAAGTCCGCGACCTCCAGCTGCAAACCCTGACGGTTCTGCTCACGCGTCGCTCGCAGACGACCCGTTGACGAACCGACAATCGCGATAATCACCATCGGCATCGCCACCAAAATCACCAGCGCACGACGATCCCGCGAAAGCAGCATCAGGTCCTTCAGGGCGATCGTCAATGCATCCATGGGAAGCCGGCAGCACGTTCAGGGGCGGTGAAGCAGTCGTAAGCCCACAGAATACGGGCAAATTCGGGCTGAGAAAACCGGATTGCCCTTGTTTCCGGGCGGTGTTGTGGCAATTTCCCAGGGGATTGCAGACAATACCCCTTGCCCCAACCGTCCAGCTTCGCAATGCTGTGCGTCCAACCCAGATTCACGACACCCGTCCCGCTGTCGATATCACCCCCCAGCCGCTGCCAATTCCCCGCGGATGTCTCCCATGCCCAAACATCCTCCAACAACCGCTCCGCGTCGTGTCACCACCACAGCCCCCGCAAAAATCCGCCGTCCACTGACCCCGGCCACCACTGCCATCACTGTCCTCGCGGTGCTTACCGCCCTCCGCATGGCCCTCCCCACAGCACCGTCCGGGGCCCACGGGGCCGCCATCGAAACAGCGTCCGTCCGCCTCGTGCTCGATGGCGATACCCTGGAACTGACCGATGGCCGCCGCATACGATTGCTCGGTATCGACGCTCCGGAAGTCGCTGCCACGGACCACCCCGCGGAACCTCACGCCGAAGACTCCAGACAATGGCTCCGCAGTCGACTCGAAACACGCACCGTCCGCCTCGAAATCACCGGCCACGACCGCTATGGACGCGGCCTTGCCTGGGTGCACGATCAGGATGGCACGCTGGTGAACCTGCTGAGTCTTTCTGCCGGCATGTCGCGACTGCTGGATGATTTCGGCCTGCCTGCGGACCTTGAACCATCCCTGCGGCAGGCCGCCAGCGAAGCTCAAATCCTCCGCCGCGGCATCTGGAACAAACGCCGGCTCGAGGATCGAAAAAACAGAACTTGACCCTATTTTGAAAAAAGCCGTATAACCCGCAAAAGAAATTGACCTCCCCTGCCCTCCCGCCAGTGAACTCCGGAGCCCAGTCATGGATGACGCCGTGCCCGCACTCAATCCGTCTGCCGCCCCCAGCCGCATCAGCCGTACCGGACTGCTCTTCGGTGGCACCCTGCTGATTCTCATCGCCGGCGGCATCGGTATGCAGGTCTGGCGGGCACGCAGCAGCCAGGCAGCCGAAGAACAGGCCACTGTCACCGCTCCCCCAACCGGCAGCGAAGCAGCCAACGTGGCGTGGGCACGAGTCAACGGCGAAGCCATCACCTGGGAAGCCCTGGCCCGCGAATGCGTCGAACGACACGGTCGCGAAGTTCTGGAAAACATCATCAATCGCACCATCATCCAGCAGGAATGCAGCCGTCGCGGCATCACGGTGACGGAAGCCGAAGTCGATCAGGAAATACTCGAAATCTCCAAGAAATTCGGCCTCGCACTCGACCAGTGGTACAAGATGCTCGAAGCCGAACGAAACCTCACCCCACAGCAATACCGTCGCGATATCATCTGGCCCATGCTCGCCCTGCGAAAACTGGCCGGACGCGATGTTGAAATCACCGACGACATGCTCAAGCTCGCCTACGAAGACAACTACGGCGTTCGCGTCAAAGCCCGCATGATCGTGCTCGATAATATCCGCCGCGCCACCGAAATCTGGGAGAAAGCCCGGAAGTCCCCGGATGACTTCGAAAGCCTCGCCCGCGACTACTCACTCGAACCCAACAGCCGAGCACTCGGCGGCGTCATACCCCCCATCCGCAAGAACTCCGGCGCCCACGAAAATCTTCGCAAAGCCGCCTTCGCGATGTCCGAACCGGGTGAGATTTCCGGAGTGCTGCAGGTGGGACCCAGCCAGTATGCCATTCTCAAGTTCGAAGGCTTCACCGAACCCGTCGATCACGACATGGCAGACGTCCAGGCCCAGCTCCACGCCGACCTCACTGAACGCGAAGTTCAAAAAATGGTCGGCGAAACCTTTGAGAAACTCCAGGCTGATGCTCGAGTCGATAACTTCCTGACCGGCGAATCCCGCGGCCGCCCCGAAGCCGCATCCGCCGAACAGGTCGCTCAGCCACGCTCAGCCGCCAAAACCCCGGCCGCCAAACGCTGATCACCAGCAGCCCCGGGCTGGGTGATAAAGCGCATTCGCCATCACATTTGCCCGCCCCCTGAGCGGAGGGCGGAAGCCCGATGGCCTTGGCTTTCTCTGAAATTCTGTGAAAAGACGGGTGAAGACCTGGGCGGGCGAGGCTCCAGCCGAGCCGCTGAACGCTGGTCCGCGCTGTGAGCGTTTGCCTGCGTTTTTGCGGCGCAGCGGGGATTGATGAAACGCTCGCGGCAGGGATGCGGCTCAGCAGGAGCTTCGACCTCCCGGCAATGCATCGTGCCAGAAAGCCAAGGCCATTGGATTAACGCCCCCCCTGGACGTTCCATCGCACTGGGGTAAAAAACCCACGGAATGCTCCGGTGCCAACTGAAGTCGGCTCAATGAACCAGTGCTTCCAGCGTGACTTCACGGTAGCTGGCGTCGAGCAGTTCGATCGGGTGGACAACGGGAATGCTGATTTCCTGCTGCTGCAGATGTGACTGCAGCTGCAGCGAGCAGCCGGCGTTGGCGGAGGCGATCACCTGCGGTTTGACATCCAGCAAATTCCTGAGTTTGCGGCGACCGAGTCGATCAGCCATTTCGGGTTGTGTGAGGTTATAGGTGCCGGCCGCGCCGCAGCAGAGTTCGGGTTCAGCAATCGACCGCAGTTGAATTCCGGGAATCAGCCCGAGCAGATCGCGGGGTTCCCGGCGAATCTTCTGAGCGTGCTGCAGATGGCAGGCATCCTGCAGGGCCACAACCGCATCGATGCGGCCTTGCGGCAGCACCGGACCCAGCTGCATCAGGAACTCATGGATGTCACGAACCTTCTTCGAGAATTCTTCCGGAGCCTGGGCTGCGGACTGCGGCTGGAGTTCGTGAGCGATGTGGCCGTAATCCTTAAGCATGGAGCCGCAGCCAGCCACGTTGACGATGACGGCATCGAGTGCCGGGTCGTTGAAGGCCCGGGCGTTGGCATCCATCAGTTCCAGTGCGGGCTCCGCTGCTCCCGAATGATAGTGAATCGCTCCGCAGCAGACCTGTGTGCGGGGAATGACCACATCGCAGCCATTCTGCTGCAGCACCCTCGCGGTGGCCCAGTGCACATGCCGAAACATGGCATCGGCGACACAGCCAATAAACAGAGCAACTCGGGCACGCCGCGTGCCGACGGCCGGAAGGAATTCCGGGAGTGCCGGCGGGATGGGACGCAGCCGCGGCAGCTGAGCTTCCATGCGCTGCAGCCGCTGCGGCAGCAGTCGCGTGAGTCCCACTCGGCGAGCAAACCGATCCAGCCCCAGCTGTTGCAGAACCCGCGCTGGCAGCAGCGCCAGCTGCAGTCGGCTGCGGTATGGAAACAGGCCGTGAAGCACCCAGCGCTGAAACCAGTCACCGCCATGATGTGCGGGAGCTGTTGAAGTCTGATTGTCCGCCCGCACAGAGCCTGCGGAACCGGCGGCAGCGGCAGAGCGGTGAGGGTCCTGCATTTCCACGCGAAACGGTTCCAGCAGCCTGCCGTACTGCACACCGCTGGGACAGGCCGTTTCACAGCTGCGGCAGTCAAGGCAGGAATCGAGGTGTCCGCGGACTGCGGGTGTGAGCGACAAACGGCCGTCAACGACCGCTCGCATCAGATATATGCGTCCCCTCGGCCCGTCATTCTCATTGCCTGTTTCAACATAAGTCGGACAGGCGGCGGTGCACAGACCACAATGCACACAGTCCAGAAAGCGTTCGTAGGGAATGGACTGGCCGATGACCGGGAGTGCTGCCGAAGCGGGGTTGGAGCTGGAAGCGGTCACTGTGGAAATCCCTGGAAATGCGAGCGAAGTTCGGAGAAGTCAAGAATGGCAGAAACTCGCGGGGTGCGAAAGAGGGCGGGTCAGATCAGGGGGAACCGGGATTGGCAAGTGCCTGCTGCAGGGCGCCGGACAGACGCTGGACCGAGACAGCAGACGGGGTACTGAACGCCGGGTCTCCCCTGAGCACCAGCAGGCTTCCGCCGGGGGGTGCGAGCAGTGGCTGGAGCTGACTGAGTGCGGCTGATTCCTGCACGTTGCGGCCGGAAGCAGGGCATACAAAGAGGACTCCGTTTCCGGCTCTGCCAAAGATTTCGCAGCCGGCCGCGATCGCCTGCTCAATCACCGCAGGAACTCGTGAGGGCAGAATTGTCAGGCGACTGAGCCACGGCACATCGCGACTGGCGGACGCAGCCTGCTGAACCGTGCGGCACCAGTCCGCAGACGCTGTGGGCTGCTGCAGTGGCTGCAGGTGGCTGGCGAGCGGTGCGAGTTCTGTGGAGACAGTGCTGAGCTGCCAGCGGCAGGATTCAGCCGGACCGTCGAAGCCGATCAGCAGGTGCGCAGCGGCGGCAGGCTGCTGGCTGCCGGACGTGGGGACCAGTTCCGGGAGGGCAGTCCTGAAGAGTTGTTCGGCGGCGGCAGCGCTGAGGACGTCGAGAATGACGGGAGTGGTCTCGGAGGTGTTGAGTTTATCGAGTGCGGCTGCAAGCTGCCTGGTGTCGGGAATGGCAGCAGCGAGAAGTGCGGTGGCCGGTGGCAGCGGACGCACCTTGAAGGTCACGGCAGTGACGGTGCCCAGCAGTCCGCGGGATCCAACGAGCAGTCGGCAGAGATCGTAGCCGGCGACGTTTTTGACAACGCGTCCACCCGCATGAAACAGCCGCCCCTGCCCATCAAGCGCCTCGATGCCAATCACGTAGTCCCGCAGCGTACCACAGCCGTACTGCCGTGGTCCGGAAACATCGTGCATCACGAGTTCACCGATTGTCTGGCTGTCGGCAACGGCATCGATGGGCAGCTGCTGGCGGTGGCGGGCCAGCACATCGGAAAGCCGGCCAATTGTCAGCTCCGCACGCACCGTGATGGTCATGTCGTCGACCGGATAGTCCACAACGCCGTCGGGCAGGCTGGAGTCAGTGGGGGAGGAATTCATGTGGGTCAGCGGGATGAGTCGGAAGGTGGCAGGGAGGCGGCGGTGCAGGCGCGTAAAAAAACCTCTGCCAGGTGTGCTGAGCAAACGTTGTTGACGCCCTTTGGTCAGAATAAATAGGTGGGCACCCGACGCCCGGGTCATGTGATCCGAGACATGGTCGGCGTGACAGTCGGCCGGGATCAGACCGGGTTCCCTATGGGTTTTATCTGTAGGGTCAACTTGTTGTGCTGCAGACAGAGCTGTCAGAGGAGTTCGCGCGAGGCGAATAGTCAGACGATACGGTTCCGGGCGGCTGCATGCAAGCGAATCCTGAAAAGGAAAGTCATTGGGAACCGCGGAAAGTGGCCGGTGCCGACTGGGGAATCTGGGTGGCTTTGCGAGACGCTGCGGTTATCAGCCGGAAGGCGGCTGTCGGGGGAGCACTCGCGTGGTGCCGTTGGGGATCAGGGCCTCTTCGGAGTACAGGCGACGATTGACATTGCTTTCGAGCTCTTCAATCCAGCGTCGCAGTTCCGTGCTGTATTCATCCGCCAGGTCACTCTTGACGAGGTCCTTCAGGAATCCGGCGGCCCCGTCATCGGAGAGTTCAGCTTCTTCGGCACCACTGAAGCGTTTTTGAGGATCGGGGTGCACAAGCCCCCTGAGCAGGCGGATGAGTGCCTCGCTGAACTGGAATTCTTCCAGGGGAAGCAGCCCTGGGAGTCGGTCGAGGACGTTGAGCTTGGCCTGCACCTGCTGGTCGAATGTCAGCCCGGCAAATGGGCGGGAACCTGAGAGCATTTCGATGAGCATATAGCCGAGGCTGGCGAGGTCGGACTGGGGAGTCGCGCGTTGTCCCGTGAGCACTTCCGGGGCGGCATATTCGGGAGTACAGGGCTGACCTTCGGGGGGGCGCCCAACCCAGAATGCGGAACCGATGTCGATAATCTTCACCTGCCCGGTCCGCTTGACCATGATGTTGGAAGGCTTCAGGTCGCAGTGAATCAGGCCGCCACGATGCAGCGCCGCGATCCCTTCCAGACATTCACGCAGAATTGCCACCGCCATACCGGGTTTGAGTCGGCAGTCGACTTCGCCGGATGTGATCACCCGCTCGTTGATGCTGGCCCAGCGACGCTCTGTCACGGCATCCTGAACGATTTCCAGGCTGTCGCGGCGAAGAATGTGCAGCAGGTCAAATCCGTCGATCCACTCCATTTCGAGCACGTAAATGCCCTGGTCGAGCTGGAAGGAGTGCACGTTGACGAGGTGGTCCACCTGAATTCGCGCCACAAGGGCTGCAACTTCAGCCATCCGGTACATCTCGCGGTCGTAGTGACCGGGAGATTCAAAGGCCGCGGGCGAGAAGAACTTGAGAGCCACCGGGATGCTGAAGGCGGCGGCACCACGACGCTCAGCCAGCATCACGCTTCCCTGACCGCCAGTCCCCAGCCGCTTCAGAAACGAACGTTCAGACGTCCACTGAATGCCAGGCCGCTGAAGCAGCACTGTGTAGCGCTGTTGCAGGGCCGCCACAGCTTCGCTGGCGGGAGGATCGATGGATGAAGTCGTAGTCAAGCAGCGGTTGCTCTGAGGATGAATGACGAAAGTTTTGACACGAGCTACTGGCCACAAATAGCAGAAACAGGCAGGGGGGAAAGCACAATTCCTGCAGAATCGGGAATTTTGTGGGAGTCAACATCGGGGAACTGGGGACAGTCCCGCCTGCCGGAACGTGGAAAAACGGTGCACAATTTCGCACCTCTCCCAAACGCCGAAATCCACGCACTCGTGAGCATGGAAACCCAAAAGATCACCAGCTTTCTCATTTTTGAAACGAAATCCGGGGCGCCGGGACCCACAAACACCGGAAAAGCACGCCGCAAATTCGCTGCTGCTGCTACATTCCTCCCGTTTTTACTCCCCCAGCCAACCCGCCCGGACGTCCTGAAATTCGCAAGCCTTTTTGCTACAGTCGAAAACTGGATAACCTATACTGACCGAGTGTCGACGCCTGCACCGCCGGGTCGTGGCTGCGTTTAAGGATCCAATCCGTCCGGAGTTCCCCCGATGAAACATCTGCTCTGCTCACTGATTTTCCTTTCCTTCACCTGTGGCAGTCTCGCCGCCGGTGACAAAGGTTGTTTCCTGTTCCCAGGCAAGGCCGCCAAACGCTCCTCCGGCAACTGCTCGCCGGCCACGGGCGGCATGCCATCCGTCGGCAACCCTGCCGCTCCCCGTGGCCAATACTACAAGGCGAAGGACGGATCGATCCGTGAAATGCGTGCCTACTGGGACGCCGTGAATCGCGCCGACGAAGCCGATCAGCTTGAACCCGCCCTGAAGCAGACTCAGGAAGAGCTTGCCGCCGTTAAGACTCAGGCCGAGCAGGCCGCCACTGCACTCGCAGCCGCAAAAGCCGAAGCCGAAACGCTCCGCCAGGAGCTCGCTAAGCTCACCGCAGCCATGGAAGCTCAGGCCGCTGACCTGAAAAAGCAGGTCGAGTCCGCAAAAACGGCTGCGGCCACCCAGAAAGACCGTGCCGACAAAGCCGAAGCTGCCCACAAAGCCGCTGTGGACGAAGTGGCCACCCTCCGCGAAGATGCTAAACGCAACGCTGAAACCCTCGAAAAGACCCGCGCCGATCTGAAGGCCGCTCTGGCCGAACGTGATGGCCTTGTCGTCAAGGCAGAAGACCTGCAAAAGGCGCTCACAGCTGCTGAGACTTCCTCCAAAGAAGCTCAGGAAGAACTCGAAAAGCTCAAAAAAGCAGCCGATGAAGCGGCAAAGAATTCCGACAAGCCGGAAGACGCTCCAAAGGCAGAAAACAACCAGCCTGGCGATAACGCCGGAAACTGAAACCCGGCCGGTCACCCACGCTTTCTCCCATCTGACCACGGGCCGCTCGACAGGTTTCGAGCGGCCTTTTTCTTTCCACCAACAGGCAGACGGAACCGGTCATGTTCGCAGTACCCGCAAATGCAGGGATCGTTCAACGCGGTCTGGTCCTGGCAGCCGCAGGCTGGCTGCTCGCCGCCATCATCACTCCACTCGCTGCCAGCGCTGAAGAAATTCCTCCAGCCGCCCAGCCGGTTCCCAACTGGAAAGTCCCG
The DNA here is from genome assembly GCA_041161565.1 of Planctomycetota bacterium. Classification (GTDB taxonomy): domain Bacteria; phylum Planctomycetota; class Planctomycetia; order Planctomycetales; family Planctomycetaceae; genus SXXK01. The sequence goes on along the minus strand of JBEAUF010000044.1, from coordinate 8,655 downwards.
GGCACCCAGGCCGTCAGCGCGGCTAACCGCCTGTTCCTGACCTTCAGCCAGACACCGGTCGCCGACAGCACACTGCGTCTCCCGCGACTCGTTTCCATCGTCCGCTCCGTCCGCTGGCTCAACGGCAGCACGGCAGAACTCAGTGTGCAGCCGGAACCGCGGGAATGGCTGATTCGGCTGACTGGCCTCCCTGCTTCTGACAAGCCAGTGCTGGTCATCACACTGGACGAGCCACCGCGTCTTTTTCAGCCGCTCGCCCCCGTACCAGCCCGGGCCGACACCATGCTGCTCCGCGCCTGCGAAGCCGAAGTGCACGGGAAAAACCTGCGTTACGAGCCCCAGCCCCACAAGAACACCGTGGGCTACTGGAGTGTCACCGAAGACTACGCCGAATGGCACTGTGAAGTGCCTGCCGATGGCATCTATGACGTGGATATTCTGCAGGGCTGCGGCACCGGTCACGGTGGCAGTCAGGTCGAAATCAGCCTGCAGGACCAAAAGCTGCCGCTGACCGTCGTGGAGACCGGGCATTTCCAGAATTTTATCTGGAAACCGCTGGGTACTCTGACGCTGAAAAAATCCGCAGACAGCCTGCTCACCATCCGCTGTCTGAAGAAGCAGGCCGGTGCTGTCATGGATGTGCGGGCCATCAGGCTCACGCCCGTCGGTCGAACGCGAGAGATGCAGCCGGAGCTTGCCGCACCGGATCAGCTCCCCTCGGCACTCCGCCAACCGGACAAAAAGTGACAGCCTGCACTCAGACCGTTACAGGATGTTACAAATCGGAGCTTTCAATCACGACGGCGGCGTGTAAAGTCCCCGCTTCCGCGGAGAGACAGAGCCGGCCTCTGATTTGTTAATAGCGCGATGAACATCGTTGACGCATGCTCAGGCTGGTCTCTGGCCTCCGCGAGACTTTACCGCTCAACCTGCCGGATTCGGCCACCACGTTTCGATTCGGCACCCGCCCTGACGGCTGGCCTGAATTTCAAGACGGCCCTGATGCTGCGTCAGTATCCCCTGAGCGATCGCCAGCCCCAGCCCAACATGGGGATGCCTGTCGCGAACGCCGCTGTCAGATGGCTGGGGTCGAACTGCCGGGGCGTGTTCCCGAACAAATGGCTGCAACACCGCAGTTCGCCGATCTTCCGGAATACCCGGTCCATCGTCCTCAACGATCACACGCGTGCCACCGGGGCCCCGATCACTCGGGCCGACCTCGACAACACTCACAGTTAACTCTGACTTTGCGAAACGCTGCGCATTTCCAATGAGGTTCACCATCACGCGATAGAACCCGCCCGGATCCGCGAACACCCTTTCCGGCTTCTCGCCGGCAGCTCCACAAAATCGCGTTGTCAGACCGGGACACTCCACAGCAATCGTTTCCAGCAACCGGGAAATCAGCTCGCGGACGTCGATCCATTCCAGAGTCAGCTGCATCGAGCGACCGTCGGACTGCACGTACTCCAGAGCCTCGAGCGTGATCTTTTCCAGGTCATCAAGGGAGTGACGGATTACTGCAATTCGGGAATCTGCAGCCCCGTTCTCCGGCTCATCAAGCATTTCCACGGCAAACCTGAGCCGGGCGACGGGCGTACGGAGTTCATGGGAAATGATTTGCAGCAGGTCGCGGCGATAATGGATCGCATTTTCGGTGGTAGCAGCCATCCGATTGAAGGCGGCGGCAAGACTGCCGGCTTCTCCCGCATCCCGCTCATTCACCCGGGCACTGAAATCTCCTCCGGCCATTGCCACAGCAGCCTTTTCAATTCGCCGAAATCGCTGTGACAACAGCGTCACCACGAAGCCATTGGCTCCAGCAAAAAACATCGCTGCGATCAGCATCATGCCAATCGACAGCAGTTCCGCTCGTGCGCGCACTCGGACCAGCGGTCCAGCGCAGAGCACCTGATCAGAGCCGCTCACGGGGGCAACCACAAACGATTCTCGCCCCTCGTGAAACAGCATCACGTTCCCGGTATCTGAAATCGAGATTTGAGCAACCTGTGGGAAGTCGCCCCGCTGCCGCAGAGCCACAGGTACGCCCAGCGTCTGCGACACTTTTTGAAGTTCCCCGGCAGTGAGTCGCTGATCGGCCATTCGTGACAACAACAGCTGCAGCACGCCCCCCACTTCTTCCTCAACAAACCGCCGAATACGGTCGGCGATCGGTCCCAGCTGGAGACAGTTGTCAGCGTCCATTCCAACCGTCACCCGATCGAGAATCCCGCACCGATACTCAGCCGCAAATCCATCAACCGCGTCCAGCTTTCGTCGATCCGCCTCAGACAGTGTCGACCTGGAAATGATGCGGATGGGTGACACCAGCGACGCATTCCACTCCCGCAGCCTCAGTTCGCGATCGCCCGGCTGTTCCCGGCGCAATTCCGCCGCCGCCAGCCGCAGCGAGCCCAGCTGTAGTGTCGCCAGCCCGGCGACGATACGTTCGCGGTCTGAGAAGAACTGCTGATCCATCACGAAAAAGAACAACCATCGGCTTACCACAAGCATCAGCAGGGACACACCGGCGATCTTCAGAAACAATCGCTTCATGGCTCAGCCGATACAAAGTAACCAACTCCGTGGATGCCCCTCACAATCGCCGGATGCTGCTGGCTGTCGCCCAGTTTCCGACGCAGACGTGAGATTCGCAGGTCAATCGCCCGATCGCGCGGACTGTACTGCTCACCAATCAGTGACTCATGCAGTTCTCGCCGGGGTATCGTCTGCCCTGCACGCCGGGCAAGATAAAGCAGCAGATCAAATTCCGATGATGTGAGTTCGATCTGTTGTCCGCTGCGTTGAACTTCACGCCGGCTGGCGGAAATCTCGAGTCCCGCGACGCGCAGCACTGCACTTTCTTCGCTCTCCCGCTGCGATATCGGCGGCTGTCCCCTGCCGTCCGCACGCAGGTGCGATCGCAGACGCGCCAGGAGCACCCCGGGACGAACAGGCTTGGTCAAATAGTCATCAGCACCACACTCCAGACCCGCTATCTCATCAGTGTCGGCAGTCCGCGCCGTGAGCATCAGGATGACACCGGGGTATTGATCGCGGACACTTCTGCAGACACCAAACCCATCCTGATCCGGCAGATTGACATCCAGAATCACCGCGTCCGACGGCTGCTTCAGAATCCGCTCCACGGCACCTCTGCCACTCGACTCATGCTCCACCACAAAACCATTGGCACACAGGTAGTCGGTCACGACTTTCGCCAGCAGCAAATCATCCTCAACCAGCAGTAACCGGTGCATGAAGCGTCCTCACCTGGCAGCGTCACAACTTTAAACCCGCAGCATAACAGATGGCTCGCACCGAATGCCACGCAGGCCCGCAGGGACAGGCAGCACGGCATCGGCTGACCACCGGCATCAGCCTTTGTCATCTTCAATCGCACTGACCACCAGCCTGGTCATCTCCGCGGTGCTCAGACTTCCGCCAAGATCCGGAGTCCGTGCTGCAGCATCCTGGAGCACGGTTTCCACAGCCCGCTGCAGCATAACTCCCGCCGCAACACTCACCGGGGTCTTCAGCCATTCAAGCAGCATGCGAACCGACAGCAGCATGGCCACAGGATTTGCAATTCCGCGACCGGCGATATCAGGAGCCGTACCGTGGCAGGGCTGGAAAACCGCAGTATCAGGACCAATGTCCGCCGAAGGTGCCATTCCCATGCCACCCACGAGTGCTGCCGCGAGATCGCTGAGGATATCCCCAAACATGTTCTCCGTCACCAGCACGTCAAAGCTCTGCGGACGCCGCACCAGAAACAACGCCGCCGCATCCACGTAAATACGTTCCGTCCGCACATCCGAATACTGCTCAGCCACCTCATCGAAGAGTTGCCGAAAGAAGACCATCGACGGCAGCACATTGGCTTTGTCCACGAGTGTCACCAGCCGACGGCGACGACGAGCGAGGCGGAAGGCGTCATGAAACAGTCGCAGGCTGCCGTGCCGCGTCACCCGCAGCCGATCCTCCACCACGTCCGAAGACACCGGCCCGCTCTGCAGCCGCGACGAAAACAAACCCTCAGTGCTCTCCCGCAGAATCACAAAATCAATTTCCCCCGCAGCAATTCCCTTCAGCGGGCAGTCGGCCGCATGATACAGCCGCGCAGGACGCTCACCACGATACAGTTCAAACTGTTCACGAAGGTCAATCTGTGGCGTGAGTTCCCGCCCATTTGGCCAGCGAACGTCAGGCAAACCCATCGCCCCCAGCAGCACAGCGTCAGCCGTCCGGCAGGCTTCCAGTGTGGCTCCCGGCAAGGCGTCACCGCTTCGCCGAAACTCCTCTGCGCCCGCTGCAAATGTCTCACAGCGAAGCCGTAGTCGCGGGTCACGACGCTGCAGCACATCAAGGACCTGCAGGGCTGCATCCATCACCTCCGGACCAATCCCGTCTCCGGGCAACACGGCAATTCGAATGTCAGTTTGATCGAGGTCGGTCGCAGCCATCAACAAAAACTCCGCAGGGATTTTGACACCCAACGTATCCGATGCTGCTTCTTTTTGCGAACACAACCCGGGAACAAAACGTTAACGCCTCTGTACAGCCCCCAGCCCGCTTTCCCGGGAACGACTCAGGCCCGGGCTGGCCGGAGCTGGGATCACAAAAACAGCACAAACGGAGGAGGAATACACAGATATTCTGACCGCCTGTCGTGTTGATACTCCTGCCGAATTCTGCAGTTTCTCCGTGAAACTCTGTATCCTCTGTGGTTGAACAATCCCCCGTCCGCGCCGTTTCACCATCCGAGTTCGGGGCTGGCCACAACGGGCGTTTTCACAGCAGCGCAGGCACCATTCCAAAATCCCGCGCCGCCCTGGCGCTCCATCTGCATCGCGGCCTTCCGTCATCACTGCGCGGCCTCCGCATTCTCTCCCCTCGAATTTGGCCGCGGCAGGGCAATACGCCTACGGAACACGGACATGCAGGCGCTTAAGTCCTGGTTGAAATCCCGCTTTTCACTGCGTCCCCGCCGGCGACGTCAGTCCATCGCATTACGCGCCCCGCAAACGCTCGAGCAGCGCTTCCTGCTGACCACTCCCTTCGTGCTCAGCGACCAGGAGCAGCTGCTGCTGGAACTTGTCAACCGCGCCCGTTCAAACCCTGCCGCCGAAGCCTCCCGCGAAGGTCTCGGTCTCAATGACGGCCTGAAGCCCGGCGAAATCACCACAGATCCCAAACCACCTCTCGCCCCCGCACAGCTGCTCAATACTGCCGCCTCGTTGCACGCAGCAGACATGCTCGCCCGCGACTACTTCTCCCACACCACCCTCGGCACCAGCAAAAATTCCACCGCGCGTGCCAATGATCAGGGCTACGTCGGACTCGTCGGAGAAAACCTCTCCTGGGGTGGCAGCACGGCCGAAATCGACAGAAACCAGCACGTCTACGAACGTCACCAGTCACTGTTCAAAAGCAGCAACCACCGCAGAAACATGCTCCGCACGTCCTGGAAGGAAATCGGGGTCAGCCTGCAGTTCGGCCAGTTCACCTCAGACCGCGTCTATAACGCCTCCATGGCCGTCCAGAATTTCGGCGACCGCAACGGCAACCCCTACATCACCGGTGTCGTCTATGCTGACCTCACTGACAACGACTTCTACGACATCGGCGAAGCTGTCCGCTCGGGTTCGATTACCGCCGTCAACCTGAAAACCGGCCAGACAATCACCACCACCCTCAGCCCCTCAGGTGGTTACGCCCTGCAGGTCAGCAGCGGCGAATGGTCGGTCGAAGCGATCTACTCATGGGGCGGTCTCAATGTCCGCTCCATTCAATTCGCACAGGTCACCACCAACAACGTCAAACTCGACTTCGAGCGCTTCACCAGCGGCACTCCCGATCAACTGATGATCACTGCCAGCCGCAGTGCCATCGGCGAACGCGGAGCCGACAATACGGCAATCCTCACCATTACACAGGCCGTTAAACAAAGCGTGCCCATCACAGTTCACCTCGCCACTGACGCTCCCGACGCCGTGCGACTGCCCGAAACCGTCGTCATCCCCGCCGGCGAACTCTCCGTCTCGGTCTCCGTTCAGGGTGTTGAAGACGACCTGATTGAACCACTCCAGCAAACCAGCATCACCGCACTCGTCTTTGGCCTCGGCTCGATCCAGACAACCCTCTCAGTAATCGACCGCAGCGCTCCCGGACTGCCGGCCAGCCCGCAAACTGTCCAAACGGCCCGCCCGGTCATTGCCTGGTCGCCAATCGCCAATGCCGCCTCCTACGAAGTCTGGGGCGACAACAACTCCTCAGGCCAAAAACGTGCAGCCTGGGCCGGCGACGTCACCGGTACTTCGTGGACACCCCCCAACGAGCTCGCTCTCGGAAACTGGACCTTCTACGTTCGTGCCACCACCGCCGATGGTCGCCGCAGCTTCTGGAGCCTTCCCGCCGTCTGGCAGGTTCGCCCACTGCCCACCGTGCTTAACTCCGGCCGCACCGAATTTCGTTCCAATGCCACCATTCAGTGGGCCGACATGCCCGGCGCCGTTGCCTGGGATGTCTGGGTCGATGCCAACAACCCACGCGTCTCCCAAATCGTCCGCCGCTCAGGACTCACCGGAAACTCCTTTCAACTCCCGGAACTCCCCGTCGGCCGCTACACCTACTGGTTCCGCGCCCGCAACCTGAAAAACGAATTCACCGGCTGGAGCCTTCCCGGGATCATCACAATCACCGATCGCACAGCCGGACTCACCTCCCCAGGCTCCGAATTCGCCGCCAACCTGCAGCTCGCATGGAACCCACTCCCAGGAGCCGCCTCGTACGAATTCTGGATTGACGATCGCACACGAAGCATCTCGGGAGCCTACCGCGGCAGCAACCTCCAGAACACCTTCGTTTCAATCCCCGGTGTACTCCCCGCAGCACTTCGCGTCTGGGTCAGAGCTCGGGATTTTTCCGGAATGCTGCATGCCTGGAGCCCCCCCCTGGATGTCCTGCGACTGCTCCCGGCCGCCGTTACCAGCCCGGGCACTCTCAGCGCCGGCTCACCGGTCACACTCCAGTGGCTCCCCGTCGCCGGTGCCGTCAGCTATCAGCTGCGGTTCACCGATACCGCAGACAACCTGCTGCATGCGGCCGACAACATTGTGACGACCACCGCCACAATCCCACTCAGCCCCCCGGCGGGCCGCTACCGTCTCTGGCTCTCCGCCGTTGACTCCACCGGCACCAGCCTGCAAAGCACTCCGTTCGAACTGCAAATCGTCCGGCACACAGCACCGTCCAGTCCTCCCGAAACGCAAAATTCAGCCGCTCCGCTGCTGACCTCGCTCCTCAAACCACTCCTGCCAGGTCCGGTTCCATTCCGTCCCTCCGTTCCGCCCCGTGCGGAAGCTGCCGCGGCCCCGCTGCAGGGTGAAACTGTTCAGCCGCTACCGGCAACCGCGTCCCCGGACTGCACGCCCCCGGCATTGCCCGGCCCGGCGAGTCATTCCGCCACCGAACTCTCCGCCTCACTCGACCCGTCCGCGGTCGACCAGCTGTTCCAGGCGTGGCCAGAGCAAAGTTGAACCCCACGGATGATGAACCTCCGCCAAAATTGGCGAACTGGAATACACAGCCGCGGCTTACGGTTTACGTCCACACCCCAAACATGTCACCAGAACACGCCCATGAACCCACGCACATAAGCCGCAGAGCGGCAGCCCGCGGGTAAAGAGCCCCGCAACGCGCTGCTAACGCCGCGGCCAGGAGGTACGCACCAGGGTGCGAATCGCAACCCGGGGCTTCCGCCGCGATTGAGCCGCCTGGCGGAAGCCTGCGGGTAAAGAACGCTGGCGAAGCGCTGGCAGAGGTACGCACCAGGGTGCGAAGGCGTAACCGGGGGCTTCCGCCCGTCCGCTCACAAACCTGGCAAACGCGATGCCAAACGCACTGAGCCGCAGGGCGGCAGCTCAATGGCCTTGGCTTTCTGGTGTTTCGCATGCCTGGGAGAACTCGCTCTCCGTTGAAAAGCCTCGACCCGATCATGCAAAGCGTGCGGTCGATGTCGATCGGCCGGTAAGACACTGGTCTGCTCCTGCTGCGCCGCTGCCCGCGCGGTTACGGACCGTTACCGGGGGATTGACATCCACTGCTCGCCTTTCCCACTTTTGCGGCGATTGAGAGAAAGCCAAATGCCGTTGGGCGGCAACCCGCGGGCAGACACCCCGCGCAACGCACTGCTGACGCCACTCCCAGCACGGACACATCACCATGCAAGTCACAACCGGGAGCTTCCGCCCGCTCAGAATCCCGGCCACGCACACGCAACGTGACCGGAGATTGATATCCCCCACACGCCTTTCGCGATGGAATGGTTCAGGGACCAATCTCAAAACACAAACTTAACTCTCCTTACCGCCTTTCCGGCCGAACACCTGCACTCCTCTGTGAAACTCTGTGTACTCTGTGGTTAAAAAACGCCCCGCCCGAACAACAAAAAAGTCTAACCTCGCGGTCAAACACACCAAATATCCTCACCACTCGTCCCGCCGAACACATGGCCTCCTCTGGGAAACTCTGTGTCCTCTGTGGTTGAATCGTCGAGGAAGGTCCTTGATCCGGTCGATGCATTCTGAGATATTGGCAAACGTCTGCCCGGATGCTCCGCCGCTCCAACTCCGCCCTGCCTTCCCCCACCCC
>JBEAUF010000246.1:0-3274 GCA_041161565.1 Planctomycetota bacterium | reverse complement strand
CCAAGGTGCGAGGGGGCGTAACCGGGGGCTTCCGCCCGTCCGCTCAGGGCGGCAGGGGGGCGCACCAAGGTGCGAGGGGTGTAACCGAGGGCTTCCGCCACATGAGCCGCCTGGCGGCAGCCTGCGGGTAAAGTCCCCTGGTGACGCAATGCTGACGCCGTGCGCACCAAGGTGCGGGGGCGTAACCGGGGGCTTCTGCCGGTCCGCTCAGGCGTTCTTACTTCCGCGTTCTCCTCTACTCTCTCCTTTCCACCCTCTCCTCTCTCGCGCAGCGTCGGGCTTCCGCCCGGCCGCTCAGGGGGTTTGGACTTCGTTGTGAACGAATTCCCCTGCGAGCCACTGGCAGAGTTCTTCGACGGAGTTTGTCACGGTGACCAGCGCGCGGCAGCGGGGGGACAGGAAGCCGCGCTGTTTCATGGTGTCCAGCAGTTCCACGAGGCCGTCGTAGAGTCCGTTGATGTTCAGGATGGCGATGGGGCGAGCGTGGAGTTCCAGCTGGGCCCAGGTGACGGCTTCGAAGAATTCTTCCATGGTGCCCAGTCCTCCCGGAAGGGCAATGTAGACGTCTGAAAGAGCGTGCATGGTGGCCTTGCGCTGGTGCATGTCGGCCATGATGCGCATGTCGGTGACGCCGTAGTGCATGAGTTCAGGCTGGGCCAGCTGCTCGGTGATGACTCCGATCACATGTCCGCCGCGAGCCAGCATGCCGTCGGCCAGCAGGCCCATGATGCCGGTGCTGCCGCCACCGTAAACGAGGGTGTGACGGGCTGTGGCGAGGTATTCAGCCAGCCGGGTGGCGGCCGTTCCATAGTCGGTGGTGTCTCCGCCCCGAGCACCGCAGAATACGCACACGCTGAGCATCTGTTTGGCTTCCCCTGTCTGTTGTCCGGCTGTTTTCAGAATCCCTCCTCCAGCACCGCTGTTCCGGTTCTTCGGATCGCCTGCAGGAGTTCGGTGAGGTCATCGGGGGTGGTGAGCGGGTTCATGACGGTGGTTCGCAGTGCCGCAAGGCCATTCAGCGTGGTCTGCACGATGTAGAATTCGCCGGAACGAATGAGCCGCGTGCGGACCGCCCGCTGCAAGGCACTCTGACGTTCCCGATCGGCCCCTCTGAGCCAGGCAGGAAGATAGCGAAACGCCAGAATATTGCACTCGGGTTCGTGCAGCACTTCAAAATCCGGTTGCTGCCGGAGCAGTTCATACAGCTGCTGAGCGCGGAGCAGCACGCGATCCACGAGCTGTTCAAACAGGTGTTCGCCGAAGACGGCCCAGGTGCCCCAGAGGCCGAATCCGACCGCTCGCTTGGTGCATTCCACCGTGCGCATCCCCATGTCGATGTCCGCCATGCCCGGGTCCGAGGGATCAAACAGGTACGGCGCGTCCTGGCGAAAGGTGTCGAAGCGATGTTCGCGACTGCGGTAGAGTACTGCGGTGCAGAGCGCCGGGACGAACAGCATTTTGTGGGCGTCCCAGACGATGCTGTCGGCCTGCTCAATCCCCGCCAGCAGCCGACGATGGCGACGGCTGAAGAGCAGTCCGCCGCCGTGGGCGGCATCCACATGCATCCAGACTTTGTGCCTGCGACAAACCTCGGCAATCCCCGACAGATCATCAAAGGCACCGGTGGGAGTGGAGCCGGCGCAGGCGGAGACGGCCATCACGCGGCGACCGGAAAGCTGCAGCTGCTGCAGCGTCTGATCGAGCTGGTCCACGTCCATGCGACGCCGGGCATCGAGCGGAATGCGGACGACGGCGGACGAGCCGAGGCCAAGAATGCCGGCCGAGCGTGAGACGCAGTAGTGCACGTCGGAATTGGCAACCAGCGTGGTTCCGCCGGGGACGCCGGTTTCCCAGGACCCGGGCAGCGACACGTTGCGGGCGGTGAGCAGTGCGGTGGTGTTGGCCAGAGAGCCGCCGTGGGTGAGCAGTCCGGAGGAGGTTTCCGGGGACCAGCCGGCCTTCTCGCACAGACGCCCGACAAGGGCATGTTCCACAGCCGTGGCCCACGGCCCCATTTCGTAGATGGCCATCACCTGGTTGGTAACGGCACTCACCGCATCAAACAGCCCCGCGAGCGGAATGGATGGGGGAACCTGATGGCCGATGTAATGCGGATGATGCAGGTTCTGGCCGGAGGACAGCATGCGGGTGATGACGTCGCGGATGCGGCCGGGAATGTCCTGAACCATCGCGGGGGAGCAGCTTGATAGCGCGGCGGCATTTTGCGGGGGCTGATTGAGCAGGTTTCGGGCGGTGGCGATGGCGGACTGCGGGTCCGCCCAGTTCAGTACCGGGCCGTGGCCGGTAGTGACCGTCCGAATATGCTCCGTGAGCAGTTGCTGCCAGTCCGCCGCAGCGCGGGCGAACATCGCCGGCGAATAGGCGGCGCTGATCAGATCGTCGTCGGGTGTGGATGCAGTCATACAGGTGGTGAATTCCTGGGATGCAAAAGGCAAGGGCCCGTCGAATCGAAGATTCGACAGGCCCTGTTGCTTGTGACAGACCAGACAGCCACGCCGGAACTGCTTTCGGGAGAAAGCGTCCGCCCCACAGCTGTGCGGCTTGTGGAAATCAAACAGCAGCTGCTGCCTGCTGCTGCTGACGACGACGCCAGATTCGACGGCCACAAACCATGCCCAGACCTGCAAGCAGGCCGATGGAGGCAGGTTCGGGGACGGGAATTTCGCCACCGAGGACTGCCTGCTTAATAATAGTTTCTCCGTCGGCAGTCTGCTTGAAAGTTCCCGAATAGGTGGTGTACGGCCGCAGGATCCGGTCAACGTTCACCTGAGACATCGTCAATACAGCCGCTGACTCCTGGGGACGTGTGTACGTGATATCGAGGAGCCCGAAGGTCGGCTGGAGGGACGAAGATGGGATGATGTACGTACCAGCAATCGTCAGGGTGTCGTTCGTACCCTGCTTACCAAAAGTCAGCGTGAGTGGGAACGCCCCGGCTTTGTTGTAGTTAAGGGTACCACCACCATCTCGCTGTGCAACGAAAGTCGATGGTGATCCATTGGCGGTGCTGGTCCCGTTTTCGTTGAACGTAACGGACAAATTAAACAGCCCGTTCGCCAAAAACGGTGGTGTATCAGTACCGCCGATCATGTTACCAGTGATGTTCAATGCGGCAGCCTGGCCAGTTGTGGCGGAAGTCGCCACAGCCAGCCCGATGGCTGCCATCATCACAAGGGATCTCATAAGGTTTTTCTCCTGAAACAAGGGAACAGAAACCTGGAAACTAACGGAAGATCCACAGCGGGATTGACGC
>JBEAUF010000445.1:0-28427 GCA_041161565.1 Planctomycetota bacterium | reverse complement strand
CCCCACCGTCCCCACAATGCCCAACATGCTCGCCATGCCCGCTAACCCCATAGCCACCACCACCACCATCCCCGTCCGCCTCTGCCGATCAACCCCAGTTGTGACCGGGCCAACCCACCCGGACCAATCCCTTCAGCCGTTCCTCCCGACACAACCGAAATATTCGCTCAAATCCCACCCGGCCGGAGGCCGGTAGTTCACAAGGACTGTCCCTGTAAGCGTCGTCTTCCCCGTCAGTGTTCGTGTCAGTCCCGGGTGCCCTACTGACCCACGGCCGCCGTGACGAGGCGTTCTCCCCGGACCAATCCCTCCAGTCGTTCGACTCGATACAAGCAAAACACTCGCTCAAATCCCACCCGACGCGGACCGGTAGTTCACAAGGAATGTCCCTGTAAGCCTCGTCTTCCCCCCCAGTGTCCGTGTCAGTCCCGGGTGCCCTACTGACCCACGGCCGCCGTGACGAGGCGTTCTCTCCGGGCTAATCTCTCCAGTCGTTCGACTCGATACAAGCGAAACACTCGCTCAAATCCCACCCGGCCGCGGACCGGTAGTTCACAAGGACTGTCCCTGTAAGCCTCGTCTTCCCCCCCAGTGTCCGTGTCAGTCCTGGGTGCCCTACTGACCCACGGCCGCCGTGACGAGGCGTTCTCTCCGGACTAATCCCTTCGGGCGTTCGTCTCGATACAACCGAAACACTCGAGCAGATCCCACCCGACTGCAACCCAGTAGTTTACGAGGACTGTCCCCGAAGTTGAGTGCAGGAGGTAAATGGGGGTGGGGGGGGTAAAATGGTGTTGGGTGTGTTCAAATTATTTTTGTAAATGTGGTTGACAATAGCACCCTACATTATGATTATGGTTCCTGTTGCTGTCGTCGCTGGTACGCACTAACGCTCCGCTAACCTGAATGCAGAGGCAGGTCATCCATGGCTCGGTCAGCCCGCTCCGAATATCTGACTCCTGATGAAAACATCATTGTCGTCGCTTTTTGCCGTGGATCGCGAACGGCGCTGGTTGCACCACCCGGTGCGGCTGCTGCGACTGCCAATAATCACAGGGGTCAATTCATCGAGGAACTGCTCGAGCACTTTGTGCGGTTATTCTGTATCTCCGTGCATGCCCACGCTATTCTGCAGCACTCCATCCGGCTGACTCTGCAGGCACATCCTGAGAGGGTCAAAGAGCTTGCGGACACTGAGGTTGCCCGGCGGTGGCTCTGCATCTGTCCCACTCTTCGGCCACTCAGGCTGCGGTCCGTTGAACCCACGGAGGGCGAGATTTCTGCTCTGTGTGCCAATCCACATCGCATCGCTGAAATTCGCAGGCAGCTCAGCGACATTGCATGGCTCATGCGATTGTTTCAACAGCGCATCGCTCTGTTCTGCAATCGCGAAGACAATTTTCGGGGCAGATTCTGGCACGACAGATATCGTGCGATTGTTGCGCTGGATCAGTTTGGTCGCGACCTTGGAATCCTCCATATGGACACTGCCTCAGTCTGCCCCAAATCAGACGAAGCCAGCTCGGACAGCAATTCCGATGCAGACAACTTGAAGTCTGCCCTGCACCGGCTCACGGACAGGCTTGAGGCTGACAGCGATCAGCTGCTGGGGGCGATCAGAGCCGCGGCAAATCCTGACGCCTCAGTGAACATTTTTAGGCCACGTTCCGGCGCTTTAAAGAGTTCGGTGTCGACCACCGAAGCTCTGGTACTGCTTGTGCATCACTTCGATATCCTGTTCAGCCACGTCGCTGGCCGGCTGCCCAATATGGATGCGTATCTCACGAGGTTGGGCAGGCGGCGGGCCTACGTGACACCGGCCGTTCGCGAAATAATCCGCAGGTATCTTCTTCCGTCAGCAGTCGGCTTGTCCTGCTGATTAATTCCGGATCACCCGGTAAGCGGGGCTGGTCCGTAAGCGGGACACGTCAGGGCCGAGGGCAGTTCGGGGAGCAGAATTGACCGGTCACATTTCCCGCGGGTGCCGACATTCCTGTTCGGCTTTTCGAAGCACGGTGGCGGTTCGCCCGATGCCATCCAGCAACAGCCGAACCTGAGCCCGAATCTTCAGCAGGTATTCATCTTCCACTCGCTGGCTGACCTGATCGTTCCAGTCGAGTCTGGCGACCTGCCATGCCGTCTCCAGCTGCCGCAGTGCGTCTTCGAGCCGTGCTCCGGGACTGACAAAATCAAGGCGTTTCATGGTTGGTGTTTCCGGCGAGTCCGGGGGATGACTCATCAGCAGGTGGCTGGGTCAGGGCGATCAGGTCTTCGGGGATCAGTTGCAGTTGTCCAGCCCGGTCGACGCAAGCGAGTACTGAAGTGCCTTCCGCGAGCAGTTCGTCCTGTCGGAAGAGGTGGTAGGAGTGTTCGAGCCGGACGGAGGTACGGCGGGTAATTGTGGTGCGAAGTCTGAGCAGGTCATCGTAGCGGGCCGGGCGCCGGTAGCGTGCCTCAATCCTGACGACCACGAAGTACAGGCCGAGTTCTTCCATGCGGCGGTAATCGCCGCCGTCTGCTCTGAACAGTTCGGTACGGCCAATTTCGAACCACGTGAGGTAGCGTGAGTGGTGCAGGAAGCCCATGGCGTCGGTTTCGGAGTATCGCACACGCAGCTCAATTTCGTGTTCAGTTCGCATATCCGCTGGCCTGTTTATTCCTGCACAATATGGCGGAGCTGATCAATTGGTTCGACAGCAATCTCCTGAGACTGCCCGCCAGGCCAGGTGATTGTAATTTTTTCGGGCCGACTGTAGTCCCCGAGTCCGAATGTGACTGGCAATTCCACCTGGGACTGGTAGCTGCGGGTGGGCATGACAGTGCGGCTGAGCACTGCGCCGCCGGGCAACCGAACCTCCACCTGAGCACCGATGGCTTCGCGATTGCACTTGACGCCCTCGAGACGCAGTCGGAGCCAGTGATTGCCGAGCTGCTGGTCATTTCTGAGCAGCCTTGGACGGCCTCCGGAAGAGAACAGCATCAGGTCCAGATCGCCGTCTCCGTCGACATCTGCGAATGACGCGCCTCGGCCAACCATGCGTTTTTGAAAGTCATCGCCGGTTTCTTTTGCAGACAGCATTACAAATTCAGTCTCCTGCTCAGCTCCGCAGTTCCAAAGCAGGTGTGGGGGTTGTTCGTATTGCTGGCTGGCCTGCACAACACGAATGTCTTCTTCGAGGTGCCCGTTGTTTTCCACCAGGTCAAGTCGGCCGTCGAGGTCAGCGTCGAGAAACAGGACACCGAACTTCAGGTCTGTGCGAGTCACCGGGCCGATACCGTTGGAGACTGCTTCGTCCCGGAACACAGGCCACGCGTCGCTTGTGGACTCTGAGACGTAAAGTGCGGTCATCTCCGTGGCGAAATTGCCAATGGCAATACCGAGTGCCGGTGAATTGCGAAAATGCCCAAAGTCAACGCCCATGGCCCCTCTTGCCGCCCCCGCATTGTCAAAAGCCACACCCGCACCCACTCCGTTCTCGCGGTAGGTTCCGTCTGTCTGGCTCAGAAACAGCAGGTTTTGAACAGTGTCATTGGCGACCAGAATATCCGGTCGACCGTCTCCATTGACTTCCGGGAAGATCAAACCGAGGGACTTGGAAGCAGCAGCGCCGGTATTGGGATCTCGCACCTGCACGCCGGTTTTGGCGGAAACATCGGTGAACACGCCCTTTCCGTCATTCAGATACAAGTACGGGTAGGCACCGCGAAAGTCGGTTGGGCGACCATAAGCACGAAGTTGACCGTCCAGTGTGAAATTCATGCCCAGATCCGTTTCGCGATCCCATTGGATGTAATTGCAGACGAAGAGGTCAAGGTCTCCATCGAGGTCAGCATCGAAGAAACCGCAGCTGGAGCTCCACGCTGTTGACTCACCCGCCACGCCGGCCGATTCCGTGATGCAGGTGAACTTGCCGCCACCATCGTTGCGGAACAGCTGGTTTGGTCCAAGGCAGCTGATGAACAGGTCGGTATCACCGTCGCTATCCACATCACCACATGCCACTCCATTCCCGTACAGGGGCACGTCCAGACCTGAGCCGCTGGTGACATTCGTGAATTTACCGGTACCGTCGTTGGCGTAGAGTGCGGAGGTTGGGAGGACTTCGGGTTTTTGGGCGGCCCAGGGCCAGATACCCGAGTTCACACACAGTATGTCCTGGTCACCGTCACCGTCGAAGTCGAAGAATGCCCCGCCTCCGCCCATCGTTTCCGGCAACAGCTTTTCACCCTCAGCGCCATTTGTGTGGACAAAATCGATGCCTGCAGCCTCGGTGATCTCGGTGAAGGGAATCCTGGGAATTGTGACTGACGGAGCCTTGCGCGTTTCTGCCAGAGGCGTTGCAGGTGCCGGCCCGGGTGCGGGCGCCTGGTCGGGGAGGAAAGAAAACCAGACGATGCCGGCGACGGCAAGTACCAGCAGCAAAGACGCCAGCGACCAACGGACAGCGCGGCCGACAACTTCGTCGCTCTGAATCTCTTCCACTTCCGATGGTAACTCTGAATCTGCCATACGATTCGCTCCTTACTCAGTGAATTCCATCAGAACACTAAGCCCCGAAGCAGCTTCTGGCAACCGGAAATCAGGTGTGTTGCATAAATGATTGCGCGTGTTGTCAGGTTGATGTCTTTTATGTGTTTCCAAAAGGCGTCCGCTCCGCATTTTCCCGGGAAATCCGCTGGAATTTTCGGCAAAGCGTGATTGGCACGAGTTTCGCAATTGCAGTTGTCAGAACAGCAGTTCGCTGAAAATGGTTTTCACGTCTGTTGAGGTCTGAAAGGAAATGGTGTTCCGATGATCCCCATTTTTGTCTCTCGCATGGTTTTCAGTGCTGTGGTTTGTACGAGTCTGGGATCGGCCATTGCCGCCGACGGCTGGTTTCCTCCAGCGCCTCGAAGCGTTGTTGAGCCGCCGCAGCGAGGAATTTTTGGACTCCCGATTCCCCAGCAATGGACGGTCCAGAGTCGCAGGGGGGCCTGTGAAGGCGGAAATTGCCAGAAACCGGTGAATTGTCCGAACGGACGCTGCGTGGCTCCGCTGCGGGGAACTCAGCGAGCCACGCCAAGTCCGTTGACGGGTCCTGCTGCTGTTCCGCGGAGTTGCCCTGGCGGCGTATGTTCGGTTCCACGGAGCGAGGAGAATCGAGGATCACAGCCGACGGGAATGCCTTTAACCACGAACGAGGGCTGGACACCGCGTCCCGCAGGCCAGGCGAGGCCATCTGAGCGTGTGGAGCCGGCAAATCCCTTTCGGCCCGTGACAGCTCCGCTGCGCGACGCCTTTGGTACGGGTTACGACAGTCGGGAGCTGGACCTGCGGTCCAACTACTTCCGCTCGAATGACGGCGAGCGGTCGCCATCCGGCAGTCGTTCGCGGGGGAGGTCGATGGAAGTCCCGGTTGAGTTACCGAGCGGCATCGCTCGGATTTAAATATGGGACTGGCGGTCAGCGAATGCGGATCCGGACGGGGATCCGCATTCGTGTTGTGCGTGGGGCACGATCGTCCCGGGGGCCGGGAAATTTTTATGGGCTGAGTTGATGCTGATGTGGAACTGGGGGAGCTGGGTTGAGCGGTTGATACGGATTAAGTTGAGTTGAGCAACGGTGCGGCTGCTGACGATAACGGAAGAGGCGACGTATGGGATAGGTGTTTGGGGAAGAGCGAGGCGGGGGCTGGAGATGACGGATCCGGAACAGCAGGTGCGGGAGCTGACGCAGCGGATAGCGGTGCTTGAGGAGGAGTTGATGCGTGCGCAGCGGCTGAGTTCCGTGGGCGCCCTTGCTTCCTCAATTACCCACGAATTCAACAACATCCTGACAACGGTGATCAACTACGCGAAGATGGGTTTGCGGCATACGGATGAGGCGACACGGACGAAATCCTTTGACCGAATCCTGAATGCATCGCAGCGAGCGGCGAAAATTACGACGAGCATGCTGTCATATTCGCGTGCGACATCCAACCGTCCTGAGCCTGTGGACCTGAAGCGGCTGCTCGAAGAAGTGCTGGTGCTGGTGCAGAAGGATCTGCAGATGCATCGGATTCAGGTGGACATCAATGCGGCGGCGAGCGTCTGGGCGATGGCGAGTGCCAGCCAGATCCAGCAATTGCTGATGAACTTGATTATTAATGCACGGCAGGCGATGCAGGAGAACGGCAGGCTGCGTCTGATCGTGCGTGACAACTCTGCTGAGGGCTGGGCGGAGGTTGTTGTGGCGGATTCGGGTTGTGGAATTCCGCAGGACAAGCTGCCGTTTATATTTGACTCGTTTTACACCACGAAGAAGCCGGACGACAACGGTCAGGGTGGTACGGGTCTGGGGCTGTCGCTTTGTCGGCGGATTGTCGAGGCGCACCGGGGGCGAATTCGAGTGGAAAGTGAGCCGGGCCGGGGCACCACGTTTACTCTGCGGTTGCCGCGGTGTGAGCAGGCCGTGGGATTTGTTTCGACAGCCGGAGCCGGAGCCGGTACGGCTGCGGCGGGCACTGCGGCGGTTGCGGCGGTCCGGTGAGGTTGCGAGTCAGCCGTACTGGCACCACCCCGCGGTCGCTGGAGTTGCTGTAAGAGGAGCCAGCCGGAGCAGTCTGGGCAATCAGGGCGACAGCAGAAACAGTTCGGCCTGTTGCTGGAGTCGTCTTTTTGGATCGATGGCAGCGACGCCGCGAAAGACGAGTTCGAAGTCACGGATGACCTGTGGGAGGTCACCGTAGTAGAGGTGGCCGACGCTGAGCCAATCAGCGGAGACGGCGGAGACATCGACGAGTTGATAGAGTTGATTTTTGGCCCCGAGGCGGCTCCATTGGTTAATTTGTCCGAGTGGTTCGTAGCTGTTTGCGGTGCGTGAGGCTTTGAGGGCATAGTCGCTGTCGGATGCATACACGGTTAAACCGGTATGAAAGGCGGCGAGGCGTGAAGCTTTGCCCTGCACGAACAGGCGGGCATCGACATCCGGCGCGGCGAGGACGATCTGCTGGAAGCGTGTGGCGGGGGCTTTGTCGGTTCCCAGCTTGTCATTCCAGCGACTAAGCGATTCGGTAAGCAGATGGCTGCCCATGCTGTGCGCAGCGACGTGGATGGTGGCTGCACCGGAGCGAACGCTGATTTGTTCGAGTACAGTAAGCAGGTCGTAGTCGGAGGCTTCTGCGTGGCGAAGGTCTGCAAGGTAGTTGAGTTTGCCGACAGTATTCTCATCAGGGCCTCCGGCCGGCCAGCTGAAGAGCATGGAGGCTCCCTGGTAGTTCATATCCCAGGCGATTTGAGCGGTGCGGCGTGCAGCATCCCGAAATGTGGCGGAATAGCCATGGATGAACAGGAAGAGCTGGCGTTTGGGTGAGGCATCAACGGTGCTGCGGAGTTGTTTCCAGAAGTCTGCATCGGGGAGAATATCGAGTTCCATCAGGACGATGTGTTTGGCGGGATCCTGAGAGAATTCGAGTCGGAGTATGGAGGGTTCCGGGAGCGAGCCGGGTTGGCGGCGATAGGGGATACTGACGCTGCATATGCCGTATTGCAGGCTGCCGATAGTGGAGGAGAAGTAAGTATCAGGATCCGAGGACTGCTCGGGATCAGCAGATGGCTGGCGATTGGTAACGAAGAAGACTTGTTCTGACGAAAAGCCTTTGTGATCGGTTGTTCTGCCATTGCGGCTGATGCGGTGTTGTGTTGTGGCGGGGGCTTGTGCGGACTGGCGGTGAATTGTTTCCGCGGGGTTTGGCGTTGCGGACTTCGGTTCGGTTATTTGTTCTGCCGGACTGTGTGGCGCTGGTTCTGCGCCTGCAGAGTTGCCTGTATTTTCGGGGACTGTTGGCGGAATCTGGGGGGCACTGTACCTGGTGCATCCGATGGCAGCGATCAGGGTCTGCAGGGCGAGTACCGGAATCGAGTGACGGACCAACGCGAAGTTCTCCGAGTCAGGTATTAAGTGAGCGTGGGTAGCGGCGTATCCGGGGTCTGATAGCGAATCTCGCCACCGACGATTGCAGCGCGGACTTTGGCGGGCAGCGTCATCCCGTGGAAGGGGGTGTTGCGGCTGCGGGAGCGGAAATTTGTGGCGTCGACGAGCGAGGTTGCGTTTGGGTCGATGAGGGTCAGATCGGCTGGGCGACCGATTTGGAGGGTGCCTGCATCGAGATTAAGAATATCGGCGGGGCCTGCGGTAAGCAGGTGGAGGAGTTGGGGCCAGGAAAGGTGTCCGGGGAGGATGAGGGCCTGAACGCAGACGGAGAGCGCAGTTTCGAGTCCGCAGATGCCGCAGGGGGCGGCATCGAGTTCGACTTGTTTCTTTTCGAGGGCTCGGGGCTGATGATCGGAGGAGATGGCGGTGATTGTGCCGTCACGGAGTCCAGTGATCAGTGCATCGATATGATCACGGGATCGCAACGGTGGTGTGCATTTGAAGAGAGGATCAAACGACTGCATGACGTCATCGGTGAGCAGCAGATGATGGGGTGTGACATCAGCGGTAACTTTGAGTCCCTGGAGTCTGGCGAGTCGAATGCGGTTGACGGAATCGCGAGTGGAGATGGACATGAGGTGGATGCGACCGCCGGTGAGTTCAGCGAGGGCGAGGTCGCGAGCGGTCATGATATCCTGGGCGGCGGCGGGAATTCCGCGGAGTCCCAGTCGGGTGGATTGCACACCTTCGTGCATGACTCCGCCTTCGGCGAGTTCCGGGACGATAGCCAGATGCAGGATGGGGCGGTTGAACATGCGTGTGTATTCGAGGGCACGGCGCATGACTTCGGAATTTGCGACGGGTCGACCGGCATCTGAGAAGCCGACGGCTCCGCCGAGCACCAGTTGTCCGATTTCGGCGAGTTCTTCGCCACGATGTCCTTTGGTGACAGCGCCGATGGGAACGACACGGCAGTGTCGGGCGCGGTCTGCCTGGAGGCGGATGAATTCTGCGGCCGACCGGGAGTCAACAACGGGTGAGGTATCGGATTGAGCGGCGATGGTGGTGAAGCCACCGGCGAGTGCAGCGGCGGTTCCGGAGGCGGTGCATTCATCTTCTTCGTGTCCGGGTTCACGCAGTGAGACGTGGAGGTCAATGAAGCCGGGGCTGACGATGAGTCCGGCGGCATTGATGTACCTGATGCCGGGCGTGTTGGGTGGTGTGGTTGAGCCTGGGGGAGTGATAGCGGCGATGGAGCCGTTGAGCACGAGCAGATCGGCGAGTTCGTCGCGACCGGAGGCTGGGTCGATGACACGTCCGCCGCTGATGAGTAGAGAAGTCATCGGGCGGCTCCGAGCAGTTGGCGTTCGCGGACGAGGAGGGAGAGGCAGGCCATGCGAATGAGCAGTCCGTTGGAGACCTGATCGAGGATCACGGAATGGGGACCATCGGCGACATCGGGGGTGAGTTCGACGCCGCGATTGATGGGCCCTGGGGCGAGGACGAGGAGTTCGGGGCGAGCTCTGCGGATCCGTTCGGCGTTCATTCCGAAGAGTGTGGCGTATTCGGCGATGGAAGGAAAGAAGGCGCCGCGCTGGCGTTCGAACTGAACGCGGAGGAGATTAACGCAGTCCACTTCGGGGAGGATTTCGTCGAGGTCCCAGGCGACTTCGACGCCGAGTTGGCGGATTTCCTGGGGCACCAGTGTGGACGGGCCGCAGACGATGACGCGGGCACCAAGTTTAACGAGGCCGTGGATATTTGAGCGAGCGACGCGGCTGTGGCGGATGTCACCGACGAGTGCCACGGTGAGCCCGGCGATGCGACCACGGTGGCGGCGAATGGTATAGATGTCAAGCAGTCCCTGGGTGGGGTGTTCGTGGGTTCCGTCTCCGGCGTTGAGGACACCGGCGCGGAGGTGTCTGGCGAGCAGGTGTGGTGCACCGGGAGTACGATGGCGGCAGACAACCAGATCGATGCCCATGGCTTCGATGGTCATGGCTGTGTCGATGAAGGTTTCGCCCTTGGAAAGGCTGCTGGATCCGGGTGAAAAGTCCACGGTATCGGCCCCGAGGCGACGGGCAGCGAGGCTGAAGCTGGTGCGAGTGCGGGTGGAGTTTTCGAAGAACAGGTTGGCGACGACGATGCCTTTGAGGAGGTTTAGTCGTTCGCGGCCGCCGGAGGTGGCGGTGTTGAGCTTATCTGCGAGGTCCAGGACTGTGGTGAGCTGAGCTGCTGTGAGTTTTTCCAGCTCCAGCAGATGCTGATGCCCCCATGGACCGGCGGCAGCAAGGTCTGCAAGTTCCATCGACACACCGGATGCTTTCGAGAGAAGACAGTAGTAATCGAGACTGGTGCCGAATTTATCCCGACTGCGGTTCGGCTGCAAATCTTCGCGGAAGAATTCGGGCGGGTGGTCAGAAGCCGGAGTTTGTGCGGGTGGCCCAGGGGATAGCGCGGTCGATTACGGTGTCCTGGCAGATG
This sequence comes from Planctomycetota bacterium, assembly GCA_041161565.1. GTDB lineage: Bacteria > Planctomycetota > Planctomycetia > Planctomycetales > Planctomycetaceae > SXXK01. Next base: position 18,049 of record JBEAUF010000445.1, on the reverse strand, counting down.
CGGCGAAGTTCGGAGGGGTAATCACTGCTTTCAACGGGCACGCCGGTGATCTGGTGGTCAATGATTTCTGCGGCGAGTTGGCTGGCGAGTGATTCTGCGGAGAGCAGTTCTGCGTCGTCCCAGTCAGCGGCGTCGAAGCCAACTTTGTTGAGGTCGCCGGGGAGCTGGACGTAGCCCAGTTCGATGGGGCCGTGGAGCCCGGCAGCGCGTGCGAGGAGCCGATACAGGGGGAGCTGGAGATCGATCCAGTCGTTCCCTTTGCGATGGGTGATTCGGGGGGATTTGGCTGTTTCGCTGGTTTTGTAGTCGATGACTCGATATTTGCCGAGCTGTGGATGGCGGTCGATGCGGTCGATGCGTCCGTGGAGGATGACTGTACGGCCTTTGAAATCGGTGAAGTCGGGGCATTCGAAGCGTTGTTCGGTGTGCTGGATGCGCCAGCCTTCGCGTGCGGAGTCTGCCTGCCAGCGGGCAAAGGCGCTGAGGCGACTTTCGAGCATTCTGAGTTGAACATTGACGGTCGCGGAGCGAGTCCGGCCGAAGTGTTCGAGTGCGAGTTGGTGCAGTTGGTCGATAAGCAGTGTCCGGATGGCTTCGGGTTCGTGTGCATCGCGGAGCGACGACTGCCCAAAATGACTCAGGACGGAGTGCATCAGGTTGCCGAAGGCGGGAGCACTGATTTCGCGGACGTGCCCATCAACGAACCGCAGTCCCAGTTCGCGGCGGAGGTGGTAGCGGTAGGGGCAGGTGATGTAGTCGCGGAAGGCGGTGACGGGGATTGCAGTTGGGGCAGGAAGTGCGAGTGGGGCGGGGATGGCGAACAGGCTGTGGTTGCGCTGCGGTACGGATTGTGGAGTGGCTGCGGGGCTGTGCGGCGAGGCAGGTGTGATGTGTTCGTGGTCGGGGATTTGTGTCGACTGTGGCTGAGGATGCTCTTCGGCATAAAACCACGCGATGCGGCGGCGGATTTCTTCGGGAGAGCAGGCGAACCAGAGTCGGCTGGGGCTGAGCGGATCGCCGGAAGCATTGGTGCGACCGAAGATGACCACAAGTTCTCGCTGACTTTGCAGGATGGTGTGCATGGCACAGGCATCGCGAGCGTAGCGGAAGCGATTATCCCTGAGTTGGAGGCGTGAGCGAAGGCTATCGGGCAGAAATGCGTCGACGGCCATGGACTGGGGGACAGCGCCTTCGTTGAAGCCGGTGAGCACGAGGAGCGGTGAGTCGTCCAGCGGCAGGTCAAGCCAGCCTGCGATATCGATTCCGTCCGCGGCAATTTCCCGGGACTGCTGAATGTCTGCGATCTGTCGGAGCAGGAGTTGCAGGGCCTGATCGACGGAGCAGCGGGGCAGCAGCTGGTCCGGGAGGCCCACAAGGTGATCATGGAGCTGCTGCAGGGCGCTGCGACATTCTTCACAGCCGTTTGGCATGGGGCTGAAGTTGTCGGGGTAAACGGCATCGAACAACCGCAGTATTCCGGCGGCCCAGACAGCAAGGCTGCGGCGGGATTTGAGTGCTGCGAGTCCGGTCGCGTGTGCGGTTTCGGGGTGGGCGTCGAAGTTCAGTTGTCGCTGGGTGGTGCGGGTAGCTGTGGTGGCACCGGTGCGGGATGTATCGTCGGATGTCCTGCCATTCTCGGTGGGCAGGAGTCTGGTAATCAGCAGTTCAACGGCGCGGCAGACTTCGGCAACGATATCGCGGCGCGGACGCGGTCCATGAAAGGTGCCGGGCGTAAGTTGCAGGTGTTCGGCGAGGTATTCATCGAGTTCAGCCAGCCAGAATTGGGAGCGGCTGCGGAAAGCAGCATTTCCGGCGGTCTGTCGGAGGTGGCGCTGGATCCAGGCCCCGCAGTCGGGGTGTCGCACAAGTTCGCTGAGGGAGTCAAAGTCGGGCGGGAGATCTTCCTGGGCGGTGGCGAGGTGTGCAGCGACGGCTGAGAGCAGTCTCCACGGGGAGGTTTGTCTGAGGAGGCGTCCGATCGGCCAGCGGCCCATGACGCCGGCGTCAGCGAGTTGCTGGAGCAGAGGGGGTACGAGCGACTCATCGGCAGCTCCGATCACAATCTGATCCGCACGGAAGCGGTGATTGCGGGCAGCAAGTTCGGCGGTGGTCTGTCGAGCCTGTTCCTGGGGATTAAGGGCGATGCGGCAGGCGGAGGTCGGGAGGTCAAGCTGCAGTGTTTCCCAATATTCCGGACGCAGGGCACCATATTGATCGAAGCCTTCGGCCTGGTCGGGATTGGCATGAATCAAGGCGGTGACTCGATCGGCGACCTGATCGAGCATGCGGCAGACAACGCGACTGACGTCAACGGTGGCAACGAGGAAGATATCGAGGTTGGTGCGGCATTCGCGGCGGCGTACGGCTTCGAGTCTGGCGGTTTGCTGGTCCCAGAGTTCGAGTTGATCCATGCAGTGATGGTATTGCTGCTGAAGTCGTGCGAGGGCCTGCCAGCGATCAGCTTCGGCCCTGGGGCCTTCTTCCCGGAGTCGCCGATGGACGGTTTCGAAATTGCAGTCTTCGGCGGCCAGCTCACGGTGCTGGCTGCGGAACGTGGTGCAGAGTGCTGTCCACGCACCGATGGCATCCGGATCGGGGGCGTGTGGCAGGGCGGCGGCGAGGTCCGCATGCGGCAGGGAGAACAGGGCCTGCCGCCAGACGAGCAGTTGGGTGAAGTCGTCAGCGAAGGGTTTTCGTGCCTGGTAGAGCAATTCGGGAAAGGCGGCGAAGGTCAGAATTCGCGGGGGCTGAAGCCCGGGAAAGCGTGCCGAACTGCGTTGTGCGAGCAGTTCGAGGAGGCGGCGGGCAGCGCGTGCACCGGGAACGACCACGGCGACGGCGGAGAGGTCGAGATCCGTACCCGAGGCGTAGCGCTCGATGAGGTAGTCGGCGGCGGAAGTCAGGGCTGGCTGGTGGCACCCCAAAAAATGTTGTGTGATTCCCATCGGATTGGCTGTCGTGTCGGGGATGTGCCTGCGCAGCGGACGAATACGAGCAAGGTTTGGTTACTGAGTATCGCAGGATTCCCCAGGTGAAAGCAACTGAGCGGGGCGGAGCGAGGAAGTGTTGGGAACGGCGTGGATGAGAAGCTTTCGTCTGACGGGGCGGGAGCGGTGGGCTGTGCCGGCAAATCCTGCGCAGTGTTCCCAAACCGGAGATTCGGAATATTCCTCAAGTCCGGTGCCGCTCAGGTCCGATGGCGAAACCGAAGGGGATTTCTTTTGACTTTGGCTTAACAGGGCGAATCGATGACCGGCGCGCTGAGCGATGCACTGATGAAACTGTCGGCAGTGAAGCCGGCGGCTGACAGCAGTTTGCCTTCAGTTGAGCTGGCGGCGCCTGCGAAGGAAGCTGTCAGTGAGCCTGCGCCGACACCGGCAGTGGTTGCTGAAAAGCCTGCCGTGGCGGCAGATTTTGCTGCTTTGGGGATGGGCGTATCCGTGACAGAGCCAACAGTGGACGTGGCTGCTGTGGTGTCTGCAAGGCGGGGATTGCGGGGATCGCTGGCGACAGTGACGGGCTGGCTTGCGGGAATTCGGGAATTGCGAGGGTGGGTCGCGACCGGGATTGGTCTGGCACTGTTGATGACGATTGTCGACGATCTGTGGCGTCAGGGTGCCGTTTCCGGCGGCACTGGAGCAGTCGGAAATGCTGCTGCGAATGTGGATCTGGATGAACTTCTGCGGGAGTTTGAGACGGCTGAGCCGGGATCACTTCCGCCGCGGAGGGAGTCTGCAGTGATGGAACCAGCGATGGGTGATGAGCGAGCGATGGGTGATGAGCGAGCGATGGGTGATCAAACGACGATGGGTGATGAATCGGCGGTGACGGCGGACTACGGGGCGGCTGAAGCCGATTCGGGAGCGGCGGCAGCTGGTTCGGGTGTTGTTCGATTTACGGGGCGGATTGAGCCGCTGCGATAGGTCTGTCAGTGATGCTGATGATGTCCGGGACTTTGGGAACTCTTCTGCGACCACAGGACTCCGCCGATGTATGAATCGTACTGGAAGCTAAAGGCGAGGCCGTTTACGCAGGCTGCGGACCCAGCGGTGTTTTTTCGCAGTCAGTCCGGTTCTGCTGCGTTGCTGCGTTTTCGTTATGCAGTCGAGAACCTGAGTGGTCCGGCATTGCTGCTGGGCACATCGGGGAGTGGGAAGACCAACCTGGTTCGCTGGTTTGCTTCGGAGCACACGCAGCTGCGGCCGTTTGTGCATGCGTTGATTCCGTCCCTCGGTGTGGAGGAGCATCTGAGGATGCTGCTGTGCGAACTGAGCGAGGAGACGCGAGCGGTTGGGTTTGTGGGTTCGCTGGATGTGCTCTTCAGGGAGCTGCGTGTTCAGCTGCGACGCCATGCGGCCTGTGGTCGACGTCCGTTGTTATTCTTCGATGACGCCCATTTGCTGTCGGACGAATGTCTGCAGCAGGTCGTACTGCCGCTGCTGCATCTGGCGGAATCGGATGCCAATTTGAAGCTGATGGTACTCATGGCTGCGCAGCCGGCCTTTGCTGCGCGGGTGCGACGATTCAGTCAGCTGATAGAGCGGGTGTCGGTATCCGCGACGCTCACAGGTTTTTCGGCGGATGAGTCTGCTGAGTATGTGCGTCAGTGTCTGGAGCAGGCGGGGGCGACGACAGCGATTTTCAGTCGCAGCGCCGTGCAGCGACTGCACGAAGTGAGCGGTGGTATTCCCCGGCGATTGAATCGCCTTTGCGACATGGCACTGCTGGTGGGTTTTGCGGAGCAGAAAACGCAGTTGTCAGAAGCTGACATTGATGCGATAGCGGGCGAGTTGATTCCGGCTGCCGCCTGAGTCGGGGGGGGAGGCTGGCACAGTCTTCCTGTTTTACCAGTTCTGCGCAGGCCGGATTCCGTGCGAAACCGGAGCAGCATCTGCTGAAATGCTGTGGGCGTGTTCGGAAGCGGTGGTGGTGTCCGGGGGCTCGGGACGATACCTCGCGTGGTCTGCAGAACGGATTGCGCGAAACACGCGGGACTGTTAGTCAGGAAGACTTTCATGAAGCGAACGGTATCGCTGTTGGTGTATGTGCTGGCGGTTCTGGCTGTGCAGCAGTCAACGCGAGGCGGGGACGGCCCCAAGCCCGTGGGAGATGCACCGGCGGGGTATGTGCCGAGTCCGAATTCGCTGGCGAAATTTGCTCCGACGAGGACTGGGGCCGCGCGGGTGCCCCCGGCGAACTTCAACGGATTCGCGGGTTTGCGGCAGCCGGCGGAAACGGGCATGCCGGGATCGGGTGGATTTGGCCACAGCCATTTCTCGCAGCCGATGGATCGCTACACGACATGGTATCGTCCTCGAGCGGCGACGCTGACGCGTGGGGAGCGATGTGCTCCGGACACTTTCCGTCCGCGGGGACTGGGGCATCTGTTTGCTGAGCCCCAGGATTCCTTCCGGATGGACTATGAGCCTTACAGTCTGGGTGAGTCGCCGTCGTCGTATGGTCCGGCCTACGTAAATCGGCTGGGAGACCCTCGATGTCCGAACTGCTGTGAGGAGTGTCGGGAGAAGCTGAAGTCGGGGAAGTGTGAGAAGTGTGGCCGTAAGCACTGAGCCATTTCCTGCCTTCGCTCTGGCGATAAGGATCGAACTGCATGCAAGCTGCGGTCCCCGGTGGAGCTGATTTGAAGATGGGGTATGAGCCGTGTGTGGTCGTGGTGGGTGTTGGCCTGATCGGAGGCTCGATAGCGGCGGCGGTCAGGGCGGTTTGGCCGAGTGCATCTGTGATTGGCATCGGGCGGAACGCTGATCGTCTCAGGGCCGCTCAGCAGATGGGGCTGATCACGGGCTGGACGGACAGCATCTCCGCCGAGGTCATACCAGCCGGAAGTCTGGGGGTGGTGTGCTTACCGGTGGACCGAATTGCCGGCACTGCGCGGGCGTTGCTGCGAGCAGGTTGTGGGGCGGTGACGGACGCGGGGAGTACCAAGCGGGAGATCTGTCGCCAGCTGGAATCGGAGCCGTTGTTTGTGGGGGCGCATCCGATTGCCGGCAGCGAGCAGGCGGGTTTTGAGCACGCGGACGAGGGGTTGTTTCGTGGCCGAGTGTGCGTGATCTGTGCTGGCGGGGCTGATTTGGGGGCGGTGGCGCGGGTGGAACATTTCTGGCGGAGCCTGGGGTTGTCGCTGCAGCGGCTTTCAGCTGCCGACCACGACAGGATCCTGGCTTTGACGAGTCATCTGCCGCATGTGCTGGCTGCTGTGGCAGCGGGTGTGGTGGAGGATGAGCAGCTGGTGTTTGCCGGGAGTGGTTTTCGGGACACGACGCGGATTGCGGCGGGTTCGGCTGAGGTCTGGACTTCGATTCTGCTGGAGAATGCGGAAGCCTGTGTGCAGGCGATTTGCCGGGCGGAGGAGCTGCTGGGGCGTTTTCGCAGGGCACTGGAGCAGCGTGACGGTGAGTTGCTGCAGAGGCTGTGGAATGTTTCGGCGGAACGGCGGCGGAAGCTGAATTGACGCGGGGGGCTGTGGATTCCTGGGAGAGAGCTCCGGCGTTTCGATTCCCGACCATGGGAATACCTCTGGAAGGTGTGGGAAACGCATGGTGATTGCGGGGTTTTCGGCGGGTAGGGGGCGGTGAAGTTGGGTTGAGCAGCCGTTGGAAATCCCGTTTTTCGGGGTTGCTCGGCTGTAAGAGCGGGGTTGCAGCCTGCTACAACACAGCGAGTCTGCCATCTGCAATAGGGTTCTCCTGGACATGCCGCACATGGAATCTGCAACGCGCCGCCTGGGGGCAGCTGACTGTGAACGGATAGTACCGTTTGAGGTGCTGCTGGACCGTTTGGTTGACGAGGGTTTGTCGGGCTGGATCGCCGACAGGCGTTTTTTGCATGCGCACCCAGAGTTGAGTGGACGTGAGTACGAGACGACCGGGTGGATTTGCCGGCGTCTGGAGCAGCTTGGATTGGCGGTGCGGATACTGGAGCAGCGGGTTGGCTGTTTTGCGGATCTGGTGCTGGGGCAGCCTTCAGCATCAGCCCCGCTGATTGGTCTGCGAGCGGACATTGATGCGTTACCGCTGCAGGATCGCAAGACGGTGGCTTACGCATCGACGGCTCCCGGCGTGACTCACGCATGCGGCCACGACGTGCACACGACGATTGTGCTGGGAGTAGCTGAGCTGCTGGTTAGGCTGGCATCGCGGCTGTCAGAGAGTGATGTGCCGCCGCTGCGACTGCGTTTGATTTTTCAGCCGGCGGAGGAGACGGCTGAGGGTGCAGCATGGATGGTGGAGGCGGGCGCCCTGGAGGGTGTGGACTGCATTCTTGGTCTGCATGTTGATCCGACATTGTCGCGTGGGCGGGTGGGGATTCGGTATGGAGTGCTGACAGCCTGTGTGGACGAAGTCTCGCTGGTGGTTTCGGGGCGGGGTGGTCATGCGGCTCGTCCGCAGCACACTACGGATCCGCTGCTGACGGCGGCGCAGCTGGTGACGACGTTGTACCAGATGCTGCCGCGTCAGGCGGATGCGCTGCATCCCACGGTGTTTACGATTGGCAGCATACACGGTGGCACAGTGTCGAATGTGGTTCCGGACGAGGTGCGTCTGGACGGGACGCTGCGGACGACGAATGTGTTGGTGCGGGCGCGGGTGATGGAGGCGATGCAGAGGATTTGCGACGGTCTGGCTGCTGCGAGCGGCAACTCGATCAGACTACAATTCCTGTGTCCGCTGGGGTCTGTGGTGAATCACAGTTTGCCGGCTTCTGCCTTTGAGTTAGCTGCGCGTCAGGTGGCGGGTGCGGAGAACGTGGTGCTGATTGACAAGCCGAGCATGGGTGGCGAGGACTTTGCGGTGTATGTGGAGCGGGTACCGGGTGCACAGTTTCGGCTGGGTTGTGCCGACGGAATTTCCGACTGGCCGCTGCTGCATTCTCCGTGTTTTGACATTGAGGAGGAGGCGATTGGGCATGGCCTGCGAATTCTTTCGCGAGCGGCATTGCTGTTGGGCCTGCAGCCATCGTTCAGTGAGGTTTGAGAACTGGCGGGCTTCCGAGGGCTTCGGGGGCATTCCGAGAAATGCGTTTGTTTCATTTTTTCCGGAGGAGAATCATGTCTGATCAGGCAAAGCGACAGGCGATTATTGAAGAGCTGAGTGTGTCGTACTGGATGGAGCTGGAGACGGTGATGAACTTCATTTCCAACTCGATCAATCTGGACGGCGTGCGTGCAGAGGAGATCAAGGCGTCATTGCAGGCCGACATTCAGGCGGAGTTGCTGCACGCTCAGAATTTGGCTCGGCGAATCAAAACGCTGGGCGGAGTCGTGCCTGGAAGCTGTTCCTTTGAGGCTCGTCAGACGGCACTCCAGCCCCCGAAGAAGCTCACTGATGTGGTGAGTGTGATCAAGGGGGTTATTGAGGCGGAGGATGCTGCGATTGCTCAGTACAACAAACTGATTCGGCTCTGCGACGGCTTCGACTATGTGACTCAGGACCTGTGCATCACGGCTCTTGGTGACGAAGAGGAGCACCGTCGGGAGTTCATGGGATTTCTTGCGGAGTATGAGAGCTGAGCAGTATGGTGATCAGTCTTTGGTGCCTTTGGCGAGTGGTTTGACGCCGCCGCTGATCTGCACTTTGATATCTCCTCGGCATTTGGCGGAAGCCGGCACGTTGACTCGCAGGTACAGCGTGCCGGTTTTTTTCGGAGTATGCTCCACAGAGCCATTGATGAGGAAGGGGTCACCGGGTTTGTTTTCGGTAAATACGACTCCCACGAGTGCCCCGAATGGAGCGTTGCTCAGATGATCCTTTGCGGGGTCGCTGGTGGAGAGTCCTGTGAGTGAGACGCTGGATGTGAGGTCCAGTTTGTATTCGCCGGCGGCGATTAATCGGAACGGCTTGCCTTCTTCGACTTCTGCCAGTGCGAGCCATTGTTTGGAGGTATCGAAGTCGAGCTTGAGTCCATTTTCCTGAATGAGTTCTTCGCGGATACCCTGAATTCGCTGGCGGATGCCTTCGAGTTTGGGGTTGATTTGGGCGACGCGTTCAAGCACGACGATTGACTGTTCACGTTCGCCCTGTTTGTAGTATTCGTTGGCCACTTCGAGGTATTCATCGAGGAGTTGTTCTTCGGCTTTGGAGATGCGGGCTTCAAGTTGTTGTGGTGAAGCGGACGAGTCTTTGCCCTTTTTGGTGTCTCGGGACCGAGTTTGTGCGGAGGCGGGACTGGCGGAGAGGATGGCGGTGAACAGGAGCAGTATGAGGATGCGAATGCAGGCTGGGCTGGTGAGCGGGATTTGAGTGGCGTGGCGGGGCATCGTTGGATCCTTGTGGCAGCCGGCAGCAGCGAACGGGGGCAGGGGCCGGATTTGAGTGAGAAGGCCGATGGGTGTATTCTGCAGAGAATGCCGCGGTAATTCCAGCCAGATCCGCGACAGTGCTGGTGGAGTGTTGTGGAAGCGATCGCCTGCTGTGCTGCTTTCCAGCGAATCCACCGGGTGACAAATACTGGCTGCCAGTTTCTGCCGGGTGGTTCTGGATGTCAGCATCGACCGTGATTTCGGGCGAGGGAATCAACTTTGCGTTTGGTGAGGGTGAGCTTCGCCGGCAGATTCTGTTTGAAGTGCAGCTGCAGATTCAGTCGGGCGAAATTGTGCTGCTCACCGGACCATCCGGGTCGGGCAAGACCACATTGCTGACTCTGATCGCGGGACTCCGCAGTATGCAGGAGGGGCGTTTGACGGTGCTGGGACATGCACTGCATGATTCGGCCAGCGCGGATCTGCTGGAGTTGCGGAGGAAGATTGGGTTTATTTTTCAGGCCCACAATCTGCTGCCGTTTCTGACAGCGCGACAGAATGTGCAGATCATGTTTGATCTGCATCCCGAGGTACCGGAGGCGGAAGCGCGGCGGAGGACGGTGGAGATTCTGGAGCGGGTGGGATTGGGAGACCGTGTGGAATACCCGATTTCGAAGTTGTCGGGGGGGCAGCGTCAGCGAGTGGCCATCGCGCGGTCGCTGGTGAGTGGCCCGAGTTTGGTGTTGGCGGATGAGCCCACATCAGCGCTGGATAGTGTGACCGGGCGGGAGGTGGTCAGTCACCTGCAGTTTCTGGCGCGGCAGGAGGGCCGTCCGATTCTGCTGGTGACTCACGATCCACGGATTCTGGATATTGCTGACCGGGTACTGACGATGCAGGATGGTCGGTTATCGGAGGTCAGGGCGAGATAAAGCCGGCAGGCCAGCAGCCTGTTGGGGGCAACCGGCGGTGGCGATGGTGCGGATCGCGGTGCGGCCGCATCAGGTTTCTGCGAGTCGCTGTACGGCGAGCCATTCGGCTTCGGTGACGGGCTGGATGGAGAGGCGGCTGCCGCGTTTCAGAACGAGCATGCCGCTGCAGACGGGATCTGCAGCGAGCATGTCTCGGGTGATGATGCGGGGGAAGGTCGTCTGGAGCCGGATGTCGACCATGAACCAGGTGGGTTTATCGGGAGAGGAATCCGGATCGTGGTAGCGGTGTGAGGGATCCCAGGCGAAGTGGTCGGGGTAGGCCTCTTTGACGACCTGAGCGGTGCCGACGATTCCCATCGGGTCGGCGTTGCTGTGGTAGAAGAGCACTCCATCACCCTTGCGAACGGTGTCGCGGAGGTAGTTGCGGGCCTGGTAGTTGCGAATTCCTTCCCAGGATGTTTTTTTACCTGGGGCTTTGTGAAGGTCGTGGATTGAGAAGACTTGCGGTTCGGATTTGAAGAGCCAGTACGCGGCCATGGTGTCAGCCTTTAGGCCGAGCGACAACGGTGGCGGTTTCGATGGTGGCGGGCTGGAGGGGTTTGTCGCTGCGGTCTGTTTGGAGGCTGCCAATTTTCTTAACGACATCGAGGCTGGCCTGATCAGCCGTGCGACCGAAGGCGGTGTACTGGCGGTCGAGGTAGTTGTGTGTACCGAGGCAGATGAAGAATTGAGAACCGGCGGAGTTGGGGTCGTTTGTGCGGGCCATGGAGAGCACGCCGGCAACGTGGGGTGTGGCGTTGAATTCAGCGCGGATTGTGTATCCCGGGCCGCCGGTTCCGGTTCCGGAGGGGCAGCCACCCTGAATCATGAAGCCGCTGATGACGCGGTGGAAGATCACACCGTTGTAGAATCCGATGCGTGCGAGCCCGATGAGGTTTGCGCAGTGGCCAGGGGCGGCATCCGGGAGCAGTTCGAGTCGGATGGTGCCGTGGTTGGTTTGCAGTTCGATGGAGTAGTCGTTGCGGTCAAAATCAATATCGCGGACGGCGGCATCGACTTCGGGTTTGCGATTCTTGCTCATGGCTGCCTCTGTGGTGTTGGGGGACACGTTTTGCGGGAGTGTGTCTGATTCAGAGGATTGAAGCAAGTGAGTTGTGTTTTGGGGCGTGTGTGGAGTCGGAAGTTGTGGGGAGGACGAGCACGTGCCAGGGACCGAGGCTGTTGACCTGCAGGGCATCGGCGGGGGAATCGACGAACACGACGAGGTCGTCGTGGGGGATATCGGAGAGGAGCAGGTCGCCGGGTAGTCTCCATTCGCGTTCGGCGGGTGTGTTGAGTCCGCTGTCGTGGGAAATTTTCTGGAAGAAGGGTTGGTCGGCGGTGGGGAGGTTTTGCCAGAGGTCTTCTGTGCCGTAGATGACGGGGCGGGCCTGGAGTGGGATCAGGGCGGAGCGCCGGATTGCAAGGCCCCAGGGTTCGAAATCGTAGCGTCGGCGATGTGGGCGAAAGATGCGGCGGGCGCGGAACTGTGCGAGTGGTACCTGGGTGAAGGCCGTGACGGCGTGTCCGCCGCGGATGGCGTCGCTGGAGGCGCGGAGTCGGGATTCGCTGAGGATGCGGAGGAGCGCGGCGAGTGCCGAGCGGTCGTTGTTGGGGTTACCGAGGATGCATTGATCGAGGAATGCTTCGCGGGTTTCTCCGGGCCATGGTCCGAGCGCGGCGCGGGTCCAGTGGCAGAGCCAGAGTTCAGGTGCGGAGAGAGGATCGGATGCGGGTGTGGAGTGGGGAGTTGCGGTTATGGTGACCGCAGGTTGAGAAGTGGTGGTACAGAGCTGGGCGGTGGCGTTGAGCGGGGGAGTGGTGCTGGAGTCAGCGAGGGGGGTGTCGCCGGTGTCGTCATCGTCATCGTCAGCTTCAGTTTCAGCGTGGCAGTTGGTAGCGGGCGGGAGGCAGTGCCAGGGGATCCAGCCGGCGCAGCGGCGGGTGAGTACATCCGGGAAGCCACCGAGTTCGTCGGCGGCGACCATGAGGGGGACTGTGGCGCGGGGGGAGTCGTGCAGGTGGTGGTGGATGAGTTGGCTGATGTGGCCACCGGAGCGGCAGCGGAGCACGATGATGCGGGTGGCGAGTGCGAAGAGGATGCGGTCGGCGAGGGGGATGGCTTGCCGAAAATCGTTCCAGCCGTCCGGTGGTGCAGAGGGGATGAGCGGGGAGACGAGGAGTTGGGTGTGTGCCGGGTTTGGGGAGTTGGTGCCGTGGGTTTGTGGGAATGAGGATTGGGCTTCATCGAGCCAGGCGAGGGCGGCGGCGGGATCGCGTGGAAACCGGTCTGGGGTGTGGGTGTGTTCAGGGAGTTGGATGAGGAGTGGAGAGCGGTTGAAGATCTGACAGGCGCGGAGGAGAAATTCGGCGGGGGCGGTACCGGGGACGATTGGGAGCAGGGTGTTGGGTTGGTCGGTTTGGAGGACGGCTGTGCGGAGCAGAGCGAACCACCATGGTTCGAGGTCCAGCCGTTGCGCGAGGCGTGAGGAGACGATGGAGAGGCGGGCGGCGGATTGTGGTGGCTGGGAGAAGACGAACCAGCGATCTCCGAGCCAGCGTCTGGAGCAGGCGGGTGAGAGCCATGGGAGGCCGCGAAAGACGCGGTTGTTTGCCGGGCCGTGGGGTGTGGTGAGGTGATTGGCGGCGGGCGGGTGGAGCAGCGTTGTGGGCATGGGAAGACCGATTGGGGTGCAGCGGCATCGTGCCGTGGGATGCTGACAGTGCCCTGAGCGGGGGGGTGTCAACCCGGACGGGGTTGGGTCTTCTCAACCGGGGTGTTTGGGAGCTTTGTGTGGCTTGTGCATTGTGGAGGAAAGGGAGGGTTTGTTCAACAGTACGCGTGGGTGATTTATAAGTTATTCCGTAGTTGGGAATCGGGTTGGGTTTTGTGTGATTGGTGTGAATCCCTGAGGAAACGGTGTGGGTCGTTTCCGTTCGGGCGGGAGTGCTGTTATGCTTTGCGGGAGCTCGAAGGCAGCAGACTGCGCTTCGAAGGTGTTGGCTCTGGAACAGCTTGAACTTTTTGAAGGAACCCTCTATGTCCATGTATGTCGGTGAGGCCCTGGTGGGCGAAGGCAACGAAGTGGCGCACATTGACCTGCTGATCGGTGACAAGGCCGGTCCGGTGGGGATTGCATTCGCGAATGCTCTGGCAGACCAGAAGCAGGGCCACAGCAACCTGCTCGCAGTGCTCACGCCCAATGTTGCGGTGAAGCCGGCGACCGTCATGATCACCAAGGTCACCATCAAGGGTGCTCGTCAGGCCGTGCAGATGTTTGGTCCTGCTCAGAAGGCCGTGGCCGACGCGGTGACCGACTGCGTGAAGTCCGGGGCGATTCCGAAGGATCAGGCTGAGAATCTGGTGATTGTCTGCGGTGTATTCATTCACTGGGAAGCTGCTGACGACAAGAAGATTTACCAGTACAACTACGAAGCCACAAAGCTGTCGATTGAGCGTGCGATGAAGAATGAGCCGAAGGTTGATTCGGTGCTCGCTCAGCGCGACACGGCTGCTCATCCGTTCTACGCGGGCTGAGCATCCGCAGTTGTCAGTGCAGAAAATTCTCAGGACCACGCGTCATCGCGTGGTCCTGTTGCATAGGGATTTCGGTGAGTCAGCGTGATGGTGGACGGCGATCCCTCTGAATTTCTCAGGCAGGCCGAGCGTCAGCGGGGCAAATCACCATCTGTGATTCGGGAGTTTGCGGCGTTTTTGCGTGCAGAGAAGAAGTGGTGGCTGGCCCCGCTGCTGCTGGTGCTGCTGTTGTTTGCCGGGTTGATCGCACTTTCCGGAAGTGCGGCTGCACCCTTCATTTATTCGCTGTTTTAAGGCTGGCAGTGACCACTTACTTCCTTGTGGATCTCGAGAACATCCCGCAGCCGGCGCTCCCGGAAAAATTCCCGGAAGATGTTCACATCTGGATCTTTGTGGGGCATGGTCAGACGAAGATTCCGCTGGATCTGGCGGAGCGACTGCAGGGTTTGGGCGAGCGGGTGCGATACATTCGGATCGGCCGCAAAGGCCCGAATGCTCTGGATTTTCACATTGCCTGTTACGCGGGGCGGTTGTCGGTTGGGGAACCAGGTGCGGAGTTTGTGATTGTCTCGGGCGACACTGGTTATGATCCGTTGATTGTGCACCTGCGGGAGCTGCAGATTCGGATTCGCCGCACGCGGGGCGAGACTGGGAAAAAAGTGGCTGCCGGAAGCAAGTCGAAGGCAGCAGTTCCGTCGCCGCCAGCATCTGCGGTGAAGTTTGCAGCTGGTTTATCGCAGTCCGCGGAGGGGGTCAGCCAATGGGAGTTCTTCGAGCGGGTGCTGAAAAAGCTGGAGTCGATGCCGAGCAGCCGCCCAAGGTCACTCAGGACGTTCAGCAACTTGATCAGGGATGTGATGCAGGCACCAGTTTCGGACGAGGTTTGTGAGGAGCTGCTGGGGGTCTTCGTGCAGCGCGGTCTGGTGCAGAACGAATCCGGGAAGCTGGCCTGGGACTACAGTCGGGCGATCTGTTGAAGGTATTTCCCGCATTGCGGGGGAAGTTGCGGCTGCGGTGCTGCATCGCGCATGCTGTCTGCGGGGGCCGTTGCGTGGACATGGGGCCTCTGGGGTGTCTGCACCACGCTTGCGCAATTTGGCAGGCGGGGGTGTTGGAGTTTGGTTTGGCTGTCTGACTTCCGGCGGGGCTGCTTTTCATTTCGGGGAATGCTGGTAAGATTGAGAGTTCCGGATCCCTGCATCCCTGCGGAGGTTCAGGGGGGCGCGAGAATTCCGGGCATTTTTCCTGGACAATCCGCTTCAGGTGGCAACATATTTGCGCTCTCGTTTTTGTTCCATCTTCATTCTGAAAGGCTCGTCATGCTTCGCTCCGCGTTTCGCCTTCGCGACCTGACAGTTGCCGCCGCAATGGCTTTGGCCGCGGCCTCGGCGGCTGCTCAGGACGCAGGTCCGCCCCCTGAATTTCCGCCCTTTGCGAAGGTGCTGGAGGGGTTCGAGAAAGTCGTTACCAAGGCGAACATCAATCCGATGTACACGCTGTACACTCGGACGAAGGACGGCCAGATGTTCGCCGAGCTGCCTCGCGATTTCCAGACGCGCAAGTACTTCATTGCGACCACGGTCGCGTCCGGGGAGGAATACGCGGGTCTGCAGGCAGGCGACCTCTACGTTTACTGGCGTCGTTACGACAAGCATCTGGCGTTGATTGCCCCCAACATAGACATTCGGGCGCAGGGCGAGCGAGAGGCTGAGGCATCGGTGAAGCGATTGTTCACCGACAGGGTGCTGATGGAAGTGCCCATCATTACTCTGGGGCCGAACGGCGGACCGGTCATCGACATCGACCAGATGCTGCTCAACCCGGACCCGCGTTTCAGCATCGGTCCGGCCACATTCAATCCGACGCTGACTCAGCGTGGAATCGTTTCGATTCGGACTGCGAAGGCCTTCGAAAACAACGTGGAGATTGCCTTCGAGGTTCCGGCTCCGGACGGCACTCTGAAGATCCTGCACTACTCCATCAGCAACATTCCCGACAACACTGGCTACCAGCCGCGAGTGGCTGACAGTCGTGTGGGCTTTTTCACGACCAGCTATTCGGATCTGGCGAAGTACGACGACCGTGAGACGCGTGTGCGTTACGTGAATCGCTGGTTGCTGGAGAAAGCCGATCCCCGGTTGCAGCTCAGTCCGCCGAAGAATCCGATTGTGTTCTACATTGAGCACACGACACCGGTGCGATACCGTCGCTGGGTGCGAGACGGGATTCTGGCGTGGAACGCGGCGTTTGAGAAGGTGGGGATTGCGAATGCGATCGAGGTCTATTACCAGGACGCCGCTTCGGGCGCGCACATGGACAAGGACCCTGAGGACGTTCAGTACAATTTTGTGCGGTGGCTGAACAACGACGTGGGGACAGCGATTGGCCCCAGCCGTGTGCATCCGCTGACCGGACAGATTCTGGACGCGGACATCATTCTGACGGACGGCTGGATTCGGCATTACCGCAAGCAGTTCAGCGAAGCATTGCCGAAGATCGCGATGGAAGGCTACGGTCCGGACACTCTGGCCTGGCTGGCCAAAAATCCGCAGTGGGACCCGCGTGTGCGGCTTGCACCGCCATCCATGCGACCGCTGGTTCAGGAACGAATTGCTCGCAACGCCGCTTTGCCATACGCGGGTCACCCGTTGTTTTCGGCCGGAGCTGAGGTGCTGGGCGACGACGAATTCGACGGCTTGAATCGTTCCAGCCAGGTGAACGGTCTGTGTCTGGCGGCTGACGGTCTGGCGATGGAAGTGGCTTTGGCGCGGATGACGTTCGACATTCTGGGTGGACTGTCACAGCAGGCTCAGGAGCCGGCAGCGGGCGACAAGAAGCCGGATGCTCCGAAAGAGCAACTGGTGGACGGCATGCCCGAATCCTTCGTGGGCCCGCTCATTTCCCACCTGGTGGCTCACGAAGTCGGGCACACGCTCGGCCTGCGTCACAACTTCAAGGCTTCCAGCGTATACACGCTGGCTCAGATCAACAGCGATGAGGTGAAGGGGCGGAAGCAGCTGGCTGGTTCTGTCATGGATTACATCGGCACGAACATCCGGCTGGAATCCGGCACCGTTCAGGGCGATTACTGCATGACGGGCGTTGGCCCGTATGACATGTGGGCGATTGAATACGGTTATACCTCGGGTGACCCGAAGGCGGTGTTGTCGCGAGTTGCTGAACCGGAACTGGTATTTGCGACGGACGAGGACACGAGTGGCCCCGACCCGCTGGCGCGCCGCTACGACTTTTCAAAGAACCCGCTTGATTTTGCCAACGAGCAGATGAAGCTGGTGAATCATCACCGCGGCAAGCTGCTCACGGACTTCATCCGTGACGGGGACAGCTGGGATCGTGTTCGCTACGGCTACGAAATGGTGCTCTCACTGCAGACGCGTTCCATTTCGATGATGTCGAACTGGATTGGCGGCGCCCATGTGAATCGCGACAAGAAGGGTGACCCGAACGGCCGCAAGCCGATTGAAGTCGTGCCTGCTCAGACGCAGCGTGACGCCCTGAATTTTGTGCTCCAGAATGCCTTCCGCGACGAAGCATTTGGACTCACCCCTGACCTTGTCACGGCAATGGGGCTGGACAAGTGGTTTGACGACCGAGGTTCGATGAGTGAAGAGTCGACCTGGCCGATTCATGACCGCATCATGGGTATTCAGGCGTCCGCGATGACTGGCCTGCTCAACCCGACCACGCTGCGAAGGGTGTACGACAATGAATTCCGTGTTCCGGCGGACCAGGATTCATTCACTCTGCCGGAACTTCTGGCAGCAGTGACTGCTTCGGTCTGGTCTGAGCTGGACGTGAAGGCTGAGGGCCAGTACACGGCTCGCAAGCCACTCATTTCCAGCCTGCGTCGGAATCTGCAGCGTGAGCATCTGGAGCGTCTGATTGATTTGACGCTTCCGGGACAGGCTCAGGATCCGGCCGGCAAGACGATTTCGACGCTGGCCAGCCAGCAGCTGCGTCAGATTGCGGCAAAGATCGAGGCTGCTCAGGCGGCTGCGGCAGACAAGCATGACCCCTACACGACGGCACACCTTGCTCAGGCGCGTGAGCGCATCGTGAAGGCTCTGGATGCCAGCTACATCCTGAATCCGGGTTCTTCCGGAGGCGGCGGTGGTGGGCTGTTCATCTTTGGCCGTGAGGGACAGCCGGCCGGTGAGAACCGATGACGCGTCGGATTGGCTGAAAGGCTGATCGCGGATTGTTGAAGAAAACGGGCCCTGCGAGCGATTTTCGTTCGCAGGGCTTTGTGTTTTTTTGGGG
>JBEAUF010000429.1:0-23100 GCA_041161565.1 Planctomycetota bacterium | reverse complement strand
GGCGTAGAGGGCGTGGGCGTGGAGGGCGAAGACGGGATGGGAAAACGGTGATCAGGACGCATGGTGCCGTATTTGGGACTCCGGCCAACCCTGATGAGGCGAGCGGGGGGGGGAATCCCGGGTAAGGGCGCACCTGCACGGCCGAAGTCGCGGCAGGAGCACGCCAGGGCCGTACCGTGAACCCTGGCGTGCGGGTTGGCCGGGTGTGAGAAGTGAGAAGTGAGAAGTCAGAAGGTCCTTTGCGGTTTCAGGGGAGTGGACGTCGTGGTTGGAGATTCCCCCTGAACGTCGGAGGGAATTCATGGTCGTTGAATTGCGTGGGTGTTGGTTGGGCGTAACGAGGGCACTTTACCCGCGGTCTGCCGCCCTGCGGCTGAGGGGTTTGCGCCCAAGGGCATTGGCTTTCTCTCAATCGCCGCAAAAAAGTGGGAAAGGCGAGCGGGGGATGTCAATCCCCCGGTAACGGTCCGTAACCGCGCGGGCAGCGGGGCAGCAGGAGCGCCCCAGGTGTCTTACCGGCCGATTGACATCGACCGCCCGCCTTGCATGATCGGGTCGAGGCGTTTCACCGGAGAGCGAGTGCTCCAAAGCATGCGAAACACCAGGATGCCAATTCCATTGGGCTGCCGCCCTGCGGTTCAGTGCCGCGGCCACACCGCGATCAGGCGTGCGGGGGGGTGTTAATCCCGGGTAAGGGCGCGCGGTCGCGGTTGTCAGCGTCGCGGCAGGATCGCGTCAGGGCCGTACCGTGAATCGTGGCGAGCGAGTTGGCGAGGTGTGGGAAGTGAGAAGAGAGAAGTGAGAAGTGAGAAGTTTCAGGGCGGTGTCTGGCCGTGGAAGGTCGTGTATGGAGACTCTCTCTGGACGCCGGAGGGAATTCATGGTCGCTGAATTGCATGGGTGTTGGCAGGGCGTGACGAGGGCACTTTACCCGCGGGCTTCCGCCCTGCGGCTCAGAGGGCTTCCGCCCTGCGGCTCAGGGGGCCGCGCCCTGCGGTTCAGTGCTTGTTAATTGCAGGTCGCCTTAGTGCCCACCGTGTCCTGATCCTGGCATGGGTGTTGCCAGCAGATCGGCCGGGTAGTCCACTCGGACCAGATACAGGCCCTGGGGGACGGCGGTCATGCCGGCTGTGCTGCGGTCAAGCGACTGGATGACGTCTCGGAGTGCCCAAACGGGGCGTTTTCCCCGGCCGACTTCGGTGAGTGTTCCCACGATGGACCGCACCATGTTGTAAAGGAAGCCGTCAGCCTCGACTTCAAACACGACAAATGGCTCGTGCTTGTTCGCATGTTCGGGGGTTGAGTTATGGCCGAGTGAAGACTGCCAGAGGTCCCAGCCCCCCGTACGGCGGACAACGGCTTCGAAAATTGTGCGGACGCTGGTTTCCTTATTCGGATATTCCTTTTCAAAACAGCGGAAGTCGTGTCGTCCGAGCAATTCCTGGGCGGCTTCGTGCATGCGGCCGACATCCAGAGCAAATTTTGAGGGAGCACAGTATCGTTTGAGAAATGGCGGGCAGACTTCGCCGTCGTGAATCACATAGCGGTACCGTTTGCGAACTGCGGAAAATGTGGCATGCAGTTCCAGTGACACATCGCGGGCTTCGACAATTACGATGTCATCGGGCAGTGATGTCTGCAGGGCGCGTCGCAGTTTTTTCTCGGGAATATTGCAGACTGTGTAGAAGTTGGCGGCCTGTCCAATCGCATGCACGCCGGTGTCGGTACGGCCGGCACAGTACACGCGTCGTGGTTCTGCGGTGATGGCCAGCACCGCCTGTTCGACGCAGGCCTGTACCGACGGCCGATTTGGCTGCACCTGCCAGCCGCAGTAGTGGGTGCCATCGTAGGAAATTCTGAGCAGGATATTGCGGGTTCCGGGCGGCGCGTTGCGGGCTTCAAACGGGAGCACTCGCGGCCGCTGTTCGGAAGACGCAGGAAACGCATGGTCCGCCGCTTCGGACCTGGCCTCGTCCGCAGCACTTCCTCGAGGTTCGCTCATCAGTCACGAGCTCCGGTCGCGGAGGATTCGTGTGGTTGCATTCGCAGCACCAGCAGACCGCCACCGAGGATCAGGCAGCCACCGAAGAAATAGGGGAAGGAAAGGGACCAGCCGAGCAGTGAGATGCCGAAGACGGGTCCGAAGATGCGAGCCAGTGCTGAGAGGCTCTGGCCGGTGCCCAGCACTGCACCCTGTTCGTCGGCGCCTGCCGACTGAGACAGCAGCGACTGCAGGGAGGGATTGACTGAGGAAAATCCAATCACGACGACAGGCAGGATGGCCCACAGGGCTGCTGGTGGAAGCAGGCCCAGGCTGGTGAGTCCGATCAGGCCGAAGCCGAGCGTCATCAGCAGCACGCCCGCGAGCGCCATGCGCTGTTCACCGATTCGGGGGAGCAGTCGTCGGACAAGCATGCCCTGGCCCAGAGAGAGCACGAAGCCCACGTAGGCATACAGCAGGTAATTGCTGCGGTTGCTGTAACCAAAGTGCTGGGTCAGCAGCGAGAGGGTGCTTTCGAACTGGGCGAAACCGAACGTGGTGACGAATACGGCTGCCAGCACGAGCCCCAGTCTGGGGCGACTGAGGTGCCTGATGACGGTGGCCGGTCGAAAGCCGCGGTGGCCTCCCGTGAGCACTCCGGGGTGCCGTGATTCCTGGAGTCGCATGGCTGCGAGCACGAATGCGGCACAGGAAAGAGCGGCGGCGATGTAACCGGGGAGGCTGGAGGGTGGAGTAAGCAGTCGTTGTTTGGCGACGGCGCGGGGGAGCGGTTCGCTGAACAGTTCGGGAATTGCTGCCAGGCTGGCTGCATCCAGCTTGCCTGCCGCTTCCATCAGTCTCCGAAACTCACTGCCTTCAATGGGGGATTGATCACTTTCCCAGCCGTTAAGGACTCGCATTTGAGCCACGTTCAGCGAAATTGGCTGATCATCGAGCACGCAGGCGGCGCCAATCAGCGGGCCGAAGGTGAAGCCGATACCAAATGCAGCTCCGATCAATGCCATGCCTCTACCGCGTCCACCGATGGGGGTGCTGTCGGCAATTACCGCCTGAGCTGTGGAAATTGTGGCCCCGGCGATACCTGCGCCGATGCGTGTGGCCAGCAGCCAGCCCAGCGGACCAAGTCCCAGCCAGAGGAAATCGCGGCCCTGTGAAGACACCCAGCCGAACAGGCCATAGGAGCAGGTGGAGCCGAGGAGTCCGAGGAGCAGCACGGGGCGACGGCCAATGCGGTCTGACAGGCCTCCCCAGAGGGGCGCGAAGAGAAACTGCATGGCAGAAAACGAGGCCATCAGGAGTGACAGCTGGAGGCCGCTGGCGCTGAACCAAACGGCGTAGCGCGGCAGCAGCGGAAGCACGATGCCGAAGCCAAGCAGGTCGATAAAGACCGTCAGAAAGACGATTGTCAGTGTGGAACGGTTGACGGTTGAGACTGGTGCGGAGGCTTCTGAACCTGTGGCATTCACTGGAGCTGTTTCCTGGGATTCCAATTGGATTTTACTTGATTTGGTTGATGGGCCTGCTAAAGCCAGCGAACGCGGCGGCGAATGTCCGTATTGATGCTCTGATACCGATTGGCAAGGCATCCGGCGTCAAACACTTCCCTGCGGATGTACTCCACGTCATCGGCCCCCACCGACCGTGTGAAGATCGGCTTGAGATACTCAATTCCCAGCTGCGACAATTGCAATCGCTCGGCGTCATAGAAGCTGGGATGTACTTCGCGCGGGTGAATTTCCCCCCAGCGATCGCGGAGTTTGCCGGCGGCGATGGAACTGAAGCTGAAGCCGGTTTTCTCGTTGTATTGCAACGTGGCAATTTCGTTGCTGCGTCGGGCTGCCAGCAGTTCAACGGCTCGGCCGCCCAGCTGGGTGGCACAGTAGCGATCAAACAGAATTGGCCGACCGCCTCGCTGTGTGTGTCCCACCTTACGGGCGAAGAAGGAACTGGAGGCTGGTTCGTGGGCGCGAGTTTCCAGAAACAGGCTTTCCGGGAGCGATTTGCTGAGCATTTGCACGATGGCATCGGCAGCACCGGAATACCGCACGTTGCCGGCCGGGTCGAAGGTCGGCATGGCAGCTCCGAGTTCCCGACCGTCCGTACCACGCACACCCTCGCCGACGACGATCACCACGTTTTGCTGCATGTCATACAAGCGAGTGACCTGTTCGGTGAGCTGCTGGATGTCGACCGGGACTTCGGGAATGAGGATGATATCGGGCTGCGCGTATGCGGCGCCCAGTGCGATGTAGCCGGACTGTCGGCCCATGACTTCGACGACGGCAATCCGATGATGGCTTTCGGCCGTTGTCCGCAGCCGCTCAACCATCTGAACCACGACGAAGACTGCTGTGGCGAAGCCGGGAGTGGCATAGTTGATCATGTCATCCAGCCGCACAGCGCTCCGCATTCGCTGATGCTGTTCCCGGTAGCCGGGGGGATCTGCAGTTGGTGTGCGAGTCCACTCGTTGGGTTCGTCGATGTAGTTGAGTCCGAGATCGTTGTCGATGGTTTTGGGAGCGAGCACGCAGGGGAGCATTTCGGCGAGGGGCTGCATGCCGTTGATGGTGCCGTCACCGCCGATGCAGAGCAGTCCATCGAGCTTCAGGGCGGCGGCGTGCCGGGCTGCCAGCTGCAATTTGTCCATGCAGCTGGCATCCAGATAGGTGCGGGACGAACCAATCAGGGTGCCGCCTTTGCAGGGGTCCAGTTCAGGGATCGCGGAGAACAGGGGGTTCAGAAACACATGGGGGACGCGGGGATCGAGCAGTCCGGCGTAGCCGCGGAGGAGCCCGACCATTTCGATCTGCAGCTCGTTGGCCTTTTGAACAGCACCCCAGATGGTGGCATTGAGTGCAGGCGTATCACCGCCGGCCGTGAGAATTCCAATTCGCTTCATGACAGACCCCCTCCTGAATTGAGCCCGACCGGTTCATTTCACCACGAAGTTCACCAGCCGTCCCGGGACGCAGATGACCTTGACCACTGTTTTGGCCTCGAGGTGTCGTCGGACCTGCGGGTCTGCTTCGGCAGCGGCCTGCAGGGCGGCAGCATCGAGTCCTGCGGGGACGATGATTTTCCCGCGAAGTTTGCCGCTCACCTGAATCGGCACTTCCACGGTGTCCTCCACCAGCATTGCCGGGTCGGCTTCGGGCCACGGTTCGTAAGCGAGTGTTGTGGGGTGTCCGAGCACTGCCCAGAGTTCTTCGGCGATGTGTGGGGCGAAGGGGCTGAGCAGCAGTACGAAGCTTTCCAGAACCTGTTGCGGGCGAACGCTCTGTTCGGACATGAAATTCGTGAATTCCATCATGCGACTGATGGCGGTATTGAAGGCGAGGCGATCAATGTCATCAGTTACGGCGCGGATAGTGCGGTGGAGCATTTTCAGCTGTTCAGTGGTGGGTTCGACGTTCTGCACGGCAGCGTCTTTCTGCACCTGTTCGCTGCGATCATCCACAATCATCCGCCAGACGCGATTCAGAAAGCGGTAAACGCCTTCGACGCCGCTGGTCTGCCACGGTTTGACCTGTTCGAGCGGTCCCATGAACATTTCGTAGAGTCGCAGGGAATCGGCACCGCGTTGTTCCACGACTTTTTCCGGGTTAACCACGTTGCCTCTGGACTTGGACATCTTTTCGCCGTTTTCGCCCAGGATCATGCCCTGATTCACGAGCCGGCTGAAGGGTTCCGGGTGGCTTACATGACCTCGATCGAAGAGCACTTTATGCCAGAATCTGGAATAGAGCAGGTGCAGGACGGCGTGTTCGGCGCCGCCGATGTAGAGGTCGACCGGCAGCCAGTAGCGTTCTTTTTCCGGGTCGATGAAGTGTGCTGAATTTTTGTTGTCGCAGAACCGCAGGTAGTACCAGCAGCTGCCGGCCCACTGCGGCATGCTGTTGGTTTCCCGTTTCAGGCGAACGCCGTCGGCCGCGGTGTGGTACAGCCAGTCGTCGCCGGCTTTGGAGAGCATGGGTTCGGGGGTGCCGGTGGGTTTGAAGTCTTCCACGTGCGGGTGCAGGACCGGCAGGGCTGACGCGTCGTCGGCGCGCATCAGGCCGGTGGGCTGGCCGTGTTCGTCGAGTTCGTGCCAGATCGGGAAGGGTTCGCCCCAGTATCGCTGGCGACTGAAGAGCCAGTCCCGCATGCGGAAGTTGACGGCTTCCCGTCCGAGCCCTTTTGCGGCCAGATCGGCAGTGATTCGCTGTTTGAATTCGGCAGTTGGGAGTCCGTTCCAGATGCCGGAATTGACCGCCACTCCCAGTTCGGTCCAGGCGGCTTTCGAGAGGTCTGCGGGGGTGGCATCGGGCGAGTCGGGGGCGACTACCTGCAGGATGGGGATGCCAAAGGTTTTGGCGAATTCGTAGTCGCGGTCGTCGTGACCGGGAACTGCCATGATGGCCCCGGTGCCGTAGCTGATGAGTACGTAGTCGGCGATCCAGACAGGGACGCGTTCGCCGTTCACCGGGTTGATGGCGTAGCCACCGGTGAATACGCCGGTTTTGTCCTTGGCCAGACCGGTGCGGTCGAGGTCACTTTTGAGAGCGGCCTGCTGGCGGTATTGCTGGACGGCCGCGGAATATTCAGGAGTTGTCAGGGTGTCCACAAGCGGGTGTTCGGGGGCGAGCACCATGTAGGTGACGCCGAAGAGTGTATCCGGGCGGGTGGTGTAGATGCGGATGACGTCGGGTTCGGCGACGGCGGGGAAGCCGGAGACGGACCGTCGGGCGATCCATTTTGTGTGAGCAGTCTGGTCACCGGCGATCCGGAAATCCACTTCAGCACCCACGCTGCGACCGATCCAGTTGCGCTGCATGTCCTTAATGGATTCGGGCCACCCGAGGTCGGTGAGTTCGGTGGCGAGCCGATCGCAGTAGGCGGTGATGCGGAGCATCCATTGTTTGAGGTTCAGGCGGACGACGGGGTGGTTGCCACGTTCGCTGCGGCCGTCGACGACTTCTTCGTTTGCCAGCACTGTGCCGAGTTCGGGGCACCAGTTGACCGGGGATTCGGAGAGGTATGCGAGTCGGTGCTGGTCCTGATAGCGGCGGACTGCAGCGGTGCCCTGTTGCTGCACGTGTTCAGGGATGGGCAGTTGGGAAATGGGGCGACCCCGCCCGCGGCGAAGGACACCATCGGGGCCCGTCCATTCGCATTCTGCGTCGTACCAGGTGTCGTAAATCTGCAGGAAGATCCACTGGGTCCAGCGATAGTAGTCCGGGTCTGTTGTGGAAAGTTCGCGGCTCCAGTCGTAGCTGAAGCCGAGCATTTTGAGCTGGCGTCGGAAGGTGTTGATGTTTTCTTCCGTTTTGATTCGCGGGTGCACACCCCGCTGACGTGCAAATTCTTCGGCCGGGAGTCCGAAGGCGTCCCAGCCCATCGGATGCAGCACGTTGAAGCCTCTCATGCGCGAATAACGGCAGACAATATCGGTGGCGGTGTAGCCTTCCGGATGTCCGACGTGCAGACCTTCGCCGGAGGGATAGGGGAACATGTCGAGCACGTAGAGTTTGCGTTTTTCGGCGACGCAGTCTTCCACACGGAAGGTCTGGTGCTGTTCCCAGTATTGCTGCCAGGAGGATTCGATCCGGCGAAAGTCGTAGCGAGGCATGGCGATATTTCGGGGCGCAATGGCACTGTGAAAAGGGAAATAACCGAAGCGGATGGGCGGATTCTACTGCAGAACGATGTGGATGCCAAACACACACGATCTGCTCGGCAGACTTGCCAGAGCCGAAAAAAACAGGCAGGATTCATCCAACCGCCACAACTCGCTGATGCCACAGCAGTCGCCGTGGCAATGTGGTCGCCAAACGAACGGGCGGGATCCGGTTCCGGCGACTCGAATCACCTCGAATCAGTGGGCTCGGCCGCATGCAGTCACCAGTCTCAGTCGTCCTGATCTCCCAACTCTCCTGCCTGCTGGCACTCTGCCTGGCTGGTCCGCGTTCCCTCGCAGACGATCAATTACCGCAAACCGAAGCTGGTGAAACAATCAGTTCGCTGGATGGCGAAAAGCAGCCCCTGCTCTGCTGGGCGCCACCTTCCGCAACCACCACGGAAACGCCCCTCTTCGTGTTCCTGCATTCATGGAGCAGCGACTACCTGCAGGACAACAGCAAGTGGCTGCGCGAGTGTGTCCGCAACAACTGGATCTGGCTGCACCCGAACTTCCGCGGCGTTAATCAGGCTCCCAAAGCCTGCGGTTCCAGATTCGCCCGTCAGGATATTCTGGATGCCGTGGAATGGGCACTTCGCAAATGGCGGGTAGACCGTTCCCGGATTTATCTCGCCGGCGTTTCCGGTGGCGGCCACATGTCACTGCTCATGGCTGGCTGGCACCCGGATCGCTTCAGCGCAGTGTCTGCCTGGGTGGGACCTACGGATCTGGCGGAGTGGCACCGGTTTCACAGCCGGAACGGCAAACCTCAGAAATACGCCACCATGATCGAAAAATCACTGCTCGGCCCGCCAGGGGCTTCGGAGTTGATTGATGCTGAGTATCGTGATCGGTCACCCGTGTTTCATCTGCCGCGAGTTGGCGATTTGCCGGTGACAATCTGGGCAGGCGTCGAGGACGGTCATTCGGGATCGGTTCCGGTGAGTCATTCACTGCGGGCCTTCAATGCCATTGCCGCAGCTCACGGTAACCCGGTGATTTCTGATGGCGAAATTCAGGAACTCACACAGCACCGAAAACTCACCGCTCCGCTGCCTTCCGATCAGACCTCCGATCCCGACCTGCCCCGCGAAATCCTGCTTCGCAGAACATCGAAGAATTCGCTGATCACCATTTTCGAGGGCGGGCACGAAAGCCTGCCGGAGGCCGCCTTCGCGTGGCTCAAACGCTACACGCGGAAAACGGCAGACTGAGTGCTCGCGGGGGGGAGGGATGCCAGGGATCCGCCCGCATCGGGCTGCGGGCGCAACATCCAATGGCATTGGCTTGCTCTCATTCAACGCAAAAAAGTGGGAAAGGCGTGCGGGGGATGTTGATCCTCCGGTAACGGTCCGTAACCGCGCGGGCAGCGGCGCAGCAGGAGCGTCCCAGGGTGGTACCGGCCGATTGACATCGACCGCACGCTTTGCAGTCTCTGGTCAATGCGTTTCCATGGAGAGCGAGTCCTCCAAAGCATGCGAAACAACAGAAAGCCAACGTCATTGAACGCAACATCAGGGAAAGTGCCGGGCGATACTCAGGCAGAGCCATTTCCCAGTACTTCATGGGCCACAAGTCGGCCGATGTTCAGACAGGCCGTGGCGGCCGGTGACGGCGCATTGCAGACGTTGATCATTCGCTCGTGCCGCAAAATCAGGAAGTCATCGAGCAGTTTTCCGTCCAGGCCGAGTGCCTGTGCGCGGACGCCGGCAGGACAGGGACGCAGGTGTTCAGCCCGGATTTCCGGAATCAGCCGCTGCAGAGCTCTGACAAAGGCGGCCTTGGAGAGCGACCGATGGACTTCGCCGATTGCGGTTTTCCAGTTGCGTGCGAGCAATCGCAGGAATCCGGGATAAGTGAGTGATTCAAAGAGGTCTCGCGGGCTGATCGTGCCCCATGTGTAGCCCTCGCGAGCCAGAGCCAGCACGGCGTTCGGACCACACTCAACGCCGCCATGCACCATTCGCGTGAAGTGCACACCCAGAAACGGAAAACGCGGATCGGGAACCGGATAGATGAGTGTGCGACACAGATGTTCTGCCTCCGGGAGCAGTTCATAATATTCGCCCCGGAACGGCACCACCCGCTCCCGCAGCTGCTGACCGCTGAGCCTTGCCAGACGGTCACTGTGCAGGCCGCCGCAGTTCACGGCCTGCAAGGCCTCGACCGCACCGCCGGGACTCTCGAGACAGACGCCGCTCGTTGACTGGCGAATGTCGGTGACGCGAAAGCCAAGCCGAATTTCCGCACCCCCGGCTCGCAGAAGTTCTCCCAGGCGCTGACAGACGCCGGGATAATCCACGATTCCGGATTCGGGCACGTGAATTGCGCGAATGCCGGCACAGTGGGGTTCCAGTTCTTGCAGACGATCACCGCTGATGACCTCGCACTGCACCCCGTTTTGTCGGCCCCGCTCGTGGATCAGTTCCAGCTGCCCCAGCTGCGATTCATCAACTGCCACAATGACTTTCCCGGTCCGCTGCCAGGCTACGTTGTAACGCTCGCAAAATGCTTCCAGAGCGACCTTGCCCGCACGGCAGTTCTGCGCTCGCAGCGTGCCCGGACGATAGTAGATGCCCGAGTGCAGTACGCCGGAGTTTCGCCCGGTTTGGTGAAATGCCAGTTCGGCTTCCTTCTCCAGCACCACCAGCCGCAAATCGGGACGCTGCTGCTGCAGTTGCCAGGCTGTGGCCAGCCCTACGATACCGCCACCAATGATGGCCACATCAAAACGACCCATAAACAGTTCACCCCAAAGGCAGACGTTGCAGGAGGACTTCGTGCGGAATTCCTGTGCCTGTGGAGCAATTGTCTGTCCGACGAGTGTCTGGTGTCAATCGGCCTGTCAGAAATCCGGTGGGAGCGGGGCGTTCCCTTGCCACAAAGCTCACCACAGTGTCTACTGCGGGCCTGCGTTCCCCAAAGCCTGCTTTGCCCCGCCTTCAACACCCTCCTGCCGCAAAGGCCAGATATGTTCCGCCCCACTGTTGTTGCTCGCTGCCTCGCGGTTTGCATCGTGATTCCCGCTGCACTGCCGTCGGTGGCGGATGATTTCCAGTACGAGTTTCAGGATCTGAAAATTCCTAAAGCGACCGCTGAAGAGCCCGTTCGCGGACAACTTTCCACCTCCGCCGCAGCACAGTACCTCGAGCAGGGATCGCTGGCATGGAGCGGCAGTAAGAACTGCGTCAGCTGCCATACCAACGGCACCTACATGACCATCCGCCCTGCCCTTTCGCCAACTCTGGGGCCGCCCAATGAAGCCAACCGCAGTTTCTTCGTGGATCAGCTCGGCAAGCTGAAGGAGCAGCCGGCTGAAAGGCTGAAACAGGCTACTCGCCCCGCTCAGGTGATCTACATCGCTGCAGGTCTCGCCGAATGGGACGCACACGTCACCGGCAAGCTTTCACCGGAAACCGCTGCAGCCCTTGAACTGATGTTCTCAATTCAGACCGAGGAAGGCACATGGGGAACGCTGGACTGCTGGCCACCCTTTGAATCTGACGCATGGCACGAAGCCACCGTTGCCGCCATGGCCGCCGCGGCCGCTCCCGGCTGGCTGGAA
This sequence comes from Planctomycetota bacterium, assembly GCA_041161565.1. Lineage (GTDB taxonomy): Bacteria > Planctomycetota > Planctomycetia > Planctomycetales > Planctomycetaceae > SXXK01. The sequence continues at coordinate 11,877 of JBEAUF010000429.1, read as the reverse complement.
GCTGTCCGCTCCGAAGGTGGCAAGCCGGAACTGAAAGCTGCCGTTGAGAGGCTTGAAGCGTATCTTCGTCGCGAGCATGGTGCGCCACACGATTACGGTCGCGTGCTGCAGTTGTGGGCTGCGGCACGCATGCCGCAGCTCCTGGACGAATCCCGCAAACAGCAAATCATTGAGCTGCTCTGGAGACACCAGCGCTCCGACGGGAGCTGGTCAATTCGTTCTTTTGCTGCCCCGGAAGCGTGGGGTAATGGCAACCGGGCGGCCCGGCTGCGAGCGGAACCGGATCTGGAGAACCCGGTCGGTGATGGTCACATGACGGGCCTGGCCGTGGTGGTGCTGAGGGAACACAACGTGCCTGCTGATGACCCTCGACTGCAGAAAGCCATCGCGTGGATCTCCGCCAGCCAGCGCGAAAGCGGCCGCTGGTGGACACGCTCGCTGAACACGGATTCCTGGCACTTTATCACCTACAGTGGAACCGCATATCCGTTGCTGGCACTGCAGATGTGCAACGCTGTCCCGGTGGCGGGTAAGTGAGTGGCATGGTCCCGATGGTGGGGGGAGTGATTCCGCGCGGTTTTTGAAAATGCAACCCGTGGTGATCTGCGCCGCGGCCGATTTCATTCAACCAGTCCGGCCATCGCTGCTGTTCGGTATCGCCGACGAATCTGCGAGACACCCTGCAGGGTCTCCGGGCGACCGGCTTCCGTCAGGAATCGGCGGCGGAAGTTTTTAACCAGATCCAGCCACGTCTCGATGCTGCAATCGAGCCGTGTGAGGATGGGGTCAAGGTGCGACGGGATGAGGCCTGGTTTGTCCAGCCGCAGCTGACGGCCGGTCCAGTCGACCAGTTGCAGGTATTGATCGAGCGTCATGCACAGGCAACCGCGATCGGTGAGCCGCCGCGGGGGGCAGCGGTCGTGGGATTGTTTGCCTGGAGGTTCCAGTGCGATGGGGGCCAGCCAGCCGGCGTTGGGACCGTGTTCGGTTGCGGTGTTCTGACCAGCCGTGGCAGGGGCGGAAATGGCAGCCTGACGGTCGGCAATGCGGTCATGGAGGCTTGTGAATTCACTGTTTTCGGGCGTTTGAGCGACTGCAGCACGGATGGGGTTAAGATCAACGTAGGCCATGCAGGTTGCGATGGCAGTTTCATCGAGCAGCGGTTGAACTTTGAAGCGGGCTTCCCAGAAGTGGCCGGTGACATTGTCTTCGCGGTTGGCGCGTTTGGCGATGGGTTCGGAAATGCACTTCATGAACCATGAGACGTTGCTGAGTCGACGGCGTTTGTCGGCGAGTCCGGAGGGGCTGTTTTTGATGTGATTGAGCTCTTCAGTGGTGGGGTCTTCGGGGAGCCCGGCGGGGGTACGACGCTGGGGGAAGAGCGTCCACCAGCGGAGGGCGACTTCGTCGTCGGACCACTGCAGAGCCACATCCGGGCGGGTGCGGACGATGAGGTGCATGTGGTTGGCCATGAGGGCGTAGCCCAGCGTTTCGATGGCGAAAATGCCGGCCAGTTCTTCGAGGCGGCTGCGGATCCATTCGCGGCGGTGCGAATAATCGCGCCCGGACCTGCGATCCTGTCCGCACAGATGATTGCGACGCACACAGCGGCTGATGAGATGAAACGCCTGAATATCGGTTTCAGAGAAGATTTCACGACGATTAACGCGGGGCATATCAAACCTTTCAATCAGTGGCCCGCACACTGTAAAACAGCTCGGATTCGCTGTCAAGGTGCATGGCACCGTTTACGTGCCGTTTGCGGTTTTTTCGGAGGATCACGGGGTTCGGTTGGGGTTATTCGTTCCAGGCGCTCAGGAGCTGGATGAATTCGTCGGTCAGGCCGGCTTCGAGTCGGGGGGCGGCGTGGAACTGTTCGCCGCGTGCACGGGAGGGCTTGATGGGCCAGTGAAGGGCCTGGGTCCAGGCTTCCCAGTCGCTTTGGTCGGTCTGTTTCCAGCGTCGGAGCCAATCGATGCCGAAGCGCACATGGCGGATTTCATCGTGATGGATGGCTCGCATGATGGCCGCACTGCGGCGGTCACCGGCATTTCGGAACCAGGCTTCGAATTCGATGGTGTGATCCAGATTTGCGCCTTCGAAAACGAGCGGGAGGCCGGCGACGTATTCGATTTCGGAGCGAAATTCGAGGGCTTTGGTCCAGATCCACCCGTTGACGGGTTTGTCTCCGAATTCGAGTCCCAGTTCGCGGGCACGCTGGATATGGAGCCGGGTATGTCGCTGTTCATCGAGCATGATGCGGGCGAGGCCGCTGCGAAATTCGGCGGGTGCTTCGGGGAAGGCGAGCAGCACCATGGCCATGACTTCGAGTGCCTGCAGTTCGTGGTTGGCCATGATGTGATGCGCGACTGCGCGTCTGGCGGGATCTCTGAGTGATTCCGCTTTGGGCATGACCGGTGCGGTGCGGCGCGCGGCGAACTGGAGGGATTCCGGGCGGGAGGGTGTTTCAACGCGGAGAGCGGGTGTGGGGGCGAAATCCGTGAGTTCGGAGGGACGTGCAAGTTTGGCCGGGATGTCGGCTGAAAAGAGCACCTGGCGGGCAAACGCGGAAAGTTCCATAGCTGTTTCAGTGACTCAGCAGCCAGGCGAAGAGTCCTTTGGCGAGGTGCATGCGGTTTTCCGCCTGGGCGAACACGATGCTCTGCGGGCCATCGATTACATCGTCGGTGACTTCCAGTCCGCGTTTAGCCGGGAGGTCATGCATAAAGACGGCGGAGGCGGGGGCGAGTGCCATCAGGCGACTGTTCACCTGGAAGTCGGCGAAGGCGGCTTTGCGGCGCTCTGCATCGTCTTCCTGTCCCATGCTGGCCCAGACGTCCGTGTAGACGATGTCGGCAGTACGCACAGCAGCGTCGGGGTTGCTGGTGCAGACGACCTGGTGGGACGGGTAGCGTTGCGTGAGTCTTTGCAGGAAGTCGGGGGTGAACTGGAAGCCGTCAGGCGCGGCGAGCGTCATTGGCATACCGGTCATGGCTGCGGCGATGGCGAGCGACATGGCGACGTTATTGCCGTCACCGACAAAGACGAGGTGTCGCTGGGTGGGGCTGGCGAGCGTTTCGCGGATGGTGAGCAGATCCGTGAGGGCCTGGCAGGGGTGGCGTTCGTCGGACAGTCCATTGATGACGGGGCAGGAAGCATGTGCCGCCATGTCCTCGATGAGCTGTTGTGAGAAGGTGCGCATGGTGATCAGGTCGCTGAAGGAGCTGATGACGCGTGCGACGTCGGCGAGGCTTTCGCGGCCGTTGAGTCCGGCTTCGGCGGTGGTGAGAAAGATGCCGGATCCACCGAGATGGATCATGGCAGCTTCGAAGCTGTTGCGAGTGCGCAGCGAGGGTTTTTCGAAGAGCTGCACCAGCACTCGACCGGGGAACAGCTGCGGTCGCTGGCCCTGGCGGAAGAGCTGTTTAAGTTCCTGTGCCTTGTCGAGGATGGCGTGCAGTTCGTCGGGGGTAATATCGAACAGGGAGGTCAGATGCTTCATGATCCGGAAGCCGGCGAGCGGCGGGCAAAAGTGCGAAACCGGTAGAGCGGACTGGTGACCGAAGTCCGCGCCAAAACGTTATCCTGGCACCTTTGGCGGCCGACGTTAAGTGAAAACCCGGGGAATTTTGGCGGGAGTTCATGATTCGGGGGTGATGGAAACGGCGATCGACTTGAAGGCAGGGGTTTTGGAGAGCGGATCCACGTCGTGGGGCACGAGCACGTTTGCCTCGGGGTAATACATGGCGGCATTCCCCGGGCGAATGTCGAACGGTCTGACGAGGATATAGCGCATTTCGCCGGCGGAACTGCGGATGCAAACCCGCTGATCGGTGGTCAGTCCCAGCCCGCGAATGTCGTCGGGGTGCATGAGAATCACATCGCGACGCTCCTGGCCCCGATAAATATCCTCTTCGTCGTACACCACACTGTTGAACTGGCCTTCGGATCTGAGGGTCATCAGCTGCAGCTGTCCGGGCTGAAGCCTGCGGCCTGGCAGCTGAGCCACATGAAACTTTGCGCGGCCTGAGGGCGTGGGAAACTGGTAGTTTCGGACGGCTCGCCCTGGCACATGGAATTCCTGGCGGGTGCCGTCGATGTTTTTCAGCTCTTCGTAGCCTGGAATCAGGTCGGCGATGAGTTCTCGGATGGCTTTGTGGCTGTGCATGGTGGCCCAGTCCAGCCGCGGGTCTGCCGGGAACACGCGTTGTCCAAGTTCCGCAAGGATTGAAACTTCGCTGCGGGCCTGCGGATGTCGGGCAGTGCCACCATCACTGAGCCGAACAAAGCTGAACATGGATTCCTGAGTTGTGGGCTGGGGCTCTTCGTCTCGCGGGAGTACCGGCAGGATGAGTGTTTCCTGTCCGGTACCCCATGCGTGGCCGGTATTCAGAGTGGTCGACAGATAGACGATGGTCTTCAGGCGACTCATGGCGTCGAAGGCCCGCGCAGCCGCCGGATTGCTGCCGTAGAGGTTACCGCCGAGGCACAGTGCGAAGTCCATGCGGCGATCCCACGCCGCATCCATGCAGGCCATCGTGTCCAGACCCGGAGATTTGGGGGGCTGAATTCCGAGGCGTTTTTCAAAGCGTTCCAGCATGTGTTGTTTGAGGGCCGGGGTGACGCCGACTGTGCCCAGTCCCTGCACATTGCTGTGGCCGCGAATAGGCATCAGGCCGGCATTTTCCCGCCCCACCATGCCACGCAGCAGCGCGAGGTTGGCGATGGTGTGCACGCTTTGGGTACCGTGCAGGTGATGGGTGATTCCCATGCACCAGCCGATGATGGCATTTTTCGCACCGCAGTACGCCGCAGCGATGCTGCGGATCTGGTCCCGGTTCACCCCGGATTCTTCGATGATCTGTTCCCACGAAACACCCTGCACGTACGCCGAGAACTCCGCGAAGCCCTCCGTGTGTTGCTCAATAAAGGACACGTCCTGCGACTGCTGTTCGAGTACCTGTTTGGCGATGCCGGTGAGCAGCGCGAGGTCGCCGCCCACGTGCGGCTGAATGTACATGCTGGCAATGTCGGTGCCGAAGAGCAGGCTGCGGACGTCGCTGGGGACACGAAAGTTTTTCAGTCCCAGCTCCTGCAGCGGGTTGATCACAATCACTTGTCCACCGCGGCGACGCAGCTGCATGAGTGATCGCATGAGCCGCGGATGATTGGAGGCCGGGTTGGCACCGATCAGGATGTACAGGTCCGCCTGATCCAGATCCTCCAGACGCACAGTACCCGCCCCGGTACCCAGAGCCATGCTCAACCCCACACCACTCGCCTGATGGCAGTAGTAGGAGCAGTTGTTGACATAGTTGGTGCCGAAGAGCCGCGCGAGCAGCTGGAACAGGAAGCCCGCTTCGTTCGAAGCGCGACCGCTCGCATAAAAGAACGAACGCTCGGGGCCCGCTGCCCGCATCCGTTCGGCAATCAGTGACAGAGCTTTGTCCCAGGCGATCGGCTGGTAGGAATTTGCTCCGGGAGCCAGGTACAGGGGTTCCGTGAGGCGCCCGGAGTTCTCAAGTTGTCGGGACGTCATGGCTCGCAGCTGGCTGAGCGACATGCGGGTGATGGCCGATGTCTGCAGGGCCCCCTGCAGGTCAGATGCCATTGCCTGGAAGGACTTCTTGCAGACCTCCGGGAAGTGACCGCCCTCGTTGACCATGCCACCCAGCTGTCCGCCCATGCCCACAGCGCACGTCTTGCACGTGTTTTTTGAACGCATGGCCCTCCACATGTTCCACCAGCCCACGCGCTGAGCCAGACGCAGACTGTAGATGATGGCCTTCCAGCCACCGCCACTGCGGGGTCGCTTAATCATCGCCTGAATTCCTGATTTGCATAACTCGAGGGAAAAGTCGACAGAGGAACGATAAGCCGGGTTTTGTCGAGGGTGTTCATTTCTCTGGGATGTCGGTTACCCGACACCTCCTGCAGCCCACCCGAAGGTCTGCGAAACGGACCGCTTCGCCGCGGAAAAACCGCTGTTCCTTCTGCATGGCCTTGCTCCCGATGGGGTTTACCCAGCCAGCCGGTCACCCGGACTGCTGGTGCGCTCTTACCGCACCGTTTCACCCTTGCCACGACCCGCCCGACCATCCGAAGACGGCCGCACGACGTTCGGCGGTTTGCTTTCTGTTGCACTTTCCCGATCCTTGCGGATGGTGGGCGTTACCCACCATCGTGTCCTGTGGAGCCCGGACTTTCCTCTGAGCGTTGCCACCCAGCGAACACCTGCTCCTCTGCCGACCCCGGTATGATAACATCGCTGAGGAGCGGAGGCAGCGGGAATTGGCGGACGCCCCGAGATTCCCCGGAAATGCCCGGTCAGGGTACTGCCTGAATTCCCCCTCCGGCACCCGCCGGTGACATCTGCTCCATCGCTTGCGGCAAATCGCCCTGATGTGTCAGTCCCGCCTTCCCGATCGCGTGCCGGGACTTTTTTCGCTAGTGTTCTCACTGTCCCGCCCTCGATTCTCGCGCCGTCCGCCACTTTGGAGCACCCAAAATGCGCCGCACCCACTGCCTCTCCGCCATCTCCTGCCTGCTCCTCCAGGCAACTCTGCTGCTGCCGACCTGCCTCGCTCAGAACCCCCCGACATCGCTCGAAAGCCACATTCGCGAACACTACATCAAACAGGAGCACATGATTCCCATGCGTGATGGTGTGCGACTGTATACAGCTGTGTACATTCCTCGGGACACATCACAGGCATGGCCCATGCTGATCAAGCGAACGCCGTATGCCTCCGGTCCCTACGGCCCGGACAAGTACCCCGCCAGCCTCGGACCGTCAGAACATTTCGCTCGGGCGGGCTATATCTTTGTCAATCAGGACGTGCGGGGGCGTTTTCTTTCCGAGGGCACTTTTGAACAGGTACGACCGCACCAGCCGATGAAAAACGGCCCGCAGGACATCGACGAAAGCACCGATGCATGGGACACCATTGACTGGCTCGTGAAAAACATACCGGGCCACAACGGCAAAGTGGGCATGGCCGGAATTTCTTATCCGGGCTTTTATGCATCAGCCGGCATGATTGATGCCCACCCGGCCCTCGCTGCCGTTTCCCCGCAGGCTCCGGTTGGCGACTGGTACTTCGACGACTTTCTGCATCACGGCGCCTTCTTCCTCGCTCACGCCTTTCGCTGGCTCAACAGCAATGCTCAGGAACGCCCTCGGCCCACCACCGAACGCGCTGTTCCGAACGCCCTGCCCTCCGTTGATGGTTATCAGATGTTCCTTGAGGCCGGAACGATTTCGGAGATCAATCGTCGCTGGCTGAAGGACAGTGTGCCGTTCTGGAAGGAAATGATGGACCATCCGAATCGGGATGAATTCTGGCAGAAACGAGCGATTCTGCCGCATTTGAAAAACACGGCCCCGGCAGTGATGGTGGTGACGGGCTGGTTTGATGCTGAAGATCTGTACGGTTCCTTCAAAACTTATCAATCGGTCGAGCGACTCAACCCGAATGTGAACAACGTGCTGGTGGTCGGCCCATGGATCCACGGCGGCTGGGCGTCGACTCGCGGGGATCGGCTTGGACAGGTGTCCTTCGATGCGGCGACGGCGGAGCATTACCGGGCGGAGATTGAGTTCCCGTTTTTCGAGAAGTACCTGAAGGGCCGCGATGCACCCGCTCCCGCAGAGGCCACTGTGTTTGAAACCGGTTCCAACATCTGGCGGACCTTTGACAAGTGGCCGCCGAAGACTGCCACTGCCGCGCGGCTGCGTCTGTTACCCGCCGGAAAACTGGCCGTTGAAGCGGCCTCCGGCGAACGTCTGCCGGTACAGCCTGCCGGGGCGGCCCTCCCGGCAGTCGGCGACTCCGGGTATGACGAATACATCAGCGATCCTGCTCGGCCCGTGCCCTACACGGAAGTCATCACCAACCGGATGACGGTGGAGTATATGGTGGAGGACCAGCGGTTTGCCGCACGGCGTCCGGATGTGCTTGTCTACCAGACGGAAGTGCTCACCGCAGATCTGACCATGGCGGGCCCGCTGACGGCCGAGTTCGACGTGTCGACCACCGGGACCGACGCTGATTTCGTGGTGAAGCTGATCGATGTCTTTCCCGATGGCACCGATCCGGGGTTGCTGCCTGGCTACCAGATGATGGTCCGCAGCGAAGTGCTCCGCGGGCGATTCCGCAATTCCTACGAGCGTCCTGAAGCGTTCAAGCCTGGCGAACCTGCGAGGATTCGGCTGGAACTTCTGGATGTGCTGCACCGCTTCCGTCGCGGGCACCGCATTATGGTGCAGATTCAGAGCACCTGGTTTCCGCTGGTGGACCGTAATCCGCAGACATTTGTGCCGAATATCTACTTCGCCAAACCGGAGGACTTTCAGCAGGCCACGCATCGGCTTTACCGCAGCAGCGAGCGACCTGCCACCGTGGCATTTGGCCTGTTGCCGTAATGGTCACAGAATCCCCTGCCCCGTCATTCGTCATGGCGTTGGCGAGCGGTTGCTTCCCTGTTTCACCGCTGCCGACAACGGTCCTGTTTCCCAGACTGGCTTCTGCAGCCGATAAGCGGGCTTGAACGCCTGATCCCGGAACGGTTCCTGATACAGCACCGTCGCCGATGACGAGAAGGGCGGGACCAGCCACATCCATTTTCCTGCCGGCTCGCGACCGGCCGATTGTTCGTTGCGGCAGAATTCGAGGAATTCATGGCAAACGGAATGGTGATCGGCCATTTTGACCCCAGCGCGGTCGAACGAATGCAGCACGGCTTCATGCAGCATCAGCATGGTGCGATCTCGCCAGAGAGTGCGTTCGCTGGAGATGTCGAGGCCGAGTCGTTCAGCGAGTTCCGGGAGAAGGTTATAGCGGTTGGTGTCGGTCAGATTCCTCGCGGCGATTTCCGTGTCCAGATACCAGCCGTTGAAGGGGGCGAAACGATACATCACTCCGCCGGCATCCAGAGCCATGTCAGAGACAGCGGGGATGGCGTACCATTTGAGAGCACGCTGGGCAAACCATGAGTGCTGGGGGTGCGACAGCGGTACTTCAAAGCGGCAGTCTGCTGGAAGTTCATACAGGCGGGGGCCATGTTCGGCTGTTTCCACGACGAGGGGCAGCAGGTCGAAATCAGTCCCAGCGGGCTCCCAGCCCAGCTGCATAATGCGTTCCGTGATGGCGTTTTGTGCCGGATCACCGATCTGTCGACCTGAACGCAGGCGCAAGCCTGCATAGCGGAGCAGTTGCGGGTTCCAGATGCGCGGGCCGGGAATGGCTCGCGTGCCCGGTGAAAAGACGGTGATGGCCGGACGCAGATCGCCGTTGTTCCATGCAAATCGCAGATGGTCAAAGAGTGCCTGAGCGATTTTGTCGGGGGCTGAGAGATTGCGGCAGTCCCGCAGGTGCAGGCCTTTCCAGTAGAGTCGGCCGACGCAGCGTTCCGCATTGCGCCATGCCACCTGGGCGGCAAAGCCAAGTTCTTCCGGGGTCTTGTGCCAGACACCTGTTTCCGCAAGTTCCTGGCGGGCTGCAGCGATTCGCTGGGCCAGTTCGCAGCGGCCGGGGCATTCCGCATCAAACTCTCTGAGAAATTGTTCTGCCTGAGCTTCAGCGGGGAGGTTGGTTCTGGTTGGAATTGGCGGACCAGCCGGGAAGGTAGGGACGAAACCCTTGCGGCGCCAGCTCCCGGGGCCGGCTCGCAGACCCTCGCCCCGCTGCGGGTGATCAAAACTGTCTGCTCGAATCAGGACTCCCGGGAGATCCGCCAGCGTTTGCATCGCGATGCGGTTGAAATCGCCAGGTCCACAGACCACGATTTCGGCTGGTCCAAGTGGTTCGACGAAGGATTTGAGGGCGGTGGGGGTGAGTCGTCCCTGTTCGGCGGTGGCGTGCAGGCTGAGGCGAATCCGGCCGGCTGCGGCAGCGTTTTGGAGTTCCTCGAGGCAGGCGGCTGTTAGGTGCGTGCGAAAGCTGTAGAGCACATGCACGACACGTGAAGCGGCAAGTTCCCGAAGACCGGCGATGGCTGGAGTGACCCCGATACCTGCCACAAGATAGACCAGCGGCCGCGGGTCTGAGGTCGCCGGGCAGACGTCACCCGCCGGGGGAAAGACGCGGAGCAGTGTGCCGTCGGGTGCTGTATTCAACCAGTTTGAAAAGAACCCGTTTTGTTCCAGCTTGACTCCCAGTTCGTATTCATTGGCGTTCCACCCCATCAGCGTGTATGGGCGTCCGACCCATGTGCCGTCGATCAGTGCCTCCACGCGAATAAACTGTCCCGCGCGGGCCGGTGGCAGGGCTCCCCCGACAATTGACTCCAGACGCACTCGGATCGCGCCGGTTGCCAGGTCCTCCCGATGCAGGCGGCAGAGGTTGAGTTCCAGTTCACCGAGAAACAGCGGCAGTCGCGCTTTGCAGCCGCCGCAGATTCCGCCAGCACCCGTCATGCGCGTCAGGTCTTCGACAGTGGTTGCTGAACGAGCAGCCGCACGCAGCATGGAGGCAGTGGCATTCGTGCAGGCACAGATCACTTCGGCACCCGCCGGCGTTCGGGATGCTGCGTTCTCCAGCAACAGTTCGCCGGTGGATTGAAAGGCACGCTGCTGCCAGTCCTCCAGCACTCCGCCCCGCAGCACCAGCGACATCGCGGCCGGCAGCTGCTGCCAGTCGCCGGTGACGGTGAGTCCCGAGAGTACTCCGCGAGCAGTGAGCAGCAGCAGGCGACTGCGATCCGGAGATGACAGCGTGACTGTGCCGGCAACGGACTCCTGTCGCGCTGCCTCCAGCCGCGGGAGCTGTGGAAAATAACGCACCCGCACCCGCATTCCGGAGGACAGAGTATAGTCGCTGACGATGCAGGGCTGGTGATCCACATGAGCCAGATAGCGGTAGACCGTGCCAAGTTGTGGAAGGCGGTGTGCGGAGGCCAGCGCTGTCAGGATCGTGCCCAGCTGTCCGCCCTGCTGCTGGCACGAACGCAGCACCGCAGCATCGACGCTGAGCACCTCTGCGGCTGTCACGGCTGTGGCTGTCTCCCGTCGCAGCTCCGCTGCGAGCACTTCAGACTGGCCGAAGAGCAGTCCTGCACGTATCGTCTCGGAAGGCTGCGAACTACCCTGCTGCGTCAGCGAGACTTCTCCCGCCAGCAGGAACCAGGCGCAGTCAGCCGTTTCACCAGCGCGGTAAATCGCGGTTCCGGCGGGGAATTGCTGCACCGAGCCCTGAGGTGCTGCGGTGGAGCCGGCCAGCTGGGCCAGTTCAGCTGCAAGGACACCCAGCTTGTTAAGTGCGTAGTGAACAGCGCATGAGGACAGCCACTCAGAGGCATGCGGATCCAGCGCCAGCAACTCCCGGAACTCCCGTCCGGGCAGGGCTGCGATTTCAGACGGCTCGAGCATCAGCACTGAGGCACTGCGGAACTGACGCCCCTCCAGAAAAGACTGCTCGCCCAGTAATTGCCCGGAAGTCTCGACTGTCTCGATCAGCCGCAGTCGGCGTTCCGCATCCTGTGTATAAACTCCACAGCGTCCGCGCACCAGCACAAACAATTCGGTGGCGGAATCGCCTTCCGACATGAGGATTTCGCCCCCCTGCATACGCCGCACCTCTGCGTTTTCCACGAGCGGCCGCAACAGGTCCCGAGGCAAAGTTGTGAACAGTCTTTCCAGCGAATCGAAAAGAATGTCACTGATGAGGGGGGGCGTGGACTCGTCGGTTTCGGTTGCAGGGACTTCCGACCGATGCCCGTGACTCGCCATGCTGCGAACTCCCCCACGCTGCTGAATGTGATCTCGTAACACGCAGGCTCGGAACATCGGAATTTCCGAGCAAAGTTCAAGTGAAAAACGGGGGAATTCACGGGTGAACCGGAAAACGACAGTTCGAAACCGACCCGGAAAATGTCTTA
>JBEAUF010000428.1:0-81369 GCA_041161565.1 Planctomycetota bacterium | reverse complement strand
GTTCTGTACCTACTGCGTCGTTCCCGCAACTCGAGGACCCGAGCAAAGCCGCCCTCCCGCACACATTCTCCAGGAAACCCGACTGCTTGCAGATCAGGGCGTTCGCGAAATCACACTCCTCGGTCAAACCGTTAATAGTTACAAGTACACCGAAAACGGCCGACTCGTCCGCCTCTCAGATCTCCTCGAACAACTCCACTGCGTCCCCGGAATCGAACGCATCCGGTTCATCACCAACTTTCCCCGCGACATGACAACTGACCTGCTCCAGGCTGTTCGCGACCTGCCCAAAGTCATGAAGTACCTCCACGTCCCAGCCCAGTCCGGCTGCAATGACGTACTCAAACGCATGAAACGCGGTTACACCGTCGAAGAATACCGCGAAATGATGGGGCGCATCCGCGAAATCGTACCCGGCTGCGCTGTCTCCAGTGACTTCATCGTTGGCTTCTGCGGGGAAACCGAGGTCGCCTTCGAAAAAAGCATGCAACTCATTCGCGATTGCCGCTTCAAAAACAGCTTCATCTTCAAATACAGCCCCCGCAGCGGCACCAAAGCCGACGAATTATTCGCCGATGACATCCCCGAAGATGTCAAACGTCGTCGCAACCACGAAATGCTCGAACTCCAAAACCGCATCTCCGAAGAAGACAATGCCGAGTTCATCGGGCGGCATGTCAGAATTCTCGTGGAAGGCCCCAGCAAATCCGCCGCCAGACGGTCGGCCCGCGAAGGTCTCCCAACCGATGGCGGAAACCTCCTCAATCTGCTCGGTGCCCCTGAACACACCCATCACCATCACGATCACCACACACACGCGGAAAGCGACCGAAACCTCCCTGCAGAATCACTGCAGCACGCCTCCCCGGAAGCCACTCGACTCGCCACTCAACTCACAGGCCGCACCACCTGCGACCGAATTGTCGTCTTCGATGGTAACCCTCGTCTCACAGGCTCGCTCACAGAAATCGAAATTCACGACTGCACCAGCACCACACTGCTGGGCAGCATCGTTACCCGCGAAGTGCAGCACGGGTCCGGCATCATGCTGCCCATCCTCTCGTAAACACTCCGCAACCAACCATGGCGGAATGCAACTTTTCTGATCCACGCATCGAGGAAGGCATTCGCCTGTTCAATGCCGGAGCATTCTTCGAGTGCCATGATGTGCTGGAAGACTTCTGGAGCGAACAAACCTGCGCAGAACGACCGTTCTTTCAGGGGCTGATCCAGGCTGCCGTCGCACTCTTCCATTTCGAAGAAGGTAACCTCGGTGGCGCCTGCCGCATGTACCTCTCCGCACGCGCCAACCTCTCCGGATTCCCGCCCGCCGTCGGTCGCATCGATCTCGAAAGCTTCCTCAGACAACTCGACGACTGCTTCTCGGAACTCGCTCAGCCACACTCCAGTTATCCATTCCACATCCGCCTGAATCCCGAAAAACAGCCCCGAATCTCACTCCTCTGAAGCTCGCCAGACTACCGCTGTCACCAGTCGCGCAGGATCACACGCGTACAACGCCCGCCCGTTCAGCCCGCCAACAATCTACTACAGCACGCGGCAGATCAGTACCTTCAAATATTCCGTCTCCGGGCAGGTGGCGCTCACCGGGTGATCCGCAGGCTGGCCATGATGCTCCAGAATCTGAATGTTGCGGCCGGAACGCCGCGCAGTCTCCGCAATCACCTCCGCAAAATCGTTGCGGGACACCAGCCCTGAACAGCTGCAGGTCACCAGAATACCGCCGGGCTTGAGCACTCGCAGGCCGGCTTCGTTCAGTCGGATGTACCCCTGGAGCGCACGCTCAAGCCCCCCGCGACTCCGCGCCATCCGCGGCGGATCCAGAATCACTCCGTCAAACAGCCTGCCCGCTGCGGCCAGCTTGTCCAGCGCCGTACGCACGTCCTCGTGGATCCAACCACAACGCTCGGCAACACCGTTCAGCACTGCATTATTGCGCGCCAGCGTCAGGGCAGCTTCCGACGAATCAATGCCGGTCACGGATTCCGCATTACCGGACTTCAACGCGGTGATTCCAAAACCACCGGAAAAGCAGAATGCATCAAGCACATGCGCGCCGCTCAGATAACGGCTGGCGGCCAGCCGGTTGTCACGCTGGTCGAGGTAACAGCCGGTCTTTTGACCTCGCTGCACGTCAACACCCCACGTTGTGCCGTGCTCCTCAATGAATACCGGCTGCGGAGGCTCAGGGCCGCTCAGCAGTCCGTCAACAACCTCCAGCCCCTCAGATTCCCGCATCCCTTTTTCCGTTCGCAGCCAGATACCGCGGGGTTCAAACAGCGCGTTCAAAGCCGCCAGCAGATGCTCACGATGCCGGTAGAGTGCGAGACTTGTGAACTGCACCAGCAGCCAGCCACCGTAGTTGTCCACCGTCAGCCCCGACAGAAAATCCGCCTCGCTGAAGATCAGCCTGCACCCCGTCGTGGGCTTCCTGAGGTCAAACAGACGACGACGCAGCGCAACGGCCGATTCCACCAGACTGTACCAGTATGCAGCGGTGAGCGGCTGAGATTCCTGCCACGAGTAAAGCCTGACAGAGATGCGACTGATGGGATTGAACAGGCCCCAGGCAACAAAACGCCCTTCATGCGTCACGAGCTGCACTGGATCGCCGGCTTCAAGACGACCAGCATCTCCCGTACGCACCAATTCAATGGCACCGGCAAAGACCCACGGATGACGACCAAAGAATGGCTGTGCTCGTCTCTGCCGCAGGACCACCTGCGGAAACCCCCGCGAAGACTCAAATCGAAACTGAGGCGATCGGCCGAATACTTCGTCTTCTTCGTCAGACAATGCTAGTCTCCCCCGCGCAAAACGCGGTGTTCCATTTCCTCAAGATATGCCAGAAGCCGATCACGCTCGCTGGCAAGATGCCTGACTCGCAGCAGAGAACGAACTCGTGTCCGCAACTCCAGACGGTTCACCGGCTTCGTCAGAAAGTCATCACACCCGGCATTCACTGCCTTTTCGATGTCTCCCGGCTCATTCAGCGCCGTCACAATCAGCACCGGAATCATACGCTTGCCGGGATCAGCTTTGAGCCGTGTGCAGACTTCGTAGCCGCTCATTCGAGGCATCATGATATCCAGCAGAATCAGGTCCGGCTGATGCTCATCAACCAGCTGCATCGTCTGTTGACCGTCAGCCGCCATGAGTATCTGATAACCCTCGTCAGCGAGGTAGGCCTCCAGCAGTTCCCGATTCTGCTGAATATCATCAGCAATCAGCACACGTGAGGACGAGATGTCGATGTCGGTATGTTGCATGGGCGTCTTTCTGATGCGAGCCGACGAAGGGTTCGCGGGAATCGATGACCGCGGAATTTACTGAGAGTCGCCGGGATCAGCAACATCAGCAACAGGAAAGTTCCCTCGGTTCGCCATCCCATCCGGCACTCCACCCACACCGCCAGCCCGAAAATCGCCGTGTTTCGCTATTTCCGACTCGATTCGGCAGGATCGCCCGCGAAAACCGTTGACAATGCCGCCCCCACCGCTCCAATTCGCCGTCAAAAGGAGCATCGGGTTCAGAATCATGACTGATGTGCATACTCCAGAGCAGCGGTCCCGCAACATGTCCCGCATTCGCTCAAGGGACACACGCCCCGAAATTCTGGTACGACGCCTCGTACACAGACTCGGATACCGCTTTCGCCTGCACCAGGCCACGCTGCCCGGACGCCCAGATCTGGTCCTGCCCCGCCATGGCCGGGTGATCTTTGTCCATGGCTGCTTCTGGCACTGCCACAACTGCCGCTATGGCTCCGTCAAACCCGCAGCAAACGCAGAGTTCTGGGAGAAAAAACGCGCCGGAAATGTCGACCGCGATCAACGCAATCAGCGTCTGCTCAGAGAACTCGGGTGGGATGTACTCGTCGTCTGGGAATGCTCAACACGCGACCCCGAACAACTCGAAAAACATATCCTCGCTTTCCTCGAAACAAAGTAACCGCATCAGCCCCCCTCGGCA
The DNA here is from genome assembly GCA_041161565.1 of Planctomycetota bacterium. Classification (GTDB taxonomy): domain Bacteria; phylum Planctomycetota; class Planctomycetia; order Planctomycetales; family Planctomycetaceae; genus SXXK01. The sequence continues at coordinate 77,376 of JBEAUF010000428.1, read as the reverse complement.
GCACGCAGCAACGCCGCAATTCCCATACCGCCGCCGATGCACAGGGAACACACCGCCGTCGTCGCCCGCCCCCGCGCGATTTGCCACGCCAGATGCACAGCCAGCCTCGCTCCGCTGGCCGCCAGCGGATGCCCCACTGCAATCGCACCACCATATGGATTCACCAGCGGCCGCTGCGGCACTGCAGATTCACAAGCCAAACCGGCCTCCAGCTGCAACTCACGCAAACATGCCAGCACCTGCGCTGCAAAGGCCTCGTTGATCTCCAGCTGATCAATCTCGCTCAAAGTCAGGTGATGCCGCTCCAGCAATTGTCGCAGGGCATGCGCCGGCCCCAGTCCCATCCTTCGCGGGTCACAACCAGTCTCCTCCACTCCCACCCATTCGCACAGCACCGGCCAGCCCTGCTCCTTCACCAGTCGCTCTTCCGCCAGCACTACCATCGCTGCACCATCGTTGACACCCGATGAGTTTCCAGCGGTGACCGTGCCGTCAGCAGCAAACACCGGCTTCAACCCTGCCAACTCTCCAGCGGTCACCCCGGGACGCGGATGCTCGTCAACACCCAGCTCCCTGAGTTCCATCAGTTCGTCTGCAACAACCCCGGCCGCCGCAGCCTCAGCATACAGTGACTGACTGCGGAGCGCCCACGCGTCCTGCTCTTCCCGCGAAATGCCGAATTCCCTCGCCAGCCGCTCAGCAGTGTCTCCCATGTGTTCGTCAATCCACGCATCCCGCAAGCCATCCGTCAGCATCGAATCGCGAAGCTGCCCAATATCAGGCTGCTGCCCCCGCCCCGGACGCTGCACCAGAAGTGGTGACTGCGACATCGACTCCACGCCGCCTGCCAGCACCGCCCGAGCTTCGCCGGCTCGGATCGCCTGCGCTCCCAGAGCCAAAGCCTTCAGACCGGAACCGCACATCATATTCAGCGTCAGTGCTGTCGTGGACTCAGGCAAGCCAGACAACAGTGCTGCTCGACGAGCCACATTCATCCCGTGCCCCGCTGAGAGCACCTGCCCGAGCACAACCCGGGTAATCAGGTGGCGATCCAGCCCCTCCAGCGCGGCCTGGGCAGCCTCTGTCACCAGCGACACAGGCTCCAGATTTGCCAGACGCCCTCGAAAGCGACCAAAGGGAGTCCGCTTCGCGGCGACAATCAGAATTCGCTGCTGCACCATGCCACACCGCTAGTAAAACAAATCAAACTGCGGGCTTCCGGTTAACAGCCAGAGCACCACAAAATGATGCACAAGATCACTGCAGACCAGCCCGGCAGCCACACTCGAAAACAGCCACTCCAGGCCACTTGCCCGCCGTGGCAGCCACGCCGCCGCTGGCAGCAGCAGAATTCCCAGGTAACTGTGGTGCACCCGAATGCCGGATGTGATCACCCCAATGGTCGAGGCTGTGTCTCGAGTGGACTCGAGCGAAAAACCGAAACGCAGCAGCACCGTCAGCCCCTCGAACAGGAAAGTCCACAAAATCACCGCTGAAACAAAACTCACGCGCCCGCGGCGAGGCCGCTTTGCCGGTGAACATTCTGCTGTTTGTCGGGGAAATGGCATACCGCAGATTCTTCGTGGAATTCCGGACAAGGTCAATCGAAATTCGCCCCCGTCAGCCTCGATAAGTGTAGCCACTCAAGGCCGACTCTGTGAACTTCACACTGTAACCGGCGGCTTCCGGAGGCATGTATCGCCCACCCCGCATCACCACGGGATCACAGACATGCTCGTGCAGATGGTCGGAATACTCGATCACGCGGTTATCGTGAGTACCCGTCAGGCAAACATAGTCCACCATCCCGACATGCTGCACGTATTCGCACAAACCAACTCCGCCCGCATGAGGACAAACCGGGATTCGATACCTCGCAGCCAGAAGCAGCACCGCCAGTACCTCATTCACTCCGCCCAGACGACAGCAGTCAAGCTGACAAACCTGCAGCCCGCCACACTGCATAAACTGCTTGAACATCACCCGATTGTGACACATCTCCCCCGTCGCCACCCGGATCGGCGCAATTGCCTCCGCGATCGCCCGATGCCCGAGTATGTCGTCCGGCGACGTCGGCTCCTCCACAAACCACGGGCGGAAAGGGGCCAGCTGCCGAATCCACTCAATCGCCTGCGGCACGTCCCAAACCTGATTCGCATCAATCATCATGAACGCGTCCTCGCCCATCTCGCGCCGCAGCACTGTGCACCGCCTCAGATCGTCCTGCAGGTCGCGTCCCACCTTGATCTTGAAATGCGTCCAGCCGCGAGCCCGCAGGTCCACACACTTCTGACGCAGCGCTTCGTCTGAATATCCCAGCCAGCCCGCCGATGTCGTGTAACTCGGATACCCATCCGACCGCAACCGCTCTATCCGCTCCTCCCGCCCCGCAGCAAAAGGCTGCAGCAGCTCCACGGCCTGTGTCGGAGTCACCGCGTCGGTCAGGTAGCGGAAATCAATGCACGACACGAACTGCTCCGGAGACATCTCGCAAATCACCCGCCAGACGGGCTTCCCCAGAAATCGTGCCCACAAATCCCACACCGCATTAATCACAGCGGCAGCCGCCAGATGGATCACCCCCTTTTCAGGACCCACCCAGCGCAGCTGACTGTCACCAGTGAGCTTCCGGTAGAGTACGACAGGTTCCCGCATCAACGATTCAAGGGTCTGACCCACAAGCAGTTTCGCCAGCGCCCGAATGGCCGCCGTGCACAGCTCGTTTCCCCGGCCAATCGTGAATGTCATCCCATGCCCGCACAGCAACTCCGAATCCGTCCTCAGCACCACGTAGGCAGCTGAATAATCCGGGTCGGGATTCATCGCATCCGATCCGTCGAGCTGCTGTGATGTCGGGAAACGCAGGTCCCACGTATCAAAACCCGTAATCCTCAGTGCCATTTTTTCTTCCCTCAGAAACGTCAACTGCCATCCCGCGAAAACTCGAGCTCCTGCCCGAACGCCTCAGGAGACAACCAGCCGTCACAATACACTGTCCGCCCACCGACAATTGTCCGCACCGGCCATCCGGTCAGCGTCGTACCATGCCACGGCGACCAGCCACACTTTGTCAGCTGCCGCTCGTTCAAAATCTCTTCAGACCGGTTCAGATCGACGAGCACCAAATCCGCATCAAAGCCAACTTCAATCCGCCCCTTGCCACGAAGGTTCCAGATTCTCGCCGGAGCCTCACACATCCACGAAACAACCTGATTCAGCGTGCAACGGCCCTCGGACACCTGATTCAGCAGCAGAGCCAGAGAATTCTCAACGGCCGGCAGACCAGACGGTGATTTCGGATACGGCAATGCCTTTTCTTCCAGAGTGTGAGGCGCGTGATCCGTTGCCACCACCTCCAGCGTCCCATCCAGCAGCCCCTGCCAAACCGCCTCCATGTCCGCAGGACTCTTAATCGAAGGATTCATCTGCACGAGTGACCCCAGACGCGCGTAGTCGTTCGTGTTGAACAGAAAATGATGCGGACAGGCCTCTGCTGTAATCAAATCACTCGTCGTCCGCAGGAACTCCACTTCATCTCCCGTCGACACATGCAGGACATGGAACCGGTGCCCATGACGTTCCGCCAATTCCACCGCTCGCCGCGTCGCCAGTATGGCAGCACGGTTATCCCGAATTCTGCTGTGGTCAGCGTAATCCCGCCCACCACCGATTGCCTGAGCATTCGCCCGTACCGTCGCTTCGTCCTCACAATGAGCGCAAATCGGCAACGTTGTCTCGGCGAAGATGCGTTCCAGCACTGCCTGATCGTCAACAAGCAGATCTCCAGTGCTAGAACCTATGAAAATCTTAATCCCAGGTGTCCGCTCCGCACGCACCAGCTCGCTGATATTCCCCGGAGTCGCCCCGATGTAAAAACCATAATTCACGAAGCAACGTCCGGCCGCCAGCGATAGCTTCGCATGCAGAGCATCCACCGTGGTTGTCGTCGGCTTCGTGTTTGGCATCTCCAGAAACGATGTCACACCACCTCGGGCACACGCACGACTGGCTGTCCACAAGTCCTCCTTGTGCGTCAACCCCGGCTCACGAAAATGCACCTGGTCATCCACCACACCCGGCAGTAAATGCAACCCCCGCGCGTCAATCACCTCGTCCGCACTCGCACCATCCGGAACATCCAGGGCTGCTATTCGCCCCCCCTCCAGCAGCACGTTCATGGACTGCACGGAATCCGGAAGGACCACCTGAGCAAAGCGAATGAGAGTCTTCATGGGATTGAATCGCAAACAGCAGGACAACCACGGTCAGCCGCGGAGGACACTCCCCGCGATGCCCCCAAGTTTATCACGGTAACACCGGAAAGACCATAACCAACTTAAACAGCTGATGCCACGCGCGATCCGTTATTCGAACGTTACACACTCACGGTTGAGCTGCAGTCGATAAAACTCGGCCGCAGTGCCGCCGAAAATCCGCGCTGTCTCAGCCGCACTCAACTCGCACAGCAGATCACGCAACACACCACATACCCGCTCGTACCCCGCTGCCAGCTCACACACCGGCCAGTCGCTGCCGTACATGCATCGCTCAGGCCCGAATACCTCCACCGCAGTCAGCACGTAAGGACGCAAATCCTCCGCCGTCCATCCGGTCCAATCCGCCTCCGTCACCATCCCACTCAGCTTGCAATACACATTCGGGTAAGCCGCCGCCGCCCGCAGCTGGCTCCGCCATGGCTCCATGACCCCTTCGCGAATCCGAGGCTTCGACAAGTGATCGATCACCAGCGGCAGCTCCGGAAACAGCCGCGCCACAGTTGCCGCATGCCGCAAATGCTGGTGATAAAACAACAAATCATAAGGCACTCCACGACGCGCCAACACCCCCAAACCTCGAAGCACCTCGGGACGCACTATGAAATCCTCATCCGGCTCGTCCTGCACGATGTGACGCACACCCGAAAACAAAGGATTCCCCAGAAACTCCTCCAGCTGCTGCTCACAATCCGACGCGGCCAGATCCACCCAGCCCACTACCCCGGCAATGAATTTATGTGACTCCGCCAGTCGCAATGCCCACCGAGTCTCCTCAGGATTGTGCTGCGTCTGCACAAACACCGTGCGATCCACTCCCGCCTCCCGCAAATGCGGCTGCAGGTCCTCCGGCAGATAGTCCCGGCAAATCCTCGCATGCCGCTCACACCGAAGCCAGCCGTAGTCAAAAGGCAGATCCAGACACCAAAAATGGTGGTGTGCATCAATAATCATCCACAGTTACTCCAGCGGCACTCAACACGGCAGACATCCCTGACACAGCTCTCGATCTATCGGACTCCCGCCGCTCCCGCAGCACCTCCCCGCAGTCCAAACTTCACCGATCCCCCCAAAAACCTCTCACAAACACCCACCCATATTGCTACTATCACCCACCCGATCACCCGATTTTTCGCAAAATCCGCCTTTCTCCTTGCGAAAGGGCAGAACTTCTGAAATCCTTTCCAAAAATCAGGAAGGAGTCGCCGATTGACACAGAGGGAGTTGGTTCCGTTGCCTCTCAGGCATTGCCATGAAGATCGTTCTTGAATTGCTGGATCAGTCATCCAGTGTACGCAAGATCACCGTGCGTCACGACATCGTCATCGGTCGCGGTTCCGACTGTAACCTGCGACTCTCCGCCCCGCAGGTCAGCAGACGCCACTGCTTTCTTCGCGTAGGCCGCGAGGGAGTGTCCGTTACCGATCTCGACAGCAGCAACGGGACATGGGTTAACGGGCAACGAATTGCATCCGGCACCCGTAAGGATCTCGTTGACGGCAATCAGATCAGTCTCGGTCCGGTGCGATTTGTCGTGCACGTCCGCCCAGAAGCCGTATCCGGCGCTGTTCTTCCGGGCGGATTGCTCAACGAAGTAGTCACAGAACAGTGCGCTTCACCCGATGCCACCACATTCAGCGGACGCGAAGGGCAACCACTGGCCCCCGTATCAGAGCCCCGCACATCTTCCGTCGCTGCCCTGCAGGCTGCATCCGAAGATGCCGCTGAGGCTGCCGACAGTTGCGTTGAAATTATTGAACTGGGCCGCCAACTGTCGGTTGACTCATCTGCGGAAGGCGCTGTGATCCTTGCACCCGGTCGGCCGGGCCAGGGCCCCCGTGTTGATCGCATCGACAGCACACGGACGGCCCATGATATTGATCTGCGTGGCGCGGGATCTCTGGACGGTGTCGATGTGCTTGACCCCGCAGTACTTTCCGGTCAGTTTCCGCCTGATCGCCCGATGTGGTCCCGTGAAGCCGGTCGTGGCTTTGGCGACTCCGAAGCTCCACTGCCGCCTACACTCCAGCTCAACCCCGACCGCCAGCTGGCGTCGGAAGGGCGGGTTTCAGGAATTGCAGACCGAGCAGAACAGTCGCCCTCCGCGGAGGACTACGAAGGATTTTCGGAGCCCGACGAAGCATTCGTTGCCAGCATTCCGGATTCCTCTTCAGCGGACAAAGACAACTCCACCATCGTTCAGGCCGCCTCGTCCGACGACGACGATATGGGGCCGGAGTTGCATGCATTTCTCAAGGGTCTCTAAGCCCATTCGCCAGCTACCACACAGCCTCCTCGGCAATTTCCGCCGATGAGTCCGGCCAGTGCAGCAATTTTTGCCGGGTTGTGCACGCCACGGGCCCCTGCAGGTTGGAATCGGAGCCGGTGCATCTGTCGCTGATCCAGCGACATCGCTAGACTCATCGGCTGAATTCTGAAACGTCAACGTCGCCATTTCGAGCACTCGCCCGAAGCAGGATCAGCAGGATGCGCATTATCGCCGTAATGAATCAAAAGGGCGGAGTCGGCAAGACGACTTCCAGCGTGAATCTCGCCGCGGCGCTTGCTCGCAGCGGTCGCCGTGTCTGTCTCATGGACCTTGACCCTCAGGGCCACGCGTCGCTGCACCTGGGCGTTGAAGCCGGGCCCGAAGCCGCGTCGGTGTACGGCGTTTTCACACAGCAGAATTCTCTCGATGACACCCGCCAGTTGATCGGTGACAATCTCTCGCTCGTCCCCGCAAACATCGATCTGGCCGCTACAGAAATCGAACTCTCAGGCATTCAGGGGCGTGAGTTTCTGCTGCGACGTTCCATGCAGGCATGGCGAGATCAGCAGCGGTTCGATTACGTCATCATGGACTGTCCTCCGTCACTGGGTGTGCTCACCGTCAACGCACTTACGGCAGCCAGTGAAGTGTTCATCCCGCTGCAGCCGCACTTCTTCGCACTCCAGGGACTCTCGAAACTCTTCGAAACCACGGCTCTCGTCACCCGCAGGCTCAATCGCGAACTGCGAGTGAGCGGCATCATGCTCTGCCTTTACGAGTCCGGCACTCGTCTCGCTGCCGATGTCGTCGATGACCTTCAGCACTTTCTTCAGGCCAGCGATCGCGATACCCCGTGGTGCCAGGCCCGCATCTTCCGCTCCCGCATCCGTCGAAATATCAAACTCGCCGAAGCACCCGGCTTCGGACAATCCGTGCTTGATTATGCTCCCGACTCACACGGCGCCCATGACTACCTCGCCATGGCTGAGGAAGTCCTTACCATGGAACCGGCTCAGCACGCCCTGCACGGCCACACATCAGGGAATGTGCTCGCCAAAGCAGCCTGATCATTTCCTTCATCTGACCAACCCACGGCTGCAGGAATTACGCTGTGATACGCAGTTCCATCGTCCTCCTCTGCATCGCAGCCGCCTGCATCGGCTTCAGCACTGCCCGCGGCCTCAGTGCACGTGACGAAAAAGCTGCAGCCGCCGCCCGGGTTCGCGAAGAGTTCGAATTAATGAAGCTCTTCGCCGAAGCCTACGGACAGGTTGACCTCCAGTACGTTCGGGAGGTTGACCGCCGCAAACTGATCGACAACGCCATCCGCGGCATGCTCACCGGACTCGATCCGTACTCCTCCTGGATCCCACCACAGGAGCTCACACGATTCGAACAGTACTTAGATCAGGAGTTCGTGGGAATCGGCCTGCAAATGCTGCCCAATGCAGCGCGGGCAGAAGTTCAGAATGTGCTGCCCCAGTCGCCCGCGGCCCGTGCCGGCGTCCGCAGCGGCGATGTTCTCATCGAAGTCGATTCGAAACCCGTCAACGGACTCACGCCCCCGGAAATCAACCGGCTGCTGACCGGCCCGGAAGGGCGCCCGGTCAGCATCACCCTCCGCCGCCCCGGAGAGGAAAACCCGCTCAGACTCGAGATCACCCGCGAACGAATCCAGCTCCCCACAGTAATCCCCGCCGTTCGTAATCCGGACGGCTCTCCACAGTGGCTCGCCGAACAGCAGCTCCGTATCGCCTGCGTTCGCCTCACACACTTCAGCCGTTCCACGCCGGATGATCTTCGAACCGCCCTCGACACCATTTCCTCACTCAAGCCCACAGCACTCATCATTGATGTACGGTCCAACCCCGGAGGGCTCATGGATGCTGCTGTGGAAGTCAGTGATATGTTTCTCGAAAGCGGACGCATCGTTTCAATGCAGGGGCGAGCGGTGAAAGAACGCGTCTGGGATGCCTCGGCCGGGACTGCCGTCCCCACCTCACTCCCACTCGCGGTCCTCATCAATCGTCAGTCCGCATCCGCCAGCGAAGTGCTGGCGGCGGCTCTTCAGGACAATCACCGAGCCACCATCATCGGCGAACGCAGTTTTGGCAAGGGCACTGTTCAGTCCGTCGTCCGCATGGAACGCGGTCTGTCCGCTATGAAACTCACCACTGCAGGCTATCTCCGCCCCAGTGGAATTAACATTCATCGCTACCCGGAACACAGAAACAGCGATGTTTGGGGCGTCAACCCGGACCCGGAACAGGTGCTGCAGCTCAGTGCAGAACAGTTTGCCGCATGGCAGAAAACCTTCTCCAGCGCAGCCGATCCCGCTGGCAAAGCCTTAATTCTCACGGATCTCCTCGAGACTGATCCGCAGCTTCAGCAGGCTCTGAAATGGGCGGCCGCCCAGGCACCAAACGCCGCCGCCGAACACTGATCCGCAGCCAAATCAGACGTTTCTGCGGAACTGCGGTCGCATCCGCCAGCCTTAGCCGTAGAATCCGGCAGTGGGCGAACTCGAAGCCGGAACGCGGCCGCGCCCTTTTCCAGTCGGCCCCGTACACGCAATCGCCATCATGTATCGTCTGCAACAATCCTTTCAGCTGGTCAGCGAATTCGCCCCCGCCGGTGATCAGCCTCGCGCCATCGAAGCGCTCAGCCGCGGTGTGCACGAAGGCAGACGCACTCAGGTGCTCCTCGGTGTTACCGGCTCCGGTAAAACCTTCACCATGGCCAACGTCATCCAGCAACTCCAGAAACCCACACTCGTACTCTCACACAACAAGACCCTCGCAGCCCAGCTCTATGCGGAATTTCGCGAGTTTTTCCCCAATAATGCCGTCACGTACTTCGTCAGCTACTACGACTATTACCAACCCGAAGCCTACATCCCCCAACGTGACATCTACATCGAAAAAGATGCGTCCATCAATCAGGAAATCGACCGCCTCAGGCTGCTCGCAACCAGTGCCCTTGTCAGCCGCGCTGATGTCATCGTCGTTGCCACCGTCAGCTGCATCTATGGTCTCGGTTCCCCCAAAGACTACCTGGGCATGATGATCCCGCTTCACGTGGGACAACAAATCGACCGCGATCAACTTCTGATGAAGCTCATTGAAATTCAGTACGATCGCAACGACTTCGATCCCGCCCGCAGCAAATTCCGGGTACGTGGCGACGTCATCGAATGCTGGCCGGCCTACGAAGAATTTTCCTACCGCATCGAGCTCTGGGGAGATGAGATCGAAAAGCTCAGCATGATCGACCCCGTCTCCGGACGCGAATCACAGTCACTCCGTGAGATCTACATCTACCCCGCCAAACACTTTGTGCTCCCGCAAAGTCGCATCGATAATGCTCTCGATGAAATCCGCGCAGAACTCGACTCCTCACTTGAGAAATTTCAGAAGGAAGGCAAACTGCTCGAAGCCCAGCGACTCGCAGCTCGCACCCGCCATGACCTCGAACTTATGAAGGAAACCGGGTTCTGCCCGGGCATCGAAAACTACAGTCGAGCACTCGCAGGACGCAAACCCGGCGAAGCCCCGTATACGCTCTACGACTTCTTCCCCGATGATTTCCTGATGTTCGTCGATGAGTCACATGTCACCATCCCGCAGATTCGCGCGATGTACGCAGGTGACCACGCACGTAAATCCACCCTCGTCGATCACGGCTTTCGACTCCCCATGGCGAAGGACAACCGACCATTGATGTTCGACGAGTGGAATGCTCGGCCCGCATATCGCATCATGGTCTCCGCCACACCTGCCAACTGGGAACTTGATCAGACTGGCGGGGAGGTCGTCGAACAGGTCATCCGCCCCACCGGACTTGTCGATCCCGAAATTCTGGTCGCCCCCGCGCGCGGACAGGTACCCCACCTGCTCGAACAAATCCGCGAACGCGCCGCGGCCGGAGAACGTGTCCTCATCACAACCCTCACCAAAAGACTCGCTGAAGATCTCGCCGGCTACCTCAAGGAAGAGGGCATCCGGTGCCAATGGCTGCATTCAGAACTCAATGCCGTCGAACGCGTCGAGGTACTCCGCGAACTCCGCGAAGGTCGGCATGATGCCGTTATCGGTGTCAATCTGCTTCGCGAAGGACTTGACCTCCCTGAAGTCTCTCTTGTTGCCATCATGGATGCCGACAAGGAAGGCTTCCTCCGCAGCGAAACCAGCCTCATCCAGACCATTGGCCGCTCCGCCCGCAATGTCAATGCTCGAGTAATACTCTACGCCGATACCGTCACCGACAGCATGCAGCGGGCAATCGACGAAACTCTCCGCCGACGAAAACTCCAGATCGAATACAACACACTCCACGGAATCACACCCGAAACCATTCGCAAAGCCATTCGACGCGGTATCGAGGAAGAAATCGAAGCCCGACGCGTCGAACGCGAATCTTCAGGTGCCAAATCCGAGGAACGTTTTGTCAACCAGGAATTCCTCCGCGAACTCGAAGCAGAAATGCTCGCTGCCGCTGAACAACTCCAATTCGAACGCGCCGCACAACTCCGCGATCGCATCCACCAGCTCAAACAGAAACTCGGGCAGGCAGTCCCCGAAGAAAATGACAGCGACTCCCCGGGCTTCGCACGCTCAGGAAAGAAATCCCGACGCAGCAGCGACACCTCAGGCCGGAAACGGGCAAAACGTCAGCGCTGAACAGCCCCGCAGCCAACTCTGACGAAATTAACGAATTTGCGGGCCCCAATCGCCCCATTCCAGCAGCACAAACAGACCATCAGCTTGCCCGCTGGAAATTACCGAAATAGCTTTCCCAAGCCGCGCAAATCCCGCAGGCAAATCCATCCACCTGCACTGCAGACCGAAAGCTTCTGCATGAATATTCCATTCAACAAACCCTTCATCGCCGGCAAGGAACTCTACTACATCGCCCAGGCTGTCACCTTCGGCAACCTCAGCGGCGATGGATACTTCACAAACAAATGCTCCCAACTTCTGCAGGATCGATTCGGTATTCGCAAAGTGCTCCTCACCCCCTCCTGCACCGCGGCCCTCGAAATGGCCGCACAACTCTGCAATGTCGGCCCCGGCGATGAAGTCATCATGCCCTCCTACACCTTCGTCTCCACCGCCTCCGCCTTCGCGCGACTTGGCGCAAAACCCACTTTTATTGACATTCGTCCCGATACCCTCAACATCGATGAAACTCTGATCGAAGACGCCATCACACCCCAAACACGTGCCATCTGCGTCGTTCACTACGCTGGCGTCGGCTGTGAAATGGACCGCATCATGACAATCGCCCGAGCTCACGGACTCACCGTCATCGAAGACGCCGCACAGGGCGTCAATTCGTGGTACAACGGTCGCGCACTGGGGTCCATCGGAGATCTCGGCTGCTACAGCTTCCACGAAACCAAAAACTTCATCTGCGGCGAAGGCGGAGCACTCTGCATCAATAACCCGGAACTCATCGAAAGAGCTGAAATCATCCGCGACAAAGGCACAAATCGACAGCGATACTTTCGCGGTGAAGTGGATAAGTACACGTGGGTTGATGTGGGATCTTCTTACGTCCCCAGCGAAATCTGCAGCGCCTTTCTGTACGGTCAGCTTGAGGAAATGGAACGCATCTCCGAACGACGAAGACAAATTTACCTTCACTATCGCAGAGCACTCAAACCTCTCGAGGCCAAAGGACGACTCGCTCTCCCGGTCATCCCGGAAGACTGCGTCAGCAATCACCACATGTTCTACGTGATCCTTCCAACTCCCGAGCTTCGCGACCAGGTTCTCGATCAGATTCGCGCCTCCGGTATCCGTGCTGTGTTTCACTATGTCCCTCTCCACAACTCACCCGTAGGACGACAGCTCGTTGGACCACTAACCCTGCCACATACCGAAGACCTCAGTTCCCGACTCATCAGACTCCCGTTCTTTCACGATATCACGCCCTCCGAAATCGACGCCGTCGTAGACGCCTTTCATTCACTGCTCGACAACAACACAACCAGGCTCGCCACAGCACTTGCCTGACGATTTGCATCAAGCCCATAGCCACCCGGAGCCAGCTCAACGTCCTCAAACCATCAATCCGATCCCCTCGGACTGCTCGCCGCTGATAAAAAGGTCAACTATGGATCCGGATGCCCTCTACACGAAACTAGCGCACATCCTCGATGAAGACCATATCGATGCGGATTATGTGCTGCGTTCCTCCTCAATCTGGGACTCCCTCTCCGTACTGGCAATTGTCTCGTTCGTGGATGAATTCTGGGATGTCCCCCTGCACGTGTCCGATCTTCAAAACCTGCAGACAGCCGGCGACCTCCTCGATTTTCTGAGTTCACGAACCCCCGTAAAAAACACGCATCCGTAGACTGACGACGACCTGCCACCAGGTCCCGCTGGCATCACTTTCCTCTCCCGCCCCTGAAATACTTCCATGGCCGGCGATTTGTTTCTGGCCACCAACGGCCGTCCAACCTCTGCTGCAATTCTTCAGGAAGCCCTGCACGGCTGCGGGGCCCACGACTGCCGCGTGCTCTTTGTGCACGCCGGAATCAACTTTGGTTCCCCCAGAGCCCAGCGTGCTGAATTGCTCCGCACACTCACCGCTGCCCTCCTCGACCTCGGCCCCGCCACAATCTGCTTCCCCACATTCACTTTCAGTTTCATCAACAAGGAAGTTTTTGACCCCCAAAACACCCCCAGTCGCATGGGTGTGATCAGTGAATTCGTACGAAAACTCCCGGGAACTGTCCGCTCCACCGATCCGCTGATGTCAGTCGCCATGGTGGGATCCACAGACGGCCTCGATACTCCCGTCGGTCCCCTGTCCTGCGGAGACAACTCCACCTTCGATCGGCTCAGTCGCATAGACGGCGTGAAATTCCTGTTCTTCGGAGTCCGGCCCCAGGACTGCTTCACTTACATGCACTACCTCGAGTGGACCGTGCGGGCTCCATACCGCTACAACCGCGACTTCCACGGAACCATCCGTGCCTTCGGCCACGAAACACCGACAACCGCAACACTCTTCGTGCGTTACCCCGGAGTCTTCCCTGGACCCGGAAATGCAGTTTATGAACAGCAGCTGGAACATTCGGGAAGAATGCTGACGCAGCCCTTTGGAGATAACTTCATCCACTGCGTTCCGGAATCCAGCGCAAAATCGCTCTGGCTGCAGCTCTACCACCGCGACCCCAATTTTTTCGTCACCTTCGAGCGTTCGTGCCCAGCCACCCAGTCCACCAGCTTCGAACATACTCTCCCCATGGTTGCAATGTGAACAGCCATGAAAACCGAACTCATCGACATCGACAGCCAGCTCTGGGGACGCAGCGTACTCAATATCAGCGAGTTTACGCCTTGTGACGATTTCGGGGTGCATGAAGCAGAGTACCTCGCACGCTACGCGCCGGCCTACGTTTCCACAGCCGTGGACGTGTCCGACCTCGCCCGAATCGATTACCTCGGTAAAGCAGGTTTCATCCCGGTCGACTGTCAACTGGTCCTCAGGGCATCCTTCCGCCGCCAGTTTGACACATCCTCCTACAACATGACGTACCGCAGAGTCGATACCAGCGACCAGCTTGATGAAGTACTCGGTATCGCCGCCGAACTCGACTTCAACGATCGCTTTTCCCGCGAGTCATTTGCCCCGCCGGGCTTCTCCCAAAAGCGCTACGCTGCTTATCTGCGCCAATCATTCGTCTCGGCATCCGACGAAATCTGGTCCGTCTGCGATAGCCACTCCGGACGCATGCTCACTTTCCGCAGCCACCGCCGAATTTCAAACAGCGACGTCCGACTGCTGCTGGGCGGCGTACGCAGGGAACTTCACGGTGAAGGCCTCGGTGCCATCTCAACTCACTTCTGCTTTAACCAGATGGCAGCCAGCGGGATCAAGCGCGGAACCACTCAAATCAGCATTGCCAACAAACCCATCTTTGACCTTGAAGTCACCCACTTTGGCTTTCGCTACCACTCTGCATCCCTGATCTTTCGCAAGTGCTATCCACCGTCCCACACCGGCGAGCAGACATGAAAACCCATCTCCTCGAATATGCGGAACAGGGCGCTCTGACCGCCTGTCCGGATGCGGCAGCCGTCGAATTTCGCGGTGAAGTGTGTTCCTTCAACCAGCTCATAGCACTCTCCACGCGCTTCGCCGTCGCAATCTGCCGGCTCGCCGCCACTGTCAACTCCCCCATCTGCACCTACCTGCCACGCAGCATCGAAACCATCGCAGCCAACCTTGGCACTCTCGGTTCCAGAAACTGCTACTGCAACCTGGACGTTCGCTCACCCATCCGCAGAACCGCTGCAATTCTCGGAAACCTGGCTCCCCCAATCATCATCACGTCCAAAGAACTTGCCTCCACCGTTCGCTCTGTTGCCAGCCCGGAAACTGCACTGCTCTTTGCCGAAGATTGCCCCAGTCTCACACCCACCGCCGAGGAACTCCGGGAAATTCAGCACAGACGGCGACTCTCTCTCGACGTGGACCCCGCCTGCATCATCAGCACGTCCGGCTCCACCGGCGTCCCGAAAAACGTCGTGATGAGTCATCGTAACATCATTGATTTCATCGACTGGACGCTCAGCGAATTCCCATTCGAACCCGCCGACCGCTTCGCCTGCCTTTCCCCACTCCATTTCGATATCTACACCCTCGAACTCTACTGCGCACTCGCCACTGGCGCCTGCCTTTGCCTCATCCCCGACTCATGGTCCGGCTTCCCCGCCAAACTTGTTGATTTTCTCTGCCAGCAACGCATCTCCTTCCTCTTCTGGGTGCCCTCGGTTATGGTCGCCATCGCCAATCTCGGGCTCCTTCAGAAGTTCTCACTCCCCAGACTCCGTCGCGTCTTCTTCGCCGGTGAAGTCTTTCCAACCCGGCAATTCAACATCTGGCGAAAAGCACTTCCCAAAACCGAATTCGTCAACCTCTATGGTCCCATCGAAATCACCGTCGACTGCACCTGGTATCGCATCCAGCGGGAATTCGCCGATGATGAACCACTCCCCATCGGCTTCCCCTGCCGCAACACCGAAATTCTGATCCTGACGGAAGATGACCAGCCCGCACCTGAGGGACTCCCCGGAGAACTCTGTGTCAAAGGCTCTTCCCTCGCCATGGGCTACTGGAACGACCCCGAACGCACAGCCAGGGTCTTCACCCAAAACCCGCTGCGGAAACACTACCCCGAGATCATCTACCGCACCGGAGATCTTGCATCCGTCAACAGCCACGGTGAAATCCTCTTCCATGGCAGAAAAGATCACCAGATCAAACACTCCGGATACCGCATTGAGCTCGGTGAAATCGAGCAGGCAGCCTCCGGCACCGGAATCGTCGAGCAGGTCTGTGTCGTTTATGTGCAGGAACGACAGGAAATCGTGCTCTTCTACTCCAGCCCTCAACCGCTCGATCCGGCCACGCTCCGCAACAAACTCCTCGAACTGCTGCCCCGCTACATGCTTCCTGGTGACTTCCGTCACCTCCCCGAACTCCCCCGCAACCCCAACGGCAAGATCGACCGCCTGAAACTCCATCAGGAGGCAACCCAGCATCATGCCTGACACTCGAACCAATCACTCCTGCACCCACCTCGCTTCCGCACAGCCGCCAATTGCCCCATTCTCTCGAGCCATCGTGCTTGGCAGTGGACGCATCGCCTGCGACTGCATCCAGGAACTCGCCAGCACCGGACTCCCTGTGCTCGCCATTCAAAATGACAACTCCGCGTTCTCCCTGCTGCGACGCGCCGCAAATCGCCCCAATTGCTCCTGGCAAAAAATTACGGATCACGGCTCACTCAACGACTTCTTCGTCAATATCCGGCAGTCAACCCTCGTAGTTAGTGCAAATAATGCGTGGATCATCCCCCCCGATGTCCTTGCAAACCCAGCGCTCAGGTTCATCAACTACCACAATTCACTGCTCCCCAGACACCGCGGACGAAACGCCCCCACATGGGCTATCTTTTCCGGAGACCAAAACGCCGGTGCCACATGGCATCTTCTCGACTCCGGCATAGACACCGGCCCGATACTCGCCCAAACCCCTGTACCAGTCAGCCCACACACAACCGCTCTGCAGCTTGTCGCCCATTGCATGCAGGCCGCCGCAGAACTGTTCCGCCAATTCCTCCCCAACATCCTCCGCTGGTCACTCAACCTCACCCATCAAAGCCGTGCCCTGACCGAGTATCACTCCAGCCGTGACGTCCCCGCGGACGGCCTGCTTGACCCCAACTGGACATTCCCCCAAATCAGCCGACTCCTTCGCGCCCTCGACTACGGTCCACTCCACATCCTTCCCAAACCAAGATTGCTCGAACAACAGCTCTCCCCCGGTCAATGCCCTGTGATCGCCCGCTACAGCATCCAAAATTCCAGTCAACCGCAACCCGCTGCAGACCTCGCCGGCTGTATCACCCGCGTGATCTCAAGGCCCGATGCAGACATCGTACTGTGGCTCCGCCCCGCTCCAGCAGAACAGTCCTCCAACAGGCTCCGCTGATGGCCGCAGAGCCGACTGCAACATTCACAACCATTCCATGCGTTTCAGAATTGACGCCAACATGCATGAACAAATCCTTCAGATACTCAGCCGCATCCGCGCCGATGCCGACTATCGAAATTCCACCGACTTCGTCGAAGACGGACTGCTCGATTCCTTCGACATGGTCGTCCTCACCTCAGAACTCGAAAAAAACTTCTCCATCACCATCGATGGTCTCGACTTCGTTCCCGAAAACTTTGCCAGCGTTGAAGACATCAGAAAACTGCTGTTGAAAAGCGGAGCAACCCCGTGAATTTCCTTTTTGCTGGAAAACACATTGCTGGCATCCATACCGTGCTCCCCAGCAGAGAATGTCGCTTCGTCGACGACATGTCCGCATTCGGTTTCCCTCCTGAACGCTCCCGAAAACTTCAGGAAATCATGGGCTACGACAGACACCGGATTGTGGAACCGGGTGTGTGCGTCTCAGATCTCGCCGTCGCCGGACTCAAACACCTCTTCAAACAGCAGCACATCCAGCCCGATGAATTCGATGCACTCCTGGTACTTACCCAGTGCCCCGATCACTTCATCCCCCCCACATCCAACATCATTCAGGGGCGTCTCAATCTCAAACATGACCTGTTCTGCATGGATATCGCTCAGGGTTGCGCTGCCTGGCTCGTCGGACTTATCCAGGCCTGTCTCCTGCTGGAACAACCAGCCATTCGGAAGGTCGTCCTCATCGCCGGCGATGTCATCAGTCGTCGAGTATCCCCTCGCGATCGCAACAGCTTTCCCCTCATCGGTGACGGAATTGGCATCGCACTCCTCGAAAAATCAGCCGATGCAGGTCCCATCCACGCCAACCTCCGCATGGATGGCTCCCGTGCAAATGCACTAACGATTCCCGCCGGAGGCTTCCGCATGCCATCCACTGCCGAAACAGCCATCGAACAGGATGCCGGTGACTCCAATTTCCGCAGCCCCGACCACCTGCACATGGATGGCACAGCCGTATTCAATTTTGTTCAGCGTGAGATCCCACCCCTGATCAGGGAACTTCTGCTGTTCGCCAATACCGCTGAAAACTCCGTCGACTACTACCTGTTCCACCAGCCCAATCGCTTTATGCTCGAAAAACTTGCCGCCAAAATGAAAGTAGATCCCGCGCGAATGCCGGCCAACGTTGTCGAAAACTTCGGCAACTCCGGAGGCGCCTCCATTCCAGTCAACATCACCTTTAACCTTGCTCAGACCCTGCTCAGGCAATCACTTCACGTCTGCTTCGCGGGCTTCGGCTCCGGACTTACCTGGAGCTCCATGCTGCTCAACCTTGGCCCACTCCGATTCTGTTCCATGCAAAGCATCTGACACCCCGGACTTCCACTCTCCACACTTCGCTTCCTTCTCAAACACGCAAGCCTCTGGATCTTCCTATGGCCGATATCGCCGCCACAGATCTCCCCGGTCTCCTCGAACAGGCCTCCGTCTACGCCTCTTCCCCTGCAGAAGTTGACTTCGCAGCCGTTCGCAGACATATGGATCAGTTTGGTTTTTCCCGAGTACGCGGGCTCTATTCCTGCAACGAAATTCGGGATCTGCTTGATCGTGTCCGCAGCCGATTCGACCCCCGGCTGGATCGAAAACACGATGCCAGCGACGCCGAGGCTCTGCGGAATCCGCTCCAGAAAGTCGTCGTCGGCGGTATCAGCGGTATCAACAGTTGCGCTCGACTCATTCGCACCTTCTTCCTGCCTCTCACCGGCCCCGATCTCTTTGGTTCTCACGAGATCTTCAAACGACTCGCTCGCTTCCGCAATCTCCTCTGCGGGGAACCGGAAAACTTTGCCGTCGATGGCGACGAAAAAGGCCTCTGGACCGCATCCCGCATCCACCACTACGTCCGGGGGGGTGGCTTTATGGCAGAACATTCCGATTTTGGCACCGCCGTCGCCGCCGCAGAAGCCGGCTTCGAACGCTTCGCTCAGGTGATCCTCATCATCTCCCAGAAAGGACTCGACTTTCACTCCGGCGGCGCCTTCATCCGAAGGGGCGAAGACCGATTCTTCTACGAAGACGGCTGCCAGTCCGGTGATGTCGTAATCTATGACGGCAGAATTCGACATGGCGTTGCCGACATCGACGGACACCTGCCATTTGACTTCTCCAGCATCGAGGGAAGGCTTGTTGGATTCGCCACCCTCTACAAACGCTTCACAAACACCAATACGCAGTACAGAGAACTGCTCAAGGGATACACCGGCTGACAAACACGCCCGCTCTGCTCGTTCATACCCTGCGGCAGATTTTGCCTGTGCTCCCCCGATCGCTTTTGCCGATAACCTCACCGGCAGGGGTGCGCCCGTTTCTGCGATCCATCCGCTCAATACGGACCGCGACACACGGCACCACCCGACTGCCGCCGTCAACCGACAGACCGGGAGT
Organism: Planctomycetota bacterium; assembly: GCA_041161565.1. GTDB lineage: Bacteria > Planctomycetota > Planctomycetia > Planctomycetales > Planctomycetaceae > SXXK01. The sequence continues at coordinate 57,891 of JBEAUF010000428.1, read as the reverse complement.
TCTGCAGGCAGCGGCATCCAACCCTCAAATCACCAGTCCGAACTCCCGGGAGCACCGAGCACATGCGGTCACCGGCCCTGATCCCACTCCAACTCGTCTGCCTCACACTCGCCACTCAACTCCTCTACGCCACCGCTGACGCCCAAATCGTCCCCGGCAGCGGCAAAAAACTCACACAGGTCGGCGATGACTTCGAGGACGAGGCATGGAAATGGATCCATAACGGACCCAAATCCAGTCGCGAACAGGACGAACAAACCCGCCCACCCATGGGTGTCTCCTCAAATCGCCGCTGGTTCGAAAGCCCCAAACGCGGCCAGCCGGACCACATCGTGCGCGTCGAAACTCCTCCCGGAGGACTCACCGGAAGCCGCGGAGCCCTCAAAATTCAAACCCTGAACTCCGGTGTGCCCGGACTCAATTCCATGCAAATGGAACAGGATGACCTCATCATGTCCTGCTCCTCACGCGTCGGCATGATCTCCGCCGCACGCGGCCCCAACTGCCTCACTCGCATCTGGCTTCCACCCTTCGATCAATGGGAAGATCGTTCCGGAAGCCACTTCGGCTATCGCATCGACCTCAAAACCACGATCTCCGAGAAGGAGAAAGTCCTGCTCTTCACCAAGAACGTCAAAAAGCAGGAAGACTACTGGCCCGGTTTCTTCATTGAATTCCACAGTGCTCATGATGGTCGCTTCCCGAAGGACGAAGCATGGCTCATCATCCGCGGTAACCACCTCGGACAGGAAATCCGCAGCATTCAGCTCACACCGGGCTGGTGGACACTCGGTATGTCCGTAAGCGGTGACGGACGCGTTCACTACTATGCCCGTCAGGGAGTCGAGAGTCTGACTCCGTCCAACCTGCTCCATTCCGGCAATCCCTACAGCTACAGCGCCGAATATTTCGCCACACACTTCTTCAATATCTGCAACCAGAACGACGGCAAGACATGGTCAACCCCATTCATCATTGATGATCCGGCCATCTTCACCGCCAACTGAGCCCGTGGTCCTGCCCGCAGCCTTTCGCCTCATCGGCCTGGAGCGATCCTGGCCGTTGTGGCATTTATGGACGACCAAAAGCCACACACCATGGAAACCTTCCTGCAGCTCCTCGAAATCGTCCGACACCTCGACGAACACCTTGCAAGACTCTCAGCGCAAATGGGCGGCTGGCTTTATTCGCTTCTGTTCGCCATTGTTTTCGCCGAAACGGGCCTCGTCATCTTTCCATTTCTTCCCGGAGACTCTCTGCTCTTTGCCATTGGCGCGCTCGTCGCCGTGGAAGGATCCGGGCTCAGCCTGCCCCTGATGACCAGCCTGCTGCTGATCGCCGCCATCCTCGGCGATGCCGCCAACTACTCCATAGGTCGCGCGGTCGGCCCGCGCGTCTTCTCGAAGGAAGATTCCTGGCTGCTCAACAAAAAACACCTCCTCAAAGCAGAAGCCTTCTACCAGCGGCATGGCGGCAAAGCCATTTTTCTGGCTCGCTTCGCTCCGCTGCTCCGAACCTTCGCACCCTTCGTCGCCGGCATCGGACGCATGAACCTGCTCCGCTTCTGGCTCTTCAACATCTCAGGTGGGATCTGCTGGGTCGTCGGATTTCTCTTCGCCGGCTACTACTTTGGAAATATCCCCGCCGTCAAACGCAATTTCGAGTTCGTCATCCTTGGCATCGTGGTTGTTTCACTGCTCCCGGTAGCCGTCGAATGGTATCGCAGTCGCACGTCGCCCGATTAGGCTATCCTTACGAACTGCAACTGAGCATCGAACAGCCAGCGCGCTCGCGAGCCCACTCAGGTCGCTTCAACCCCAGATGCCCCTTCTCGGGCTGCTCGTCGTAAGGCCGCCGCAACACCTCGAGCAACTCCATCAGCAGCCCATTGTCTCCCTGTTCAGCCCTGTCAATGGCCAGTTGAGCCAGATAGTTCCGAAATACGAACCGTGGATTGACCCGATTCATCTGCTCGCGACGCAACGCCTCAGCCACCCCCTCCCGCCGCAGCAGAGCCCCGTATCGCTGCAGCCATTGCCGCCAGACCAACTGCAATTCTCCGCGCACTTCTCCCGGCTGATACCAGGCAGGCTCAATAACATCAAAGATTTCCGCCCACCCCTCAGCCCCCGGTTCATTGATCTGAACAGCCGGAATCGCCGCGAGTGCCCGATACAGGATCGTCATATCCGTCTCTGTACGCTGCATTAACTCCAACAACGAATTAGAGAGTTCCGCGGTCTCCTCCGAAGGCTCCATTCCACCGGCCAGCGGACTCAACCCGAGCTTCGCGGCCATCATCCGACGACACTCCCGGTTAAACCGACTGACATACGCATCAATCCCCGCCTGCAACACCGCGTCATCAGTGATCACCAGGTGCAAAGCATTCGCCAACTGCACCAGATTCCACAGAGCAATCTGGGGCTGCCGGCCGTAGCAGTACCTCCGCCCCGCAGCATCCGTCGTGTTCGGCGTCCACTCCGGATCATAGCCCTCCAGCCACCCGTACGGGCCGTAGTCTATCGTTAGCCCCGTGATCGACATGTTATCCGTGTTCATCACTCCATGCACAAACCCCACGCGCATCCAGTGGACCATCAGATCCGCAGTTCTTTCACACACCTCCCGAAACCACAAGCCCTGCCGATCTCCCTCCGCCCCCGACAAGTCGGGGAAATCCGTGTCAATCGTGTAATCCAGTAACTGCTGCAGCAGCGTTGTTTCCCTGCGAGCGGCGAGGATTTGAAAGTTACCAAAACGCGTAAACGAGGGCGCGACGCGGCAGACAATTGCGCCTGGCTCCTCACGCGGATGTCCGTCATAAAACATGTCCCGCGTCACCAGTTCCCCCGTCGCAGTCAGACTCAGAGCCCTCGTCGTCGGTATCCCCAGATGGTGCATCGCCTCACTGCACAGAAATTCACGCAAACTCGAACGCAGCACCGCCAAACCGTCCGCAGTTCTGGAGTAAGGAGTCGGCCCCGCCCCCTTCAGCTGCAGCATCCAGCGACGACCACGACTATTCACCACCTCACCCAGATTGATCGCACGTCCGTCACCCAGCTGACCGGCCCAGTTTCCAAACTGATGCCCCCCGTAGCACATCGCAAACGGATCCATACCGGCCACCAGTCGATTGCCGGAGAACACCGCTGCAGCTGAACCGTCCAGAAATTCGCCCGGGGCCAGATCCAGCTCCGCTGCCATCTCGGCAGACCATCCCAGCAACCGCGGAGCAGCGACTACAGCGGGACGCACACGAGACCAGCACGCCCCCCGCACCTGACGCCGAAAATTCCCGGGCTCAGGGTCCCCCGCCAGCAACCGCGTGAAACGATTGTCAAACTGCAACTCGTCCAGACGCAGTCGCCCCATCCTCACCCCCCAAAAAAATTCCGACTCCGACCGCTCAACCCAACGCCGCTGACATCACTTCCGGGAGCACTGTCAACACCGCATCCAGTTCGGAATCCGTGCCAATCGTGATCCGCAGTCCATCCAGCAGCTCTCCGCCCGCAGTCGCAGCAGGAAAACGCATGTAACGAACCAGAATCCGCCGAGCTTTCAACTGCTCATAAATCTCCCGATGTCGACCACTCTCGTGAGTTGTCCACAGGAAGTTGGCCTGACTGGGATGCACCAGGAATCCAAACGAGGGCAGGGCAGCAGCCAGGCGCTCGCGACCCGCCAGAATTCGCCGACGGTTTTCCAGCATCCACGCCTGATCCTCCAGCGCAGCTGTGGCAGCGGCAATTGAAACGCTGTCACAGTTGTAGCTGTCCTTGACCTTTCGCATTCCACTGATCAGATCCGGATGCGCCAAGGCAAAGCCAAAACGAATTCCAGCCAGACTGTACGCCTTACTGAAAGTCCGCGTCACAATCAGACGGTTCTCAAACCGCGGATCCCGCAGCAACTCACCCCGGTGCGGCTCTGCTGCAAAGTCACCGTAGGCTTCGTCCAGAACCAGCACTCCGCGATCCGGAAGCAGCTGCAGGAGTTCTTCCGGAGTCCAGAAAGTACCGGTCGGTGAATTCGGGTTCGGCACGTAGACGATTCGCACCTGTTGCCGCAACATCGCTGCCTCAGTTGCGTCCCAGCGCCAGCCACGGGAACCCTCCAGTAACAGCCGCTGCACTCCACACCCCTGAATCTGCGCCAGCGACTCGTATAACACGTAGCTCGGATAGGGATAGGCTATGCTTTCTCCAGCGTCGCAGAACGAACGAGTGATAATCGTCAGATTCTCATCGCTGCCGTTGGCCGGGAGCACCCAATCCGGGTCCACACCAAACAGCGTTGCAGCTGCGCGTCGAAAGATTCCTGCGTCAGGATCGGGATACTTGTTCAATGCCCCCGTAGCCTGCAGCTGTATGGCACGGACCACAGCCGGAGATGGCGGATAGGGGTTTTCGTTGGTGTTCAGCTTTACCCAGCCCTGCTCCTGAGGCTGCTCGCCAGGAACGTAACCGGCCATCGCGTCGATTGCGGGACGAAATACGGATTTCATGAAACTACCTGAAACTTGCTTCAGCCATCGCGGCGCTGCTTTTCGTCGCGGCTCGCTGCTCGAAGCCGCCTTACCCCTTAAATTCTAGTCTGCTCGCCCCGCTTTGGATATCACCCGAGAAAAATTGGCGTACAATGGAGATCCGTCGCCCGAGGAACACCACGCGCAGCGCCATTTCCGGGAATTAACGAACAACCGCCCGCGACCAAAGCGCTCTGCAAACGCGGCAGCACGGCCCCCGCACACGCAAAACAATCCACAGGGGCAGGCGATTCAATTTCCGCCCGCACCCTGAAACTCCGCTGAATCCGCGTTTCCACCGGACTGCACGTACGCTGTCAAATCCAGAATCTCTTCCCGCGTGTAGGTAATGAGCAGCCCCATCGGCATCGTGCTCGTCTTCGATGCCTCCAGCTCTTCAATCTCGGCACGTGGCAACACCACCCGTTCCGCTGGTTTCAATGGATTCGGCAGCAGCGTCACCTCTTCGCCCGTTTCCTCGACCTTCAACCCCGACAACGCCCGACCGTCCGTCAACACCGCAACCCACGTCTGATACTGCTGATGAATCTCCGCTGATGGTTCCAGAATCTGCTGCAACAGTCGCCGACCACGAAAACGCTCCGACACCTTCGTCAACTCCGGGCCCGGACCTGCAGCACTCTCCCCTATCCGATGACACTTGCTGCAGCCGGCAGATTCAAATACCGCACGTCCCTGAACAAATGATCGCCCCTTAAGCTGATCAGCGTCATCCGCCAGATCCGCGGTCGCCCACGTCCGCACAAAACTTCGTACCGGCACAAAAGCCGACTCCGGCAGAACTGCTCCCTCCGGAAGCACAAACAGACTGCCCTGCATAACCCTCCAGTGACCTGGATACGTGCACACCAGACGATATTCGCCCGGTTCCTTTGGAGCTTCAAAGTACAGCGTGTAGGAATCGCCCGGCTGCAGGATCGGGGAAAAGCAGAGCTCCCGCGGATCGTCAGGCACGTAATGCGTGGCAATCGCCCGGGGATTGCTGGCCAACTGCATCGATCGCTCCCCAAACTCATCAATCGCATCCGCTCGCACAACTGCCACGTTGTGCGGCATCCCGGGATCCCCGTTGCGAAATGCCAGCGACACCCTCGCTCCCGGCACCACCCGCAGCACCCGCGGTTCAAACTGCAGGCCCGGCGCGGCCGACACAGATAGTTTCTGCGAACTTGAAACCCAGCCAAAGTTGGTCCCGTACTGCTCCTGCTGCACCAGCCGAGGATCCTGCTCGTATTTCTCGGCAATCGGGAAATCCGGAGCAGGACGTTTGGCAATCGCCACGTACTCGGGATAGTCCGAGAAGTCTCCTCGCTGCTTCACAATCGTCGCAAATACGTCCGGCAGCACAGACACACCCTGACGCGTCCGCAAACGGCCATGAAAATGGAACTGCATCACGGGATGCAGTTGTGGGATTTCCACGAATATTGATCGACCGTCCTGCAGCAGATGCACCGCCCTCACAGGAACATAGTCATGGCCCTGACGGCCGGGCTGAAGCACCGAAAACTCCGGTGACCCGTACCCCGCACTGTACAAATAATTCCACTGCTGACAGAAAATATTCTGCACGGTTACCGTCTGCGGATCCAGCTGCTCACTGAAACGCACCAGCACACCGTTGTTCCACGCTTCAAATTCGCGAGGCAGCGCCAACTGCTCCGGGATCACTCGCAGCCGCTGCAGACAACCATCCTCCGACGCATAACTCTGCCAGCCTTCCGTGCCCCCCACATACACACCACCGTCGTCAGCCGAATACACCGCCCGACAGATGCCGCTGCGGTAGTCGCCGGGCAGCGGCACAATTGCCCCCTGAGCATTCCCGTCGATCACATCACGCGTGACGACATAGGCCTGACAGGCACCGAAACTGGTCCCCAGAATCGCTCCCGACAACGCTCCCAGTCGCGGGTCCTCCGGCAGAAAACACAATTCACCACTGGAATTATCCACGCCCCGCGGGAGAAAACACAGGGGCAGATCGTAACCGTATTTGCCCCTCTCCGGCTGCGGCCCCTTCAAACCGTGATAACTCCCCTCACGCACCTCGAAAATAGCCGAAGCCGGAGTCCAGGTGCCTTCCTGAACGGTCGCCAGCACCACACTGCCGTCCGCCGACACGCCAATCCCATTCGAATTTCGCAGGCCGCTGCCCAGACGCCGCAGTGCTCCCGCAGAATTGCGGTGCGCCACCCCAAAGTCCTGAGCAGACACTGACCAGTACAAATCACCCCGCGAATCCTGCTGCAGAGATGTGCTGAAGTCGTGCCCACCAGTCGTGGGATACTCGTTCGTTACACACTCGTAAAAATCCGCCTCACCGTCGCCGTTGCGATCATGCAGGCGAGTAATCTGGTCGGAACCGAGCACCAGCAGGCGGTCCTGCTGCACCACCAAACCCAACGCCCGATAAAGCCCGGCTGCCACTCGCTGCCAGCGCAACTCACCACCAGCAGAAACTTCGCCCGTTCCCGACACCAGCCAAACCTCGCCCATCAGAGTCGCCACGGCCGCACGACCTCCACTGAGCACTCCCACGCCGCCAATTCGCATGGCAGAACGAAATGGATTCTCAGGAAACTGCGGCAACACCAGAGTGTCAATCGCCAGACCTCCCCGGACTGTTCCAGGAATCGACCGCGTTACCGCCGTGCGATCTGTCCACTGCCCCGGAGCCCCCGCTGCCAGCTGCTTAGCCGTCGGCACCCGCACCATGGCCAATTCAAGCGCCGCAGCGATGGATTCAGGGAACACCTCCAGCTGCACTCCCACAGACTCATTCACCTGTCCACCAAACACCAAACCCACAGTCCGGTCACGCACCTCCAGCCTCGCAGCGTCCGTGGCAGCAGGAGAGGGCAGGGCAAGCCGTAACTGACGACCAGCGTGGTTCACCCGCACGACAGCTGCTTCCGCTGACACCGCGGCACCTTCAGGGACATCCGCCAAACCCAGCCACGTGCCCGCTGTCAGCTGCCCTGACACCTGCAAAGTTCTTACCCACCTCGCCCCGGCAGTGGTGCTGTGGTCAAGGATCACTGCGGCCCCCGCCGTCGTTTCGAACACCACGTCTGTACCTGCTCGATGAAAGCCCCGATACAGCGGCCGCTCACCGCCGGTAAACTGCCAGCCGGCAGTCGTCATCGGCCAGAAAGCTTCTCCACCGGCTCGCACACCCTCCATCAAACCAAAACGCACGAATCCCCAGTTCACAAACTGCCCCTGCCAGGCCTCCGTGACCGTAAATTTCAACGGATCGTACAGCACCGTGAATCTGCGGGCCGGATCAAGCAGCACATTCACCGCTTTGGCAGTCGTGCGACCGAAGTGATGCGTGAGCTGCATCACTACGTTACCTGTATCCGCCTCGTTCAAACTGCGGTCAAAACTCACGTCTTCAGGGTTCTGCCCCCAGTGACCAAAGCCGCCGCCGTCGAGACCGGGAAACTGCGGCAGTACGTCGCTCGGCACTTCACGCGAACCCGCCAGAAAACCGGCCGCCTGACGCGAATAAAAGTCCACCACTCGGTTCTGCGGAAACGGCAGCGATGGATCCGACTGCGCCCGGACAACGTCAGCAGCCGCCACCAACGTGGCCCCAAGCACCAGTAACCGCAGTATGGAATGCGTCATGTTCGTACACCGATAAGCAAGGAAACCAACTGCCAGGCGAATATCTCCAAACCGGCAAAGCCGCGGATCATACACCGCCGGTCTCTGCGTACAAAGCCCCCAGCCAATGCCCGCTCACAGCGACCGCGGAGCCTCCCGAGGATATCGCGCACGGGTTGACGAAGCATGCAAAACGCGGGCGAGGAAACACCCGCAAAACTCACCATCCGCAGGCTGACATGCCTCCATGAGCCCCGCTTTTCACTGGGGCTTTCTGACCAGTGTTTTCGGAGGAGCCGCCGCAGACCTAACCCTTCTGCCCATCCACCTTCGGCCTCCAACCCCTCGCCCTGTTTGCCAAATCATCAATCAGCTTGTCCAGCCGTCGAATCTCCTGCATAAGCGGTTCTGAGATCTCCTCAATCCGCACACCGCAAATCACCCCCTTCACGTGCAGTCGCTCCGGATTCAGTCGCGGCGCCTCGGCGAAGAATCGTTCAAAGTCCACCTCCCCACGCAACTGCTCTTCAAGTTGCTCGAGGCTGTACCCCGTCAGCCAGCAGATCACCTCATCCACCTGACCCTTCGTACGGCCTTTCTTTTCGGCTTTGCTGACGTAATGCGGGTAAACACTTGAAAAAGCCATACGGTAAATGCGGTGCGTCATCGGAGTCCATGCCCAACAGAAAGTCCAAATCAAACAAATAATGCGAAATCAGAGCCCCCTGAAACCCCAGTCCCCGCGGTCGCGGGTTGGGTGATGCCCACTCCCCGCTCCGCCGTCATATTTCCTGTCCGCCTCTGGCGGTTCCCAGTCCCAGCAGATTCACCGGCCACTTGTCTTTCCCGTGCACGAATTTCGCCCCCATCCCATACTCAACAACCGTGTCCACACCCGTCAGCTTCGGTGTGTTCATCCACCCACACATTGCACAACCACGGTAGTGCAGGGGGGAACACAACAGATTGATCCACGCAGCGGTCCTGCGATCAACGACACGGGGCACCCGGAGGAACTGCCGTTGAACACCAGCAAGTGCCTCTAAAAACTGAGCCCTCGCGAGCTGGCCTCCGGCATTCAAAACGGAATCAAATCAGTTCCCGGGCGTCACTGGTACCGACAACCAGCCTGAGTATCGAGGGTGCCAGGAAAATAGTGTGGAGAAACATGATGATCAGGGAAATGAGCAGTCCCGAGGGGATGAACCACTGGTTTTTCCAGACGAAAAAACCAATCAGACCACACAGGAAGGGCACCGTGCCAAGGCCGTACATGCCAGATCTCGACGCCATGAAATTCTGGGGTGGCGTGCCCATGTTCTGATAGCGTTTGTAGTAGTCTGTAACCTTCTCCTGCGTGTCAGACCACACGAACTGATCGAGCGGAAAATTCTGTTCACAATTCGAACACCACGTGGCAACCATACCCGCAAGAGGGTCTGCGAGGGCCCTGAACTCGGGGCCATCCACGGTCGTTGACTGGCTGCAGCGGAGATGTGTGTAGTCTCTCTCCGTTCGTCCGGCAACGCGACCACCAACAGGTACAGGACTCTCAGCGTCGCTGTCAAAACCTGCATCGTCACTATCCGCAGGCACCTCAATGAGCCCCCTGCAGTCGGGACAGCGAATCTTTTTTCCGGCGTATTCGTCCTTCAGACGATACTGTTTCTCGCAGCCCTGACAGATCGCCTCAATCGCCATGAACATTCCCTCCTGTACCCAACGACAGAAGCAGGCCTGCAGGCAAAAAGACGGAGAGGGAGGGATTCGAACCCTCGGTACCCTTGCGGGCACACCGGTTTTCGAGACCGGCACATTCGGCCACTCTGTCACCTCTCCGGTTGTCAGGCAATGCGGGATGTCCGCCTCCGCATATTCTACCCTGAAAGCCCACAGCGAAGCAACCCTGCCGGGACGTCGGTGCCAGGTCGGAGATTCAACGGCTGCAGCCCAGCAGGGGCAAGCGTTTCCACAGACTTCACCGCCCCATGAATTTCCACCGCGTGAAACGAATCCGGGCGGCTCGCAACGCGTTAAGCCCGCTGACTGCTCGTTTCGCCCTCCTGTTCGCCCACCCGCACACCGGCACCCACCAGGTCCCCGACGATTCGCGGCCTGCACCCTGCTTTGACCTCTCACTTCCACCCACTGATGCCACCCCCGGTCGACTTCACACGCGGCCGAATCCGTGCGACGCAGCGCGTCGCGCGATGACTTCCGACACCGCACGCTATGTGTCGCCCTCGGGGCTAAAGCAGGCAACAGGTGGCAGCCGAGCAGAAATCATTCTCCCGCCTCCTCCAGCACTGGACGGCTCTGTTGCTCTCCCACTCCCCACTCCCCACAACGAACAACAGACAACGAACAACTGACAACCAGCCATCCATCTCTTCCGCGACCACTCGGTCCGTCGCCTATCCCGCAGCCGCCTCCACCACTGTGACCCTTCGATTCAAATCCGGCTGCAGTGACTGTGACTGCCCCGACGGCCAGTCAATCTCCAGCTTCACGTCGACTGCGTCATCGGGAACAGCAAAATACACCCAGACGCTCTGCGACGATCCGTAGCTTCCTCCACCATGTATAAAGCGACTCTGAGTACTTCCGGCCACCAGTCGCACCGCAGCCCCCACGGGATCCCGCGCTGATTGCCGCCCAACCAATCGGACCGACAACCAGCGTTTCCAGACAGGTGGTGAGGAGTTTTCAAGGACGGCTGCCGGCTGACGTGTCCGCGAAATCGCAAGATCCGCATCACCGTCTGCATCAAAGTCAGCCGCTACCGCACCACGCCCCATGTGCTGCTCACGCAGCCACGGTCCAGCCTGATCGGCGCGGTTTATCAGACGGCGACCGGCTTCGTTTTCCAGCAGCAGCGGAAGCTGATACAGAGCGGTATTTTGTGGGTACCGAATCACATGACCATTGGCCACAAAAATATCTTCATCCCCATCGCGATCGAAATCCTGAGCAGCCGTGCCCCAGCCAACGTACATGCCTCCAACTGCGTTCAGCCCGATTCTCTGACTGACGTGCCGAAACACCATCCCTCCGGCATTCTGATACATCGCATTTGTTTCACGTTCGTAATTCACCACCCACACATCCGGCAGCCCGTCATTGTTGAAGTCGCAAACGTCCACTCCCATGCTTCCGTCCGGCACACCTGTGCTGCTTAGACTTGCACCGCTGTGCAAGGACACATCCTGAAGGCGACCACCACCCGTATTTTCGTAGAGAAAATTGGCTACGGTATCGTTCGTCACATACACATCGTTATCGCGATCTCCATCGAGATCGGCGACCACCACTCCCAGGCCTTTGCCTTCCGCCGTCAGCAGTGCTTCCGCAGTCACATCCCGAAAGCTGCCGTCCCCGTTGCTGACATACAGCACATCCCTGAGCCCCGTGTAGCTCCGGGGCGGGCAGATTTCGCGTCCCCCGTTGGGACCTCCGGCACAAAACGGATGATTCTGCCACGACCAGTCAACGTAGTGCGCGATGTAAACATCGGGGTCCTGGTCTCCGTTCAAATCCCCCCACGCTGCACTGCTGCTCCATTGATTGTCCGTCAGGCCGGATTCCGGTCCCCGGGCTGTAAACGTCCCATCGCCTTCGTTGTGAAACAGCTGCACGCCACCGTAGCCCGTGATCAGCACATCAGGGAATCCGTCATGGTCATAGTCGGTGCGGGAGACTCCGTGACTGTAATGAGCAGCAGCAGCGATTCCTGACACTGCTGAGACATCCTGCAACTGCCATCCGTCACGCCAGCGGAACAGACCATTGTTCGCCGGCAGAATCTCCTGATCGCGAAAGCTGCCCCCACCCGCAAACAACAGGTCTTCACTGCCGTCGCTGTCATAGTCCAGCGGAGCGAGACCGCCCCCGAGGGACTCCAGAATGGAGAAATGTCCGGCTTCCTCGCCATTCTCATACTGAAATCGCAGCCCGCTCTCTGCACTGCGATCAACAAACGACCAGTGACCGCTGGCAGTCAGAGTCTCCGAAGACTGCGGGCCGGACACCCCGCTGGTGCCGCCGTTGGCCGGCACCGCGCCCGGGTCCTGACGACACCCACAGATCAGGAAAAATGCGGCAACCAATGTCGGCAGCAATCTTGACATGGCAGATTACTTTTCGCTGGTGGTTTCCGCTTTGCCGTCGCCTTCACTCTCGCCGCCACTTTCGCTGATCACCACGGCCCGCTTAATGTAATCCAGCTCAGGAAATGCTTCGTCCAGATATGCATTTCCCTGTTGCTCGATCAAATTCTGCTGCGGCTGTTCACCGTACTGCGGATTGATGCCTTCCACGTTGTGGAAACCTTCGATCACTTCGCCGAAGGCAGAGAAACCAAGTTCATCGAGGTTCGAATTATCGCCATAGTTGACAAATAGCTGAGTGGTGCGGGAATCGGGGCCGGAGGTGGCGAAGCAGAGTGTCCCACGGCGGTTACTTTGCACCACCTTATCGTCGGAGATTCGGCGGTTCCATTTGCGATGTTTCTCAGGCGTGCCATTGATGCCGAACTGCACCACGAATCCCGGAACGACACGGAAAAAACGACACTCGTCGTAGAATCGGTCCTGGACCAGTTCATAAAACCGCTGCGCCCCCAGGGGTGCCCAGTCCCGGTGAACTTCCACCACGAAATCTCCCGCGGTGGTTTCAAATTTCACCTGGAATGTTCCGGTCTGAGGAGCCGTAATTGTTTCTTTGGGATTTGGACCAAGGTTGTAGGGCAGATCCTCCGGGCTCAGCTCCGGCTTTGCAGCCGGCATGTCCTGCGTCTTACGCGCCTGTTCGTAATCACCCAGCCCCTGCGGCAATCCGGGCGTGCGTTCGGATTCGCCGCAGCCGGCGACGACAGAAATCAGGAACAAAGAAAACAGCAGCAGCGGTCCACGGCGCATAAATGACGTCCCCTGAAACGGCAGATGACGAACGGCAGTCCTGTTTATCCCAGGACTGCCGAAATTTTCAAGAGCCGGACGAAGGAAAATCAGGTTTGAGCCACCGGAAGGGGGTTGAGTCCGATGCCGCTGTAGTGAAAGCCGCGAGCTGCCATCCGCTTCGGCTCAAACAAATTCCGCCCGTCGAAAATTACCGGAGCCTTCATCTTCACCCGAATGTAATCGAAATCCGGGTTCCGGAACTCGTTCCATTCCGTCACGATGCACAGGGCATCCGCGCCGTCGCAGGCGTCGTAGTGGTGAACACAGTACTTAACGGTGTCACCCAGCAGCATGCGCACATTGTTTTGAGCCACCGGGTCGTGAACCTGAACACTGCAGCCCGACTGCAGCAGCTGTTCAATCAGAACCAGCGATGGGGCCTCGCGAATGTCGTCTGTCCGAGGCTTGAATGACAGCCCCCAGACCGCAATTGTGCGACCGGCCATGTCGCCCCCGAAATGCTGACTGAGCTTTCGAAACAAAACGTGCTTCTGCTGACTGTTTGTCTCATCCACAGTTCGCAGAATGCCGGCGTCCACGCCATGGTGCTCTGCGAGCGAAGCAAGTGCTCGCACATCCTTGGGAAAACAGGAACCACCATAGCCCACGCCGGGAAACAAAAACGAAAAACCAATTCTCGCATCGTGCCCGATACCCTTGCGAACCTCGTTGATGTCCGCCCCCACCTTCTCACAGATATTCGCCATCTCGTTGATAAAACTGATCTTCGTCGCCAGCATGCAGTTGGCCGCATACTTGATCATCTCCGCACTCTCAATCCCCACCGCGATGAAGGGCTTCTCAGTTCGCAGGAAGGGCTTGTAAAGTTCCTGCAGGACGTCCGCAGCCTCCTCGTCATCCACACCCACTACCACTCGGTCCGGCTTTGTGAAGTCGTCAATCGCCGCCCCCTCCTTCAGAAACTCCGGATTCGATGCGATCAGGAACCGCGTCGATGTGAGGGCCGAGATCCACCGCGCAACCTGACGATTGGTCCCCACCGGAACCGTACTCTTGCAAATGACGATCGCCCCCTCCCTGAGATGCGGAGCCATGGCCTCAGCCGCCGCCTGTACGTACCTCAAATCCGCTGCACCGGATGGATCCTGTGGGGTACCCACGCAAATGAATACACACCGCGCACCAGTCACCGCCTCCTGTACCGAAGTCGTAAACTTCAGCCGACCGGCCGCCGCGTTACGCCGCACCAGCTCTTCCAGTCCAGGTTCGTAAATCGGCACACCACCACGCTTCAACAAATCGACCTTGCCCGCGTCCACGTCGAGGCACGTTACATCGTTGCCACTCTCAGCAAAACAAGTGCCCGTCACCAGCCCGACATAGCCGGTGCCAATCATCGTAATCTTCACTGGATTCCCTCTGCAGCAAGGTCCCGCTGCCCACAACCCCACGCGACCGCGGACGATCTGAACCAGCGTCATTGGGCAGTATACAGACCAGCCCCCCGCCTTGCCCCGAAAAGCCGCAAATCCACTCCGGACCCGCTAAATTCCAGGTCGGTTTTATGGAGTTTTCACGAAGAAACGGTGCCCTGTGCGCCGGTTTGCAGGAAAAATCCGCAGAATCGTCAGCGTTTTGCCCGCGGTCGGAAAAACGGCAGCAGCTGCGGAGTACCCGCGGGTTGCGATTTGGTCGACGGCACTGCCCCCTTCGACGCACCGGCAGTCGCTTTCTGCCCTCCAGCTGATCCCGCCGATACGCCCCCATTCGGCTGAGGCATACCAGGATTCAGCGCGGGAAACAGCCCGGGAAACAGCCCCGGGAGAGCCATCGGCAGCAAGTCCTCCACGCGAGTCGAAATCGGCTGCTCAACGGAACCGGGCAGGGCAGGGGCACTCGCACCGCCAGCTGATCGGCCACCTGTCATCTCCGCGGTGGTCTGTGGCAACAAACCCGGGAGCATTCCGGGGAGGAATCCTGGAATTGTCAGCGTCGGCAGTCCCGCAGGCAGGGCGTCCGATGGAATCGGTAATTTCTGAATCAGCGCCTGCGGGATCCGCCCCTGCATCGCTCCTTCAAACTCCGTGAGCACCCGATCCACCTGCTCCAGCTTTGCCCGATCCTTCTCACGAAGCAGCTTCGACTGTGATGCCTGACGCACCAGCATCCCCGCGTCCAGCCTCCCTCCCTGCAGACTGGTGAGTACCGTTCGCACTTCGCGAACCTGCTCCAGCAATTTCCCGTTATCCGCAAGCAACTCCTGATATTCCGACGAACAGCGTGCTTTCAGTCTTGCAAGCTGCTCGGCCGCGCGTTCATCCAACTCCTCCAACAGCCGCGTCCGAGCCTTTTCCAACTGCGTCAGAAATGCCTGCCGCACACCCGCGGCGATCTGTTCACCAATGCCTGAACTCAGATTGATCTCGGGCTTCAGCAGAGTGCCGGTGAAGGCCGCCACAGCATCAAACTTCGTTACCGCTCCCAAAGCCTCATTAGCTGCCTCCACAACCTCCGGCCGCACATCCTCCGATGCCCAAAAACTCAAACCTTCAATATCAGACTTCAAACTGACAAAACCCTGCAGACGGTCGCCACCAAGCTTCATCTTCAGCGACCAGTCCATGTTCCGCAAGCCACCCTCGAACCACACCTCCCCCTGTTTACCTGCAACAACCGGCAGGCCCTCATCATCCCGGTAACTCGCTTCCAGCTCGCTCTGCCAGTCCGCTCCGGTCGCATCCACCGTCATGGACAGCATCAGTGGACGCCGACCCGCGGCCCGGAGCTCAAACGTGCTCGATCGCCCCAGCAGGGCTGGCTGCTCTGTCACATTCCTGATCGCCGCCGCATAAGGCACCGGCCCCTCGTCAATCGATATTGTTCCGGACAACGCCAAATGCTTCAGCAGAAATGCCGGCGCTGGTTTCGTTTCGACCACAGAAAATACCCGGCCCTCCATCCTCGGCGGACGCACCTGTTCAGATAAGTCACGACGATACTCCTGAATGGCCTGCACCCATGTCAACAACTGCTGCACCCGACGATACATCGCCGGCCCCAGCAATGTCTGCGAAATTCGCCTCCCGTCAGGTTTCAGCAGCGTCAGCTTGTGCCGAATCATCTCCTCATCCCGCAGCCTCGCCGCGTTCAACTCCTCATAATCCAGTTTCACCTCGGGGGCGATTGCCTGCAGCTCCCGCTGCATCTGCTCCGCCTCACGCACAATCACATCGACTTCCTGCGCCAGCTGCAAACCACGTTCAATCTGCTCCAGCGGTTCCAAACCCCTGATGGACTCAAAACCATCCTTCACGGCCATCGCCCGCGGCTCCAGACTCCGCGCACGATCCGCTAAATCCCGAAAACGACTATCCCACTTGTCAAACTTTCCGGAACCCAAACGCCACGTCTCAAGAGTGTTCGGATCCAGCTGCGCCCGCGCCTGCTCCGCAAGCTGGTGCAGCCACTGATCACTCACCTCCTTCAACTGTTCCTTCATCCATGAGGGTTCAGTTGAATCGGATTTCTCATCAGGAGCCAGACGTCCGTCGTCGCTTCGATTGGTGTCAAAACGCAGATTCCGAATCTCACCACGCTCCACCACAAACCGCCGATGCGAAAGCGAATCCGGCTCCAGCTGCAGCTGCAATCGCTCAAACTCAAACAAATTCCTCCCCGGACGCCTCGGACTGGCCACCGCTGTCCCTTCAATAATTACTGTCGGCGGAAAAAAGCCGGTCCGCAAACCGGCCACATCCACCTTCGCTCCCGTTGCTGACTGCAGACCACTCACTAACCCGTGGCGAAGTGCCGGATCCAGCCCCCAGCGAAGGAATGCCCAAATCATCACCACCAGCAACAGTCGGGGAAGAATCCATTTCCAGCGCATCACTCGGTCCCGTCTGCAGAATTGCAATTGATCCCCGAGCCAACAGGCTCGACTTCACAGCCCCTGTTCATTCACTCCACGGCACTCACACGATTCGCTGCCTCCACACCCTGGACCACCTTCACCAGCCATGAACGGCCGGCATACTGCCTCAATACCCCCGCATATCTCGCAAACAGCGGCCTCGTTGCAATGTGCACCGGCAGGATCAGGGCCACACCCGTCACGAAACTTCCCATCACAATTGAGTGATTAAAGTCGGTCCACGGCACAAATGGCTTCTCATACAGCCACTGCCAGACCCCAGCCAGCTGCGGGCGACTCAAAACCCACCAGCCGATCTGATCAAACAGGCCGTCACAGGCTACGGCAGCCAGTGCTGCAACCATCGCCCCAAGGGCAGCGACAGCCAGATTCAGACGCGTCGCTGCCAGCATCAAACCCAGACAAATCGCCAGCAAATTGCCCTTTGGCACCAGCCCCAGCAAAATGCCAAACGCCAGCCCCAGCGACATCCGCCGCGGAGTCGACTCCATGACGGCTGCCTGCAGCAGCAGCCTAACCGGACGCAAAATCAAGTACATGCCCGACATCCCTGCCAGACTCAGACCGGCCACACCACCGCACTCGCCGTAGCCACAATGGCCGGAAAGGATCCTGCTGCACAGAATCCCCGATTTAGCCCCCTGCGATCAACCCGGTTCCCCGCAGTGGCCCACCAACTCTCCTGCCAACAGAAACGCAGCCGATCGCCCGACGGCAGAATGCACTGATAACCCCGGTCCGGCAGCTATGTTTGCCGAATTCCGCGCAACCCATGTGTCAGATGATCAGCAATCTTCGCCTGATCCGGCCGCTCAATCACTCCACGCTCAGTGATCAAATACGTGATCAATTCGGCCGGTGTCACGTCAAATGCGGGATTGTAGACGCCGATCCCCACCGGAGCTGTCCTGCGTCCAAAACCTTCCGTGACCTCTGACTCACCACGCTGCTCAATCGGTATTCCCGCACCCGACGATAACTGCAGATCAAACGTACTCGAGGGTGCCGCCACCGCGAACGGGATCCCGTGGTATGCAGCCAGCACTGCCAGCCCATACGTTCCAATTTTGTTCGCCGCATCGCCGTTCGCCGCAATCCGGTCCGCACCAGTTATCACCATATCAACTCGACCTTCACGCATCACCTGAGCTGCCATGTTGTCACAAATCAGCGTCACCGCAATTCCCCGCTGCTGCAGTTCCCAGGCTGTCAGCCGCGCTCCCTGGAGCAACGGTCGCGTCTCGTCCGCAAATACATGCAGCTGCTTGCCTTCCCGTGATGCCGCAAACATCACCGCCAGCGCCGTACCGTCACCCGCCGTCGCCAGACCGCCGGCGTTGCAGTGCGTCAGCAACGACATGCCGGTACGCACCAAACTGCTGCCATGCCGCCCAATCGCCAGACACATTTCCCGATCCTCAAGCTCTATCCGCCGTGCCTCCTCCAGCAGCCGATTGTGCAGCTCAGGTACCGTTTCGCTCTCACAACTCGCTGCGAATTCCAGCATTCGCTGCAGCGCATAAAACAAATTCACAGCGGTCGGACGGCTCCGCCCAAGTTCGTTACACACAAGCCCCAGCACCCGCAGAAACTCAGTACGCCCCAAACCGCGGGCATCCTGAGTCCCGAGGACGGCACCGTAGGCCGCTGATACTCCGATCGCCGGTGCTCCACGCACACGCAACGAGCGAATCGCTTCGAACAACTGCGGCACCGTACAGCAGGAAATTTCTTCATAACGCTCCGGCAGCAGCGTCTGATCGGTCAGCCGCAGCAAACCGCTCGCCGCATCTCCCTCCCAACGCAATGTCTCATAATCAACCATGGTCTGACTTTCCAACTCGATCAGCTTCGCTCGAATCGACGACGCGACAAAAACTCAATTGGCAGTTCCGTTCGCCCACGCTCCAACAAATCCGCTGCCGCTTCCGCTATCACCGGTGTGAATTTGAAGCCGTGCCCGGAAAAACCGGCGTTAACAACCACTGGCCACTCCGCATGACGGTCCACAAGAAAATGTCCGTCAACGCTCATCGAATACTGACACACAGCCCCCCGCACAACGCCCGGCACCACTCCCGGCAGATGTCCACGCACAAATTCGTTCACCGGAACCGCGTCCTCGACACTTAACTCCCGCCGCAAATCCCCGGGATCCGGAACCACCTCTCCGCCGGTATGCTCGCCAACTTTCATACCTGCAGGATTCGCCGACGGTACGCCGTAGAACTGCCCAGCGGACAGGTCCATCAGAAACATCGGAAACGGCCTCGATGCCTTCAAATCACCGACGCCCGCATACCAGAAGAGCGTTTTTCGCAGCACCGTAATCAGCGATGCATAATCCGGCAGCAAGCTCCCCGTCCAGGGTCCGCAGTTCACGATCGCGGCCCCCGCCGAAAACCGGCCACCTGATGTCTCAACCTCAACTCCAACAGCAGAACCGCGAAGCGCCGTAACCCGCACGCCCGTCATGAGTTCCACACCGCGAACCCGCGACTGCTCAAGCTGAGCCGCCACACACCGCTCAACAGCCAGCCAGCCAGCAGTGCGTTCCACCACCACCTCGTGCGACTCCGGAATTGACAGCACCGGATATCTGCGACTTCCCTCGGAGGCAGTCAGATTCTCCACCTCAAGTCCATGTAAGGCCGCAGACTCCCTTGCTCCACGAACCACGGCGGAGTCCGACGCGCCCGTCATCACCAGGTCACAAGGATTCAACAACCCACCGCCGACGCGCTCTGATAAATCAGCCCATAAGTCCCAGGCACGATGCAGCAGCGGTACGTAATCCGGATGCTCGAAATAGGCTTTCCGGATAATCCGCGTCTCACCATGCGAACTGCCACGATCGTGCGGCGGCACGAACTGATCCAGTCCCAGAACCCGCAGACCTCGCCCGGATAACTCAGCAAGACACGACGCTCCAAAACCGCCGCACCCTATTACAATGACATCCCACGCCATCCGCACTCGCCCAGTCAGATTCGAATGAATAGCTTCTGACGGTACAGCCAGAGCAGCAGCAGCCAGTACAAAGCAAACACAGTGGTTGGCATTACCAGCGTTCCATACCACTGCTCATCCAGTGCCTTCGGACCAAACACCTGTACGATAAACCCGGACAAATGCACGCGAATCACCTGCTCACGCACCCAACCGTTCAACGTCTGGCCAAGCAGGTAAATCAGAATCGAATTGCTCCCAACAACAACCAGCGGCAAAGCCAGCCAGCGGAACGGTAGCAGGTCAAAGACGATGTAGAAGACCGCCAACATGCCAATCACATATCCACCACTGACCAGCGCCCACGACGGCGTCCAGATGCGTTTAACAGCCGGACAAATGGTCGCGTGCATCAATAACCCCAGTCCAAGACAGATGGCTCCCAGCAGCAGCAGTCGCAGGAGCTTCTGCCAGCCGGACAACATGCTCGACAGCAGCCACTGGCCACAGAGAATTCCCAGCAACGTTGTGGCAACCGACGGAACGAAATTCAATGTCGTGTAGCCACCGGCATTTGGCACATACGGCTCCGGATTCGCAAAAAACGCTTTCTTCCAGCTGAATCCGGACACCACCGGGACGGGTGCTGCCGCGTCAGATGCTGCAGACTCTGTCCCGGATGCCGGTACAGCTGTCACAGCCAACATTTCAGGCGCCGGACTCCGCAATTGCCGCAGCAACCAGTCGTCCACACGGTAGGCTGCATTGGCATTCTTCGACCAGCCGGCCCATGCCCCCGCAAATACCTCACCCTTTTCCACATCTGCCCCCACCGACTTGTAGTCATAGTCGGCCGCCGGAGGCGTAAAGCGAAACCATGCCCAATAGCCGCCCAGAATCAGTACCAGCGCAGTGACCTGAATCGCCAGACGCTGATTCAGCAGCAGCCACGCGAAATAATATCCCAGACCAATCTGACAAAGCACATTCGGGAACACCCAGTTCGTGGAGGGCTTGCCCAGTGACGACAAAAACACACCCATCAGCACCAGCACCCCAGCCCGAATCAGTGCATGTGCTGACATCGACAGCCAGCCGTGCCCCTGAGACTGCCGCCGCGCGTAGGAAAATGGCATGGCCACGCCCACCATAAACATAAACGCCGGCTGGATCAGATCCCAGAATGACACCTTCCAGCCATCAAACACGCTGATCCAGATCGGATGATCAAAGTGAAATCCCAACTCCTGCCAGAGCACTCGATTTTGCGCGGCCCACACCGGAGCGTCCTCCGGCAGACGTGAAAACCGCAGAATTCCAAACCCTCCGGCTGCCAGCATCATCATGATGAAACCGCGGAAGGCATCGAGCGACGTCAGACGGCCGGGCACACCCCCGGGCTGGGTCTCCTGTCGCCGCGGACCACTCGGCAGCGACGGACGCCCGCCACGCAGCCGCGGCACACTCAGAGCAGGCGTCGACGGGCGAGCCGGCTCGGTTCGGCCAACAGCAGCTGCCGCCGTACCCGCAACAGCCCCCGCCGGCGGATCCCCGCCAGCAGGAAAGGGCGCTGTCGGCTTCGACGGCGGCACCACAGCCGGTCCAGGCTGGCCCGGCTTTCCACCCGGGTCCGCAGCAACCATCGCACCGGCCGGGGGAATCGGCAGCTCCTGCATGGGCCCCTCTGCCGCTTCAGCAGACAAAACCGTTTGCAACACCCGCAGCCGATCCTGTTTTGTACGCATGACTTCTTCCGACTAAAAAGCCAATTCGAGCCGCCCGCTGCCAAACCGCAATTCTTCCGGATGCTGCCCCACCGAACATCCGGGTTTTCGCGAGAGCTCGTGCAAAAGATCGCCTGTTACGTACAGCTTATCCAGATGCAGCGTGTTCGGAATAAACATCCAGCGATGTTCACCGTATCGCTCTGCAATCACCCGCACCAGCGTCTCATCGTCAGCCAGTGTTGCCGGAATCTTCGCTCGATCCATGTCGCCTGTGGTGAGCGTATTGATGAGTGTTTTCTCTTCGTCGATGGCATCGCGAAGCCTCCGCGTAATAAAGTCAGCATTTCCCACACCCAGAGCATTCCCCTGAGAAGATGGAGATAACTCGAGGGCGCCGATCACTCGAATCGCAGGTGACTGCAGATCCTCAAAGCCGTGAATCCCCCGCCGGCCGATCACATTGGTGTCCATACCAGTGCCGCTGTAGGTCTTGCCGATTGTTTTGACGATCAGGACATTCAGAGCATCCACCGGCAAACGCGGGAAATAGTGCAGATGCCTCTGCAGCAACTCCGCTTCACGTTCCAGAATCCGCTCGGGGCGAATCGCGTGCAGCTCCGCGGTTTGATCATGCCCATCCTCCAGAATCGCCAGACCCGCCAGAATCCGGCCGCTGTCCAGCACATACTGCCCCATCTCGAGGAGCATATCCTTCATCGCCCGAGCACCAGCGGAGTGAAACGTTCGAGCTGAACGAATCTTTCCCATCCCCACAACCATCATCTTTGTCAGACCGCTCTGAATCGGCCCAGAAAAACACGTGTGCAGCTTCACACGGTTCACAACCAGCACACCAGCCGACTCAAAACAATGGCGATCCATAAACACCGGCCCGGTTCGCACCTCGCCGATCTGCACCACCTCCATACTGCTGCGAATTGGCATACCCATCGCAGCTTCCGTGATGCCCAGTGACTCCACCATCGACTGCTGTCCAGCAGCCGTTGCGCCATTGTGGGATCCCATTGCCGGAACAATAAATGGGCTGGCACCGTGATCCCGCAGCCATTCCCCGCAGCAACGAACGATTTCAGGGATGTTGCTGATGCCCCGGCTGCCCACAGGAATCGCCACGTCTCCCGCAGGCACCTGCAGTCCCAGCCCCGATAACTGCCGGTACACCTCCGACCGAATGTCGGCCAGAGGTGCCGTCACAAGCGACTGCTGCACACAGTACAATTCCATTGCCCCGACTCCTCAACCTCGTCCACACTGAACGCAACAACCTGCGAGAATACAGTGAGGAACGCTGGATCAGGGGTTAGCACCGTTGGGGGGTGCCGTCACGCCACCATCTTCCGGTTTTGGAGCATCTGCAGGAGTGGTGGTACCGTCGGCCGCAGGTTTCTCACCCTCCTCGACAGAGGCGTCGCCCGCAGCGGCCTTCTCGTCGTCTCCTGTTTCCTTTTCTTCATCCTCCAAAGCCGGACGCTTGCGACCAGAACCGCCTCCCGGTGGCCCCATCATCTGCCCCGGACCACCACCCGGCATCCGCATACCACCCGGACCACCCGGACCACCAGCCCCCCCCATCGGCGGGAGAGGGAGTGGTGGTGGAGAGCCCCCTGAAGCTCCACCCGGAGGATTCTGATACACATAGCCGGCGCCGGGCTGTTCGTCATCCGATGTGAAGAAACCCGTGGCAATCGCCTCTTCGCCCGCAGATGCGGAAATAAAAATCTGCGGATTCTGCTCGCCAATCAACGGACGCAGGAAGCTGTACCACGAGTAGCGATAAACTTTTTCATAAGGGGTCTCGCGGACCATTTCCTCCGTGGGGCCCATGCTCAGCAGAGCCTTTGCTTCGGCAAATTTCATGGTTTTCTGAGTCGCCGCGGAATCTTCGCTTCCCAGTGCCTGCTTCAGTTTTTTGCCGCTCAGATATTGTCCGAGCCCGGCGCGCATTTCAATCAGACAGACCACACCAACGACCGCCAGCAGAATGAGTGACACGATTGTTCTGGCGGGCGAAACTTTGGGCCCTTTCGGTGCCATTGCCGGGCTGGACACGGTTCTCTCCTGTCAGGAAAACAGCAAATCTGCGGCCCGGACAAATACGAAATTTTTCGCCCCGCCAGCATCTTTCGTATCGTCGCTGCCGAAAGCCTTTGAAGCAAGCCAAACGGACAGCTTCCAGCCGTCGAATTTTGATTCAGCCGGCTTTTTACGAGCCCCGCAAAGGTGACAGTCTGCCGGCCATACCGACTGCTGGCAACCGACAGCTACCGATACCTGGCCAACTGCCGCTCCCGCTCCAGTCGATTCGCCTCGTCATGGTGATGCCTTGCCAGATCGGCCTTGCCCGACGCCTCATAAGTCATCGCCAGCAATCGATGGGTGGTCGGTCGGTCAGGCCGCACCTGCACAGATTTTTCAAGGTCCACCAGTGCAGCCCGCAGGTTGTTCCTCGCAAGATAAACCTCAGCCCGCGTCGAAAGAAAATCCGGGTTTTCCGGGAGTATCGCCAGACTGCGATCCACATAATCGAGCGCCTTCTCAGGCGTCGGTGGTGTACTTCTCACCATCGCGACAGCCAGATTGTTCAGAATGATCGGGTTCTGCCCCCGCGAGAGTGCGTTCGCCACTTCCAGCCAGACCACCGAACGCTCGTATTTGCGGGCGGTAAGCGCTCGCGCAGCCAGGGAGTTCAAGGCCAGCAACGAGTGTCGCCCGGCCACCCGCAGTTCCGTCAAAGCCCGCTCCGCCTCAGCAGCACCCACACCTTCTGAAATCACCAGCCTCGCCAGCCTGTCAATCGCCGGCACGGCTGCAGTATCGCTTTCCGTGGCCGCCAGCAGCATCTGAATCAGGTCCTCAGCTGAAACCCCGGCAGGTATCACCGGGTCACCGGGCAGTTCCAGACTTGCCAGCGGAATCCGCAAACCACAGATCCGATCAAACTCCGCAACGTACGCAAGGCCCCGTGAATCAAGCGCCTCCGGGGATTTTTTCAGAGCCGCAAGCAGGTCATCATCCTGCAGCTTCAGAAACAATTCGCTGGCCTCACGATAACGCTGCAACATCCTCAGCGCATCGGCGAGCAGCACGCGTGTGGACAGTTGCGACGGATCGGACTGCAGCCGAGCCTCCGCATCGCGCACGACTCTTTCCAGCACCTCTGAAGCCTCAATCGGCGACCGTGCTTCAATCAGCAGCTCTGCAAGCAGCATTCGCTGCGCCGCATGCTCCTCAATCTGCTCCTGCAGCAAGTCCACTCCGTCCCTCGCATTCCCGGACAGCAGATAGAGCTGAGCAAGTCGCACGCGAGGCATCCAGTCTTCACGAGCGGCCGCCTGGCGATCCCGCCAGTATGTGATCGCCGTCGTCAGAAAGTCAGGTTTGATGAAAGCTCCCAGACGCCGCAGCCTCAACAGCAAATCCACAGCTTCACCACTGGAGGGATCCCGATTGATTGACTCAATCACCAGACCACAGCTGCGGTCCCTGTTTGAAACCGACTGATCTATCAGCTTTGCTGAGATATGCCTGAGCACTCCGGCCAGCGCCGCTGACACAGTGGCGTCCGGAGACTTCGCCAAATGCGCTTCAAGCAGCCTGCGTGCCTTTTCGGCCTCACCGGAAAGCCGCAGAGCCTCCGCCAGCGCAATCAGCGGCTGCACGCCAGTCGTTTTCCGAAATTGCTCCTGCAGCGTTTCCACCGCCAGCCTGGCTGTCGATGCCAGCACTTCAGGGGGACGACCAATACGAGACTGCAGCTCCAACAGCTGCAGATTCAACTCCGGATGCAGTTTGGCCGCTGAAATCAAACAGCGTTCCGCCAGTTGCCACTCCCGCTCACTGCAGTAACGCTGCGCTAACAACAGGGCTGCCTCTGAGTTATTCGAAGTCTCCCGCACGGCACGCTGCAACTGAATCACAATTTCCCGATGACTCAACGTAAACGGAGGATTCGACGAGGTCGCCTTCTGCACCAGCCACAGCCGCACGTCCGCAAAACCATCGGCATCCGTCGGAGCAAGCTTCGTGGCAATACTCAACGCCTCTTCCTGACGCCCCGCAGAAATCAGCAGATCAGCCAGCTGCAGAGGAAATGTGGACTCACGTGGTACCAGCCCGCACAACTGCCTCAGACAGACTTCCTGAGCGGCCACGTTTCCCGCAGCAACAGCCTCGCCCAGAGCTGACAAATACAACTGTCGTACAGACTGGACATCACCCCGATTCAGGCCCCAGGCTGCCAGTGCGCCAAACAGTAGCAGCGCGGCCACTACCGGGAGCACGGCAGGCAACGCTTCAAGATCCCGGGAAAAAAACCACCTGCCACCCCACTCCATTGTCTGCTGAATCAAACGCCTCACTTGCTCAAGCCCCACGATGCGGCTGATGAAATAACCATCACCGTAGGACTGTTCGAACATCGGCGAATCCGCTGACTGCTCAACAGCTGCAGAGGTCAGAGTTGATTTGTTATTCATGCTGTCGCTCATAGTCCCGCTCCTGCTCCCAGACCCATACCCAGAAGTCTCATGAACTGTGCAGCAGCAAGCAGCAGTGCCAGTACCGCCGCCGGCCGGCTCAGATAACTCGGCTCCAAATGCTGCAGCTCCCCTGGGACAGTCTCCCCGGACTTCAGAGATCGTGAACGCCGACTCCCGGACCGCGCTGTCCGATGCGCTGACGCCTGGCCATAGTACAGCGGCGCCGAAACCAAACCCGACGCCACACATGCGGGCCACGGAGCTGCAAAATGGTTCCACATCGCAATCACCGGATTACGCACCGCCACCACCAGCTCCCCATCCTCATTCTCGCGAACACGTTCCAGTTTCCCCGCCACAGTCCGCTGCATCTCCGGTATGCCGTCCAGCAGAAACTTCAGCAGTCTGTCAGCGCTCCAGACCAGCATCGCCCCGGGAATAAGCCAATTCAGCCGATACACCAACGACAGCAGTCCAGTCGACAGATCTACGTCAAACCACACCGCCATATGGGCCGCCAGCACCGTGTTGGCCACAGCAGAAATCACTCCGAGAATCGCCGTCAGCGGAAGCAGCCCCAGCTGATGAATCACCGACCGTCCCTGCCACGCGGCCAGAACACATGCCAGAACCGGCAAACACCATGCTGAAGCGAAGCCCCCCCTCGCCAGTTCCGGCCGCAGAGATATGCGCTCCATCCTGATAAGATCCGACTGCCGGTAATGCATCACTCCCGTAATGTTCAATATCGCCGTCGCCGTGCGAGTCACACGCGCATCAAAACTTCGCTGCAATCGTTCATCCAGCCCCGGAGGAAAACGCACAATAAGTAGCAGAAGCATCGTTACAGCCAGCATCCAGCGGGGCTCTGTTAATGCCCCGCGTGAACACAGCCACGCAGCCGCACAACACACTGCACCCAATGAAACCAGCCATGCTGAGCCCACCCAAAGCCCCGCGGACACCAGCAGCAAATCCACAAAAAGCAGGAGGAAACCCAAAACCGAACTCGTCTCGACACGACCGCCACACCGCCATACCGACAGCAGCACTGCCGCCACCGTCGCCGGGATCATCGCCCCATACAGGGGGAAACTCCAGGACTCGTAGTAGTACTGCAGGAGCATCGGCAGATGCCCCATCAGCAGCAGTGCCTGAGCAGACCGCGGACGGCGAAATATCCGCTTCATCAGCAAACAGCAAAAATCACCCATAGTCGGTCTCAACTTGAATCCAAAAAAAATGAACTTCCACCGACAAGGCCCCAAACATGAACTAAGCTCACATCACCAGCCTGTTCACCAGCGTGAAATTATCTCCAGCACGCTGCGCCCCTCCAGCACTCCTTTTGCCGTTCCGCTCAAGTCGCCTGTCGGCAAATCTCGGCACGGCCCCAAAATCCCTACAAACCAGCGTCCTCCAAACGCAACCTCCCCGCAAACTCCGCAGCAAACCTGCCATCCCACCCACCACAGAGATGGAAAATCGGCAGCGGGCTACGCTTCCCCGCCGGTTACCGCTGCCGCTTCGAAAGCACGTGCCAGACACCACAGCCGCACCCACTTCAAACGGCTCTTCACTCAGCCCGACTGCAACGGCCCTCGGCGTCAACGCTCGTCGCGCGGGCGAACTTCAATCAGCATCCCCGGCAGAAATAACTCGGGCAAATCCTCCAGACGACGCTCATCCAGCGGAACACACTCCAGAGAATGTTCTGCGGCCGTCTGCAGCACCATCTCAATGGCCGACCTGCATCCATAGGCCAGCCAGATTCGCCCCCCAGGACGCAAACGCTGCCTCGCCCCCTGCAGCAGCGACCGCAGCAGCAGAAACCCCGGGTCATACAGCGCGTACTGTTCCACGCTCTCCGGGCGCCGGTCCTCCCACGGTGGATTTGAAATGATCAGATCAAACGTTTCACTCTCACTAATCACACTCCACGCACTCGGATCCCGCTGCGGCACTCGCCGGGCATCCAGTCGCTCCGCGAAACCTGCCTGCCGTGCGTTCTCACGGACATTGTCAATGGCGGCCGGATTGAGATCCGTCGCCACAACCTTCGAGGCCCCCGCTGACAAACAGCACAGGGAAAGCAGCCCCGAACCGGTACCAATCTCAAGTACATGAGCCCCCCTGATCAGAGGCTCGAGAACTATCCGCTGACGCAGGCTGTCCGTGTCCGCCGGCTCCCAGAAAACACTGTCCAGGATTACCAGCTCCCGAGATAGCTCGGGGACGGAGACCCATCTGACAATTCCAGCATCCGTGAGTCGGGCCGGAATGACAGGCGGGCTGCTTCCCACACCACCAGCAGGTGACACCGCTGATTCACTCCCCTGACCGCCGCAGCCACCGCAGACCAACAGCAAGAATGCCGCAAATGCCAGCACACCCCAGCGTCCAGCGTTATTCATCCTTATTGGATTCCAGGACCGAAAGGAAGGCCTTCTGCGGAATCTCAACCTCGCCGAACTGCTTCATTCTCTTCTTGCCTTCCTTTTGTTTCTGCAACAGCTTGCGTTTGCGGGTAATGTCGCCACCGTAACACTTGGCAGTTACATTTTTTCTGAGTGCCGAAATTGTCTCCCGCGCTATCACACGTGAACCAATGGCTGCCTGAAGAGCAATTTCGAACTGGTGTTTACTGATTTCTTCCTTGAGGCGTTTGACGAGCGCCCTGCCACGACGTTCTGCGTTCGACCGATGCACGATGGTCGAAAGTGCATCCACGCGAACACCTTTGACGAGGATGTCCATCTTCACGAGATCCGCAGGCTGGAAACCGATGATCTCGTAGTCCATCGTACCGTAGCCGCTGGTGACGCTCTTGAGCTTGTCATACATGTCGTAGACGATTTCACTCAACGGCAGCTCATAGACGAGCTGGGCCCTTTGAGGACCGAGGTATTCAGTGATGCGGTAGACTCCCCGTCGCTCCTGACACAGTTGCATAATCGTACCGACGTGCTGTGAGGGTACGATGAAACTGACTTTCGCCAGCGGCTCCCGAAACTCCTCAATGATCCCCGCATCGGGCACCTCCTGAGGGTTGTCGATCACCATCGTGCGACCGTCCCGCGTGAGGATTTCATAGGTGACGTTCGGAGCAGTCTGGATCAAATCCATGTTCTGCTCGCCCTCCAGACGCTGCTGGACGATTTCCATGTGCAGCATTCCGAGGAATCCGCAGCGGAAACCAAAGCCGAGGGCATCCGAGGTTTCAGGGACGAAGGAAAAGCTGGAGTCATTCATGGCGAGCTTCTGCAGCTCTTCACGAAGGTTCTCAAAGTCGGTGGCGTCAATTGGATACATTCCGCAGAACACCATCTGCTTGGGCTTCTGGTAGCCTGGGAGCGGTTCAGAGGCCGGCTCGTGAAACAATGTCACGGTGTCGCCAACGGTGACTTTGCTGAGCTCCTTCAGGCCTGTGAGAATGTAACCGACCTGGCCGGGCCCCAGTTCCTCACAGGGTTTCATGTTCGGCCGAAACTGGCCCAGCTCCAGCACATCGCTGACCATCCCCTCACGCATGAAGCGCACCTTGTCGCCCCGCCGTACACTCCCTTCGAACAGCCGGATGTACGTAATCACTCCGCGGTAGTTATCGTACTTGCTGTCGAAGACGAGTGCCTTCAATGGCCTGCCGGGAATGCCCTTCGGCTGTGGGATCCTGCGAATAATCGCCTCAAACACGGACTCGATATTCAGCCCGGTCTTGGCGCTCACGCGGAGCGCATCAGAGGCGTCCAGCCCGAGCACCGTCTCCACTTCGTCCAGCACTTCATCGATACGCGTCACCGGCAGGTCAATCTTGTTGACCACCGGAATAATCTCCAGATTGCCGTTGATTGCTGCGTAAGCATTGGCAACGGTCTGGGCCTGCACTCCCTGGAAGGCATCCACCAGGAGCAGCGCACCTTCACAGGCCGCCAGACTGCGACTCACCTCGTAGTGGAAGTCCACGTGCCCCGGCGTGTCGATCAGGTTCAGTTCGTACACCTGACCATCCAGCGTCCAGTTGATCGTCACCGACCGCGCCTTCACCGTGATCCCACGCTCCCGCTCAATATCGAGATCGTCAAGGATCTGTTCACGGAATTCACGCTGCGTGATCGTGCCGCTTTTCAGCAGCAGTTGATCCGCCAGGGTGCTCTTACCGTGGTCGATGTGGGCGATAATGCTGAAGTTCCGGATGTACCTGGGATCCATGGCTCTGGCTACTGTGGTCGAGGAGAAGGGAAACAGGGCGGGGCAGGGCAGTGGAGCGCAGACAAAGAGCCGGCGAATTTTGCTCGCCGGCCCCGCAGCAGCTTGGCAGCTGTCAGTCTGTTGTCAGCGAGACATGAACACCACGACCGGACCGACTTCGACCTTCAGGCCGACGTCATCGACCGTCGGCAGGGTCGTCACGATGATTTTCATCGCGGCCTTGTCCACCGCCAGCCACTCAGCCGTCGTCGCTCCGGCATTTTCGCCCACAGTATTATACATCTTTCGGATGTTTGGCCGATTCCGAACCGTGATCACATCTCCGGGACGGACCATGATCCCCGGCTTATTCACGGTCTTGCCGTTCAGCTGGAAATGCCGGTGCACGATGCCCTGACGAGCCTGGGGACGTGTCAGCGTCAGCCCGGCACGACGAACCACGTTGTCCAGACGACGCTCGCACAGGATGAGCAGCGTCGCACCAGTGTTGCCGGCGGCACGCTTGGCAATGTCCAGATAACGGTACAGCTGGCGGTCACGCAAACCGTAGTAGTACTTGATCTTCTGCTTCTCGAGCAGAGCGGCACCGTAAGTTGTCTCTTTCTTGCGACGCTTATGCATGCCCGGAGGATATTCCTTCCGGCTCAATGCCTTAACCGAACCCGAAGACTCGTAAACGTTCTCATTCAACCGGCGATTCACTCGCCCCTTCGGACCTGTGTAACGACCCATTTCCCTGACAAACTCCACAAACAGACGCGTTGCTCTGCACCATCCCCCGAAACGCCCGGAGGACCGTCACCATCTTTGACGCTGCTGCATTCCGGAAATTCACCCGAACTGCAAAAGCCAATTTCACAGGCCGACCCCGCTGCTGCGGGCGGCGTGCAGAGTTGTTGTTCAGTTGACTGAGAGGTATTCCCCTCCGAAACTGAAGCGACGAAGGGTATCGGCTCCAACCAGGAAGTTCAACACGGAGAACCTGACCTCCATCCCAAATCCCGCTTTTTCCCCGGCCACCGCCCCAGTTCTGCCAACACGCCTGCAGCCGCGTGTCTCAAAAATGAGACTAACCCGGTTTCCCGTATTCAAACAACCGTGGACACCCACGAGTCCCAGCTTTTCGAAGACACTGACGACCAAACTCCTCATACTCCCCGCCGCCCCTCCTCCGGCTGACCACGAAGGAAAACAACGCTCATGACGCCACCGACTGCCGCTCGGTCTCTCCAGCCGTGGTTTCAAACCCTTGATGAACTCGATCCGGCCTTCGACTGGAATCGCCTCTTCCCAACCCCCCAGCCGGTGGAAATTGATATCGGCTCCGGCCGCGGACTGTTTGTGCTGACCGCCGCTCTCCGACACCCCCACACCAATTTTGCGGGTCTCGAAATCGATTACACCGAAGGTCGCCGTGCCGCCGAACGACTGCAGAAACGCAACCTGCCCAACGCCCGAATTGTTGGCGGTGACGCCGTTCGAGCACTCGCGCAGATGATTCCGCCCGGCTCCGTACGCGCTGCACACGTCTACTTCCCGGATCCATGGTGGAAAACCCGACACCACAAACGCCGAATTTTCAACCAGGCCTTCACAGAACTGCTGGCCCGCGTTGTTCAGCCCGGCGGTTTTGTGCATCACTGGACCGACGTCGCAGATTACTTCCAGATGGCCAGAACATTCATGGACTCGTCTCCTCTGTTCAGTTCCGCACCACCCCCGCAGGAACGCGAGGCCGAGCACGATATGGACTACCAGACCAGCTTCGAACGCAAAAAACGCAGACTTGGATTCCCGATTTATCGAGCACTCTGGCAACGCCTCTGATGCCGCGCCGATCGCCGCCAGTTCAATTCCGCCTTTCCCGGTTTCAGACCGCGAGGAGTCGTCCTGTGTCTCGCCGCTCAAGACTTCTGGTGCTGCTTATTCTCCCCCTCCAGTACTCTATAGCCCAGACTGCTGCGCCCCCCGACTTTAACCGCGATATCCGCCCGATCCTCGCAGAGAACTGCTTCTACTGCCACGGACAGGACGCTGCCAAACGTGAGGCAGACCTGCGTTTCGACCTCCGCGAATCCCCCCTCAGCCGCGGCGCGATAATCCCCGGCAATCCCACCGCCGGAACACTCCCCGAACGCATCCACTCCTCCGACCCGGATCTCGTCATGCCACCACCCGACTCCGGACGCCAACTCAGCCAGACCCAAAAACAACTGCTGCTCGACTGGATCGCCGCCGGGGCGGAGTGGCAGCCGCACTGGGCCTTCACCACGCCCGTGAAGCCGGCCGAACCCGAGGTCAAAAACACAGCCTGGCCCCGCAACCCCATCGACCGCTTCGTGCTCGCCGAACTCGAAAGAACAGGACTCCAGCCCGCCCCGGAAGCCGATCGCCAAACTCTCATCCGCCGCCTGTCCGCCGACCTGATCGGACTCCCTCCAACTCCCGCCGAAGTTGACGCCTTTGTTAATGACACCGCCCCCGATGCCTGGGAAAAACTGGTCGACAGACTCCTTGCCAGCCCCCACTACGGCGAACGTATGGCCCTGCCATGGCTCGACGCCGCACGTTACGCCGACAGCAATGGTTTTCAACAGGATGGTGACACCTGGCAATGGATCTGGCGCGACTGGGTCGTTACCGCACTCAACAATGACCTGCCCTTCGATCAGTTCACCATTTGGCAACTCGCCGGTGACCTGCTTCCGGAAGCAACGACCGAACAGAAAATTGCCAGCGGCTTTAATCGCAATCACCTGCTCAATGGCGAAGGCGGCGCGATTCCCGAAGAACAGCGGTGGGTGATTCTGTTCGATCGCATGGAAACAACCTCCACCACCTGGCTGGGACTCACACTCAACTGCGCCCAGTGCCACGATCATAAATACGATCCAGTTACCGCGAACGACTACTACAGTCTCCTCGATGGCTTCAATCGCGTTCCCGAATCCGGAACGCCCCAGTTCTTCTCGTCCCGCATTCGAGTTGCCGCCCCTTTTCTCGAACTCCCCTCAGCTGATGACCAGAAATTCGTCACTG
This sequence comes from Planctomycetota bacterium, assembly GCA_041161565.1. Taxonomy (GTDB): domain Bacteria; phylum Planctomycetota; class Planctomycetia; order Planctomycetales; family Planctomycetaceae; genus SXXK01. The sequence goes on along the minus strand of JBEAUF010000428.1, from coordinate 24,445 downwards.
ACCTCGAAGCCCGTATCGCCGCCGCCGAAGCCGCCGGCGAACCCGCTGCCAAACAGCGAGAAGAACTCAAGGCACAACTCACAGCCTGGCGCGCTGATAAACTCCCCAGAGTCATGATCATGAGCGATGCACAACCTCGCGAAACGCATGTTCTGACCCGCGGCGACTATCTCTCTCCAGCCGAAAAAGTTTCCTTCAACACTCCCGCCTTCCTGCCACCACTCCCCGCAGATGCGCCCCGCAACCGTCTCGGTTTCGCTCGCTGGCTCGTCTCCGGAAATCACCCACTCACCGCACGTGTGCAGGTCAACCGCATGTGGCAGCTCTTCTTCGGATCCGGACTCGTCCGCACCTCCGAAGATCTTGGCGTCCAAAGCGAATTCCCCAGACACCTCGACCTGCTGAACTGGCTCGCTGTCGAATTTCCCACTCGCGGCTGGAGCTCCAAAGCGATGCATCGACTGATCGTTACCAGCAGCACCTACCGCCAGTCCTCGCGCATCACCCCCACACTTGCCGCCCAGGATCCGGAAAACCGACTCTATGCCCGAGCGTCCCGCTTCCGCATGCCCTCCCTCATCCTCCGCGACTGGGCCCTCGCATCTGCTCAACTGCTGCACCCCACCATCGGTGGACCGCCGGTCTATCCCTACCAGCCTGATGGCATCTGGGAATCCCTCGCCATCACCAAAGAACGCGACTTCACCTACCCCAGTTCCACCGGCAGTGACCTCTACCGACGCAGCCTCTATACCTTCTGGAGACGCACCGTCGCCCCCGCCAACCTCTTCGACACCTCCAACCGCCAGGCCTGCCGAGTCCGCAGTCAGCCCACCAGCACCCCGCTTCATGCCCTCACAACACTCAATGACCCTACCTGGGTGGAAGCCGCACGCGTCCTCGCAGAAAAAACATGGCTCACGAATGACTCCGATGAACTGCGACTCGCGGCAGCCTTCCAGCGCGTCATCTGCAGAACACCCACGACAGCCGAATCCTCCAGACTGCTCCACGGCCTGCAAAAACAGCGCACCCTCTTTTCCGCCAATCCTGATGCCGCCACACAACTCCTCGAAGTCGGCCAGATCCCTCGCAACGTCGCCATCCCCGCTGCTGAACATGCCGCGTGGACCGCAATCTGCCTCGCAATCCTCAATCTGGATGAAGCCCTCAATCGGGAATAGCACTCACATACGCCACCCGCTTTTCCCACAGGCAGCACCGAGTTTTCTTCAGACCACTGCCACAGAGGGCGACATTCTTCCCAAGTGCCTTCCCCTGAACAACTTACGCCTGTGACACAAGTTTTACAAAGCTGTGACTGGGGGGCAACGCGCCGCAATTGCGTCCCGTCGATATCCCCCGTAGTCTTCTCACGCGTTGGCTGCCAGCCAACAGTCGCCGGGGAGACCGGTAACCTTCACATGCACTCAGGTTTATCCAACTATGAGCACAGGGATCGCGGCATTGAAAGTCGCAACAGCAGCGTCCGCTGCCCCGGCAACAAGTTCTGCCGCAGGCAGCCTTTCGGCAGCTGAAGTCCGACGGCTGAAGTATCAGGCCGAAACAGATTTGCTGGTGGCCGCATTCCACCGTGACCAGCTCAAATGGTCCAACGTTGACTGGGTCGTTACGCTGTTCCTTATTGGGGTGCACGTGGGCGCCGTCTTTGCCTTTGTGCCCTCGTTGTTCAGCTGGTCGGGGCTCGCTATTTGCCTCGTCCTGCACTGGCTCACCTGCAGCATCGGCATCTGCCTCGGTTACCACCGTTACCTGTCCCATAAATCTCTGAAGTTGCGGTCCCCCGCCGAATTCTTCGTACTCGCCTGTGGCTGTCTCTCCGGTGAAGGTTCACCGCTCACCTGGGCCGCCACACACCGGCTGCATCACCAGAAATCTGACCTGGAGGGTGATCCGCATTCACCCGTTAAAGACCCCGCATGGTGGTCCCATATTGTGTGGTTGTTCCCCAGACGCACCACCGAAGCCACTCGACTGCTGATGCGACGTTACTGCCCCGAACTTCTCAATCGCCCCCTGGTTAACTTCTTCGAGCGGACTTTTCCGCTTTGGCTCTGGGGCAGCGGCCTGACGCTGCTCGGAGCAGGCTGGTGCGTTGGCGGCTGGCAACTCGGGTGTTCATGGCTGGTATGGGGCATGTGCGTGAGAATGGTCGCTGCCTACCACAGCACCTGGTTCGTCAACTCTGCCACCCACCTCTGGGGCTACCGGAACTACGATACACGCGATGCTTCCCGAAACCTCTGGTGGGTCGCCATTCTCGCTTACGGAGAAGGCTGGCACAACAATCATCACGCTCATCCCTCCATTGCACCTGCAGGTCACAAGTGGTGGGAATTCGACATCACCTGGTGGTCGATTCGGCTCCTCAAAACCGTCGGACTCGCCTGGGACGTCCGCGACAAACTCCCGGAAGGACGCAGTGCCGACGATCTGCAGGATATGCAGGATATGCAGGAGATTGCCACTCCCGACTCGCTGGTAGCCTGAAAAGCTCACCAGCCCCCCCCCCGCCGCAAACTCTCTTCCTGCCACGCGATCCCGCGGGCGGGCTGAGAGTTTTTGCGTTCGAAAACACTCGCGAATTTCTATTCGCGCACTGCCCACCATCCACTAAAGTCACCAGATAACCCCGGATCGTCGTCATTCGGCAACAGCTTCAGCGAAGGAACGCATACGATGCTGCCAAGGCCAGCCCTCCCCCTCGGTGCCGCACTCCTCGTGGTCAGCCTGCTCCCAGGCTGCGGCGGAGACAGCAATTCTCAACCGCCTGCTGCTGCCGAGACCTCCGCGCCCACACCGTCCGGCCCGGCAGAGCAGACAGCATCTGCCAGTCCGGTGATTCGCCCGGCAGGACTCACCGCCTCCATTCCTCAGCCAGCCACCGATGCCCCCGCAGACAGCCCTGCAACGCAGGAAAAGAGCAGCCAGGCACCCGAGTTTCCTGACGATGAGGCCACTCAGTCACTGGCGGAAATCCGCCGTCTGCGAGTTGCCGCTGTGCCCGGCGACGTGGAAGCTGCTCGCAAGGCCCGCCGCGAGCGCAACGAGCGAATCATCGATCTGGCCACCCGCGCTATTCGCGGCACCATGAATGATACCTCCCGCACTCCGCAATTCGAAAACGCCATCAAGCAACTCCTCGAGGCCCGGTTTCAGATTGCACTCACCGGCAGCGAAGAAGACATCGAGGCCCTCTACAGCGATGTGCAGGCACTCTGCGATCGAGACCCGAATTCCGTCGCTGCCGCGGAGGGCGTCTACACCATCGCACGCTTCGCGCACACAAAAGCCGGACTGACCGGCCGAACACAGCCCATCTGGTTCGAGACACTCTCGCGATGGGCCCGAGAATTTGCTGATCGCTTCCCCGATGATCAGAAACGCAGCACGTCTCTGCTGTTCGGAGCCGGACGCAGCTGTGAACTTCACGCTGCAGCCTCCACAGACGCCGAACTTGCCTCCCGACTGCTCACCGAAAGCCGCCTCTGCTACACCGCACTGGCGGAAAAATTCGCATCCACAGACCAGGGGCAGGAAGCAACAGCCGCACTCCGCCGCCTTGCACTCCCCGGACAGGTTCTCACACAATTCTCCGGCCCCACCAGCGACGGCGGATACGTGTCTGCAGAAGACTTCCGTGGCAAACCCACGCTGATCTACTTCTGGGATTCACAGTCCGAAGATTTTCGCGAGAGCGTGCTGCCGGCTCTCACACGCATTCGCGAACAACTGCCCCCGGAACGGCTCCGCATCGTCGGCGTTGCTCTCGACGAAGATGAAAGTGAACTCAACGCCTTCCTCGAACAGCATCAGCCACCGGGGCAACAGATCTTCTTCCCGCAGACCGCCCAGCGTTCGTGGAACAGCCCTCTCGTTCGCTTCTGGGGACTTGCTGCAAGCCCCTCAATCTGGGTGCTTAACTCCGAAGCGAAAGTGATCTCCACCAGCGTCTCTGTGGAACAACTGGTGCCCACTCTCCAACAGGCCCTGCGCAAGCCCGCCCCCGCCCCGTGAGACTAGACAGAGCGCTCAGCATCCAGCAGCAGCAGCCCCGTAAGCGTCTCCTCCGTCCCGGCCGCCTCTCGCATCGGCCACGGCAGTCTTGCCGCCAGCTTTCGCTTCAATGCCGGAAATGACTGCACCAGTCCTCCCGACACGGCCACCTGATTCCATGTGGCCTCAGGAGACAGTCTGGCGGCACACAGCGCCGCTGCGTCCGCCATAAAGTCAAACGCCGCCTGGAACAGATGCCCCACCGTCAGGTTCTCTGTAGTGATTCCGGTCAGACTCCCCTCACTGCCCAGAGCACCCGCGAAGAAACTCAGGTCGCAGCCCAGCCCGCCCGCATCACCCGCCGCCTCACAGGCCTCCCCAATCAACGCCCACGAATTCTCCACCGCAATTCCAGCCGCCCTCGGTAACTCCGTCAGCAGAGCCTCAAGAACCGTCAGTGATCGCCCCGCTGGTATATGCGTGATCGTGTTCAGGTACTGCCCGCCAAACCAGCAGCGAGTCTGGCAGTCGGCCGGCTCAAAGCCCACCGTGATCCGACTCACCTGAGCTCCCGTAGACATGTTCACTGACAATTCGCCCGGCAGCAGCTCAATACCCCGCAACGCCGCCTGCTGATCTCCAATCGACGCGTAACATTCCAATGACCGCCCCTGCCACACGCATTCACCCACCGGCTCAGCATCTGCGGCAAACTCCGGCCAGCTCAAACACTCGAGGCCGCACAACCTCAGAGCCTCATGATGCCAGTCCCCGGTCCGAAGATTGATCATTCCCAAACCCTGCGTCCGATGCATTCGCGGCAGCACATCGCAAAGAGCGGCCGTCACGTAGTCGCCAATCGTCACCGGGATCGCCTCACCTGGCAAACTACCGTGACGAACCAGCCAGTACAGCAGGGCCGTGGCTGAACCAGGCTTCAGTTCCCGACCCACCTCAGAGAACAAATCCTCTGCATACAAGCCTCGCAGCTCGTCCAGAAGCGAGCCGCGGTTCAGCCCACCGGCAGGCTTCACCCCAGGGGCCGGCTGCAGCGTTCGCTGATCCCGCCATGAAAGATAGTTTGTCAACGCGGTTCCCGTGCCGCCGTCCATCAGCAGGATGCCGCCCATCTGACTGCAGAATCGAATCCGCGTGGCGTCCGGACAACGCTGCAGCAGTTCCTCCAGAACCTCCCGCACACCGGACAACACCGCAGCCGGACAAACCTCGTGCCAGCCCGGCGGAAGACCGCCCACTGGCTCCGGGAACGGAACCTTGACCACGTCCTCAATCAATCCGGACGCCGAATTGAGCACTCCACCTTTGATCGATGAGGAGCCGATGTCAATTCCGACACACCGCATATCTCGTCCATTCACCCGGAAGTCAAACTCAGCCGCCACGCCAGCCCAGACCTAAACGCTGGCTGGCATCGCAACCCCCACCAGATCACTCGCCTCGCGCAACTTCGCCACCACATCCTCCGGAAGCGGAATGCCGTTTTCCCGCGCCATCCGCCACTGCTCCATTTCCCGCTGACCGGGCAGCACCACTCCAGTACTGCCTTCTGCAGGAATTGCACTCTGCAGTTGCAGCTTCAGCTTCCGTATCCGTTCGTGCCAGCCCGCGAGGTCCGTGAACGCTGCCACGTCATACACGGTCATGGACGCATTGTGCCACGAAGGCCGCTCCGCAGGATCGAAAATCCAGCTGCCCACATCCCACGTCATCCGCCCACCGGGCAGCACCGCCGACATCACCTCACACCAAAGTCCCAGACCATATCCCTTATGCCCGGCCATCGGTGCTAGCGCGGCCGAATGGGGATACAACGAACCATCCGTCGTTGGATGTCCGTCAGGTCCAATCAGCCACGTCGACGGAATCGGCTCTCCCCGCTGTAATGCCGCATATACCTTGCCTCCCGCAACTGCCGCAGTCGCGATGTCAAGAAAAATTGGGTCCGAATCCGTGGGAATCGCAAAGGCCAGCGGATTACTCCCCAGCACCGCTGCTCGAGACCCCGGCGCCGCCACACTCGGAATGTCGTTCCCGGTCACCAGTGCCGCACAACCCGCCGCCGCAGCCTGAAGCGCGTACTGCCCAGCTGCTCCAATGTGACCGGTGTTGCGAATCGCCACCCACGCAACACCACACTGCCGCGCCTTGCCAATCGCCAGTTCCATAGCACGCGTACAACCGAGCTGCCCCAGCCCCGAATCGCCATCAATGACGGCCCAGGCCGGTCCCTCCCGCTCCACTTTCAAGACCGCCGCAGCACGATAGCCTCCACCCCGCAGCTTCTTCAGGTATCCCGCCAGCAGCTTTGTACCGTGCGTATACACCCCGCAGGCGTCCGTGCCAACCAGAACCCCGGAAGTCGTCGCGGCGTCCACCGACGACAGACCTGCCACCACCAGACACCGCGCTGCAAAGTCCTGCAAAGCTGCTATCGGTACCGTCGCTGCCACCCTGCTGCACTCCGATCCACTAGTTCTGCAACCCAGAGCCCGATCCGGTCGCTCCGGCAACACCCGCCTGACCACTATCGCCGTCGAGCCCCATGGATGCCCCGGCACCACCCACAGGCTGACTCTGACTCCCAGCCGAACCCATCGAACTTCCCAACCGTGGCGTCGGCATCGAACTGCGGTACAGCGAACTGATCACCTCCACCTCGGCCGCCGGACGTCCCGTCTCGCGGCAAGCACGCACCGCCAGAGGAATCTCACGATCCTCAGACACACGCGCCGCCATCGCTCCCCGCACGGACTCCAGCCGAGTGCTGTCCGCAGACTCACTGAATGTTGACTGCACCCAGACAGCACGCCGCTCCGGCGGCACGTCACGCAACACATACTCAAGATGAAGCTCACCCGCCCGGTTCAGCATGTTCGTATCAGCATCGAAGTGGCGGTTGTACAGCGTCGTCTCCTCCTGCCAGCCAAGACTCGTCTGCATCTCCATGATGCCCCGCACCGCCTCGCGGTCCTGGCAAGTGTAGGGCAGGGGCCAGTAGTGCTGGGCGTAAAACGTGTGGGAATACTGCTGCGGTGGAGCGTTCGAACGGGGCTTCGCAGGCCAGACTTTTCCCTTGTACCACGTCTGACGCACACCAGGCGGCAACTCTCCCTGCTCCGACCACCAGCCATCCGAACCAGGCGCGTGACGGCTCCGCTCATCATGCCTGCTGCCCAGAAAACCGGTTGAACAGCCACCCGCCGCCAGCGTAGAAATCATCAGTCCAGCCGTCAGATACCTATGCATGGATCCTCACCGCCCCTTCCAGCCGCTGACGCCACTTAAACGACCACGGTCCCGGACATTCACGCCCCACACCGCCAGGCAGCACCCGCTCACAGCTCTCGCGGAACACAACCCTGCCCAATCTTTCTCTTCGGCGTTCCCGCTGCCACACTGTCAGGCAATCCCACAGCCCTAAGCCGCTCCCGATGTTCCAAACCGAACTCACCGAAAATTCGGTAAAAACGCCAAAACCACCCTACTCACCCCAAAACATCATCGAATCGCCGCAACAAACCTCCACACCACGCACCATTCCCCGGACGGTTAACAAAAAAACGACGGCAACTGGACAATGTCCAGCTGCCGTCGTCAATGCCAGGCCTGAACTCGCAATTGCGTGCTCAGAAAATATCAAGAATGAAGTGGTGACCGCTGTGGTACGGCTTCTCAGATGGATAGAAGTTGTACCACGACCGGTTGTACACCGGAATCCTCATCGAAGGCTCGTAGCGGTAGTACATGTGATCGTACTGCTGCGGCCGCTGAAAGTTTTGAGGATAGTAGATGTACGGGTAATAGTAGAAACGCTGCCAGTCTGAAGGCTGGCCCGGAGGCCCCGCCTGAGCCTCGCCGGACAGCCCCGAAAATGCCGTCCCCAACACCAGCAATAACAGCATTTGCCTGAACATCCCTGCCGTCCTCCCTCCTGAACAAGGTGGATTCGACGAGCTCGGCAGGCGGGCTGACCTGCAGACAACCGTCGTTGCCTCAATCGCCCCCGGAAACAACAGCCAGTGCCGCGTTGCCGAGTCTCGTCTGAATGTGTCCGAAGGTCCCCCAGGAGCCAGGAGGGCAAGTCTGCCCCCTCCGCGGGAACCCCTTCTGCTGCTATCATCGGCAGCAAGGTTCCCTGAAAATCACTCCAAACCGCAGATTCGTCAAATTCCGAACCCGACAGACCTCAGACCTCGTCATAGTCGTCGTAACGACAGACGTAACCCGGCTGGGTGGCACGCACCTGCTCTTCTTCAAATGCCGCCAGAATCGCCTTCTCCAGACGCTCTCGACACGTACTGTTGATCGGATGAGCGATGTCCGCAAACAACCTCGGACGCTGATCAGATACCGGCGGAGCACTCTGAGCCGTACCACAATGCGAACAAAACCTCGCTTTTTGCTCGTTTTTCCCATGACAACGCGGGCATTTCTCCATAATCTTGCGGCTCGGCATCGCCACAAAATTGCCCCGCTGACCGGCAATGATCTTCAGATCACGCACCACAAACTCGCCATCCAGCGTGATCGAACAAAAAGCCCGCAAACGATCCTCCGGATCACTCGCCAGCTTAATACGAACCTCTGTTATCTCCACCGCAGGCTCACTTTCAACGTCATTGTCTGCAATAGCCCTGAAGTACCCGAAATTCTGCGCTCCAACAACGCACACCGATAGCGGAAAAAAACACAATTGGGGACAAATTAGGGGAACTGAGGACACATACTGTATTTATGTTCACTATCAAGTTCGAAGGACAAGGAAATTTCCTTACCCGTCATCGCTGCGCCCCCCCACACAACCGTCGCCCCTGTATTTTTGCGTCCTGCAAATGTCCGCGGATTTGACTTCGCCAGGCTGATTCGTTAAACCTTGATCATCAGCTGAATCTCCGGCCAGCATCCGTACCCCGCCAGAGCACCGCGTTTGTGGAAATTTTCCGGCGTTAAGGCATCCGCCGCCGCAAAACTCTCAGGAGACATCGATGGCCCGTCCCGTCACCTTGTTTACAGGTCAGTGGGCTGACCTGCCCCTCGAAACCCTCTGCGAAAAGGCTCGTAAGTTCGGCTACGACGGACTCGAACTGGCCTGCTGGGGTGATCACTTCGAAGTTGACAAGGCGCTCTCCGACGACTCCTACTGTGCCCGCAAGCGTGAACTGCTCGAAAAACACGGCCTCAAACTCTTCGCAATCTCCAACCACCTCGTCGGCCAGGCTGTGCTCGATAACATTGACAGTCGCCACAAGAGCATTCTTCCGGACTACGTTTGGGGTGACGGGGATCCGGCCGGAGTCAACCAGCGGGCCGCAGAAGAGATGAAGAATACGGCCCGCGCCGCTCAAAAGCTCGACGTCAGCGTCGTCAACGGGTTCACCGGCTCTTCAATCTGGCACCTGCTCTACGGCTTTCCCCCTACACCCAAATCCATGATTGACCGCGGCTTCCAACTGCTCGCCGAACGCTGGAACCCCATCCTCGACGTCTTCGAAGACTGCGGGGTCAAGTTCGCCCTGGAAGTCCACCCCACGGAAATCGCTTTCGATATCCACTCCGCAGAACGTGCCCTGCAGGCACTGAACCGACGCCGCGAATTCGGCTTCAACTTTGACCCCAGCCATCTCATCTGGCAGGGTGTGGATCCAGTGGAATTTATTCGCGCATTTCCGGACCGCATTTATCACGTCCACATGAAGGACGCCTCCGTAACCCTCAACGGTCGCTCCGGTATCCTCAGCAGCCACCTCTCCTTCGGTGACCCCCGCCGTGGCTGGGACTTCCGCAGTGTCGGTCGTGGCGGAGTACGCTTCGAGGAGATAATCCGGGCGCTGAACGCCGCAAAGTACAACGGGCCGCTGTCGGTCGAATGGGAAGACATTGGAATGGATCGCGAGCACGGAGCCGCCGAAGCCGCACAGTTCTGCAAGAACGTCGACTTCCAGCCCTCCGGTCGGGCGTTCGATGCTGCGTTCGCCGAATAGCCAAAAACGCCAGTCACAACCTCGCCTCCGCCCCAGGCCTGCCTCCGCTGCCTGTGGGCGGTTTCGTTTTGACACCATCCGGAACAGCACTCGATGCCCGACGGTCTCCCCGTTGATATAGTCCTCCCCGATCTGCTCGCCGCTCTTCAGTCACACGGCTGTGCCGTGCTCAAAGCTCCACCCGGCGCAGGGAAAACGACCCGAGTCCCCCCGGCGGTCCTCGCCGCCGGGCTGCCCGGCACCCAGCAGATACTCCTGCTCGAACCACGGCGTATCGCCGCCAGAACCGCTGCCGCTCGCATGGCTGCAGAACGCCAGGAACGCACGGGCCTCTCAGTCGGTTACCGAGTCCGCTTTGAGGAATCCGTCTCGCCACTTACCCGAATCCTCGTCGTCACCGAAGGCATTCTTCTCCGCCGACTCCTGGATGACCCATTCCTTGAAAACATCGGCGTTCTGATCTTTGATGAATTCCACGAACGACGACTCGACAGCGACCTCGCACTCGCCATGGCTCGCCGCGTACGCCAAACCGTGCGCCCGGATCTGAAAATTGTCGTCATGTCGGCGACCATGGAACCTGAACCAATCGCAGCCTTTCTTGATCAATGTCCAATCATCCACAGCGACGGTCGGCAATATCCCGTCACCATCAAATATCTCCCGCGCGCCGACCGTCGTCCCCTCCCGGAAATCACGGCAGACGGTATCGAATCAGCACTCCGTGAATCCTCCGGACATGTCCTCGCCTTTCTCCCCGGGGTCGCCGAAATTCACCGCACTCGCGACCGGCTCGAAGCCGCCGCCCGCCGACACAACCTGCTCCTGCTCCCACTCTACGGCGACCTGCCAACCAGCGAACAGGACCACGTACTCGCCCCGTCCACACAACGCAAAGTCATTCTCGCCACCAACGTCGCTGAAACCTCGATTACCATTGATGGAGTGGAAACCGTCGTCGATTCGGGACTCGCCCGACAAATGCAGTTTGATCCCGCCGCCGGCCTCGATCGCCTGCAACTCATCCCCGTATCCCGCGCTTCCGCCGACCAGCGTGCCGGCCGCGCGGGCCGCACCGGCCCGGGACTCTGCCTGAGACTCTGGGACGAAACCTCACATCGCAGCAGACCACCCGTCGACCAGCCCGAAGTCCTCCGCGTCGATCTCTCCGCCGCCGCACTCCGCCTCAAGGCGTGGGGCGAAAACGATATCGCCAACTTTCCGTGGTTCCAGTCACCCGCCCCCGAAGCGCTCGAACACGCCATCCGACTCCTGCACCTGCTCGGTGCTCTCAAACAACACTCCATCACCGATCTTGGCCGTAGCATCGTCCGCTTTCCGGCCTCCCCGCGAATCGCCCGACTGCTCCTCGAATCAGCCGCTGCCGGTGCCGCACATCGCGGATGCCTCCTCGCCGCGCTGCTCTCCGAGCGTGACCCCTTTATTCGCTCCCCCGATCCCGGAAGTGCACGGCCGCGGCAACCCATTCATACCCGCTCCCTGAATAACTCCCGCAGCGACGTTCTTGACCGACTGCACGCCGTCGAATCATGGCTCCAGCATGGAGTTTCCTCGTCAGACTTTGGTGAAATCCATCGAGGCGCTGCACACAGTCTCACACAGGCAGCCAAACAGTTCTACAGCATACTCCGTGAGGAAACTCCGTTTAACGCAATCGCTGCCAGCTCCCCCCAACCCGCCAGCCCAACACCACCGCAGTCGGACTCCTCCGACGAAATCCTCCTTAAAGCACTCACATCAGGATTCCCGGACCGCGTCGCCAAACGTCGTGAATCCAGCAGTGATCGCGGTCTGATGGTCGGAGGACGCGGCGTTCGACTCAGCCCCCGCTCTTCCGTACGCCACGCAGCACTGTTCCTCTGCGTCGATATCGATAACGCCGGTGCCGAAGCCGAAGTTCGACAAGCCTCCGAAGTACTCCGCGAGTGGCTCCCCACGACGCTCCTCAGCGAATCCGACGAACTCTTCTTTCACCCCTCGCAAAAACAAGTCGTCGCCCGACGCAGACTCGCCTTCGATGACCTCATCCTCGAAGAAACACCCGTCTCCATTACTTCTCCCGCCGCTGCCGCAGAGGTCCTCTTCAAAGCCGCGGCACAACAACTCAGCAACGTTATGCCCGCCGGCAACGAAGCACTCACCAGCTTCCTGCAAAGAGCCGCCTGCCTCCGCACATGGGTGCCCGAACTCTACCTGCCCGCCTTCGATGACAACACGCTCCGCGAAGTGCTCCGCAACCTCTGCCATGGACGACGCTCATTCGAAGAACTCCGCACAGCACCCTGGCTCCATACCCTTCAGGCTGCCCTTGATTACACCCAACTGCAGGCCATCGAACGCGAAGCCCCCGAACGCATCGAAGTGCCCAGTGGCAGCCAAATTCGACTCGAATACTCCGCCGATCGCCCACCCGTACTCGCAGTTCGAATCCAGGAAATCTTCGGCCTGACACAGACACCCCGCGTGGCCCGAAACAGAGTCCCCGTGCTCCTGCATCTGCTGGCACCAAACTTCCGCCCACAGCAGATCACGGACGACCTCGCCAGCTTCTGGATCAACACCTACCCCGAAGTACGAAAAGAACTCAAACGACGCTACCCCAAACACGCCTGGCCCGAAAACCCAGCCACCGCACAGGCCGTCCGCAAAGGCTGAAAAAAATCAGCGAATCACCATCCTCAGCCGTGCCTCAGCCGTCTGACGCGTCAACTGGTCTCGCAAATACAGCCGCACGATGTAATTGCCCTCAAGCACAGGCGCCGTCAACTCAAAGCTCTGAAAGTAATCCGTCCGCTCCTCGTCACACTCGTCCGGAATCTGCGGCAGCCGAATTCGTTCCAGCACCTCGCCGTCTTCCTCCCGCAAAAACTCCACGACCGCCGCAAACTCACTGCGGTATCTGCCCTCGGTCGTCAGCTCACTGCGGAAGTTCCGCACGCCAGCGTACAACAGCAACCGCTGGCCAGGTTCGAAATCCGCCGTCGGAAACGCCGCCGCATTCCCAAACCCGTCAATCCGGGTGCAGAACTGCAAACGGTAAATCTCCAGCCGCGACAACGGCTGCAAATGCCGCGCTGCCGAACGCACCTGATTCAAAGCCTCTGTCAGCTGCTCCGTTCGCTCCGGTCCTGCACCCTGTGATCGATACTGATTCATCGCCAGCATCAAAGACTGCCAAAACTCCTGCTCCTCACGCGGCAATCCATCAATCACCCGCGCCGCATCCGCAGAACGCCCCGATACGCTGTACAACAAACGCAGATCCGTCTGTCGACGACGCCACTCCTCCAATCGCTCCGGACGGCCACTCGCAGCCCCCGGCCAATCCCGCAACTCGGCCTCCAGCGACTGAATCACTGCGTCAACAGGAGCCAGCGCATTCGCAGACAACGCACCCGTTGCTCCCGCTGCCTCAGACCCCTCCACTAACCGCTCAGCAGACCCCTCGGACTCCAGCTCCGCAATACCTCCATCCTCAGCTGTCCCCTCGCGCTCCTTCAACAACCCAAATGGGTCAGACCAACGCAGCATCTGCCGCCGCAGTCGTTCAGAAGCGTCATCCACCCGCGGTGCCGATTCCGCCTTTGAAAGCGCCTCACCCCGCGGGGCGTACAACGCCCGAAAGCGGTCCAGCATTCCAGGTTCCCCAGCCGGCAGGGATTCCGAGCGACCTGTTCCGGTTGACCGATTGACTGTCTCAGAACGGGCTGCCGATTCCGCTGCCGGCCGAGGCACCAGTGAGTGCCCGCTCGCCGGACCAGTTCGATTCGGCCGATTCACCCGATCCACTCTGTCCACTGCATTCGAAGCATCCGAGGCATCCGACACACTCGCCCGACGCCCGGCCCGGCCCCCGGACACCCCACTAACAGCACCGGATTTATTCGTCGACTCTGACCTTGCTGCCCCCGCCGAACCAGCGGCAGAATCCTTCGCATCTTCCACATCCCGTTCAGACCCTGCTACTACCCCGGAACTGCCGTCTTCATCCGACGCCAGCGAAACCCGGGCAATTGAGGCAGGATGAGAGCTCTGCAAAGACTGCAGAGCAACACCATCAGTCAGCTTCAACGCACATCCACAATGCGCCGTCAGCGACAGCAGCGCGACGGACAACAGCCACCGCGGAGCTCCCTGCAGCGATTCTTTCGGACGAAGATGTTCAACTGACATGAAAAGCAACCTGATGCGGCCCGTCTGAGCAGCCGTTTCGGAACGCAGACACCTGAACTCTAAAACGCTTACCAACCGGGACTCAAGCCGTATTCCGCACCGAAATCACTCCCGGAGGTCATTTCCGCAGCAGTCACTCCTCTTTCGGCGAAATCTGCTGATATCCAGGCTGGGCGAGACCTGGCAAACGGCTTAAACTTCCCGTTGTCGGCCGCCCACGTGTTTTCGGCGCGCACGCCGGACCAGCCGCAATGATTCTCACAAACGCCCCCCTCGCCGGGACAGCGGCGATGACCAAGGGACTCGGCATGCTTCGCCACACCCGTAAATTGCTGCTCTGCCTGCTTTTGCTGGCCACTGCGTTGCAGAATGGACGAGTTCCTGACGCACTACCGTCAGCCCGGGCAGATGAACCGTCATCCGATTCACAACCCTCCGATGACCTCCAGCGACTGCCCACCGACCGGGCCGCACTCCGCGAACTTGAACGACTCCGCGAAGCCATCAGCAACCGCGACGCCGAAAGCTTCCAGTCCAGCCTCCGCGCACTGCGGGCCGCCGCTCCGGAACTGATGACCCCCGGCCCTGAAAGCTTCCAGCCTCTGCATCGCACTCTGACATTGCTGCTCCACGACCTCCCGGAAGAACTGCTGGCCGCCCGCGACAGCGATGAACCCTCAGCCCGGACCGAACTCCTGCGCGTCCTTCAGGACCCCCAGCCCACTGAACTCCTCAAACTCCTCCAGCGCTGCAATGGTACCCCCACTGCCCGGACCATCATGCTGCTTCTCGCCCGCATTCACGAAGACCGCGGTGAATCCGCTGCAGCCAGATACTGGCTCCTGCCCCTGCTCAGGTCATCCCCCCCCGCCCACGTCCTCGAACACCAACGCCGCCTCGAAGCAACCGGTCCTTCGCCCACTTCGGAAACCAATCCCCCCGTAACTTTCCCAAACACCATCGGCAGCAGCCTGCAGGTCACAAATTCCGGTGATCTTCCCCGAAACATCCAATGGACGCGCTCACTCCCCCTCCATGACACTGCCCGACGAACACTTCAGGAGTACGTCAACACCTCGACCGCCGGCTCCACTGTCCCATGGGTCGCATTTACGCCCATCTCTGATGCCAACAACATCTTCGTACGCAGTCAGTCAACCATTACCGCGCTCGATCGACAAAGCGGACGCACACTGTGGACTCGAAACCTGAACCCCAACTCAAAACCTGTCAACCAATCGCCATGGTCCAGTCGCATCATCCAGCCCTTTCCCGGTACCGTCGCAGCACCTCCTGTCAGCCCCTCCCGAGACGCACGCACATGGCAACTCACCATGGATGCAGAGCGACTCTACGTCATCTCAGCTGACATCGATGTCCTCGGGCAGTTTCAGACCGAAGAATCACTCCGCGTTCGGATGCTGATCGGACGCGACGCCAACAACCGCGAAAAGCCCCAGGAATTGTCGGCCATCGACAAACTGACCGGCAGGCGACTCTGGACTGCCGGAGGAGAGCCGATAGAAGCGCTGTTCAAAAACCCCCTGTCTCAATCCTGGTTCCCGGGACTCCCCGCCGTTCACGGCCCGGATCTCTGCCTGCTGGTCGAGAAAGAGGGCCAAATCAGCCTTGCATGCCTCACCGCCAAAGATGGCTCGCTGCAGTGGCAAATTCCCATCGTCTTCCCCGACACCGGTATTGATCAGGATGTCTTTCGAAAACTCCTCGCAGCTCAGCTGAAAGTCCACGACGGTATACTCGTGGCCTCCACCACCACCGGCTGGTCCTTCGCCGTCGATCTGCTTACCCGCTCGCTGATGTGGGCCCGACAGCTCGCGCCACCGCAGCCAAATGCGCCTTCCGGGAATGGGCGAGTGGGTTTCCGGCAGCCGGTCTTTCGCGGCCGCACGTTCGCATCATCGTCCATGCTTTCCAACCGTCGCCCCGAACTCCCACTCGTCATCGGTGATGAAGTCCTCTGGACGCTCAACGAACTCCCGCAAATCACCGTCACCAGCCTGCTCAGCGGTGAAATCAAACGACGGCTGACTGCGGCGGAAGCCCCGCTCGTACTCTGGGCTGACCACGAACTGCTCGTCACCGCCTCCGCAAATGAGATCAGCGCCTGGCAAACCTCCGACTTCACGCTCCGCTGGAGGTCTCAACTGAACTCCAAACTCAGTGTACCGGTCGGCACTGCCGTTCGACGCCTTGATCAACTGCTGATCCCAGCCGCTGATGGCAGCCTCCAGATCCGCAATCTCGCCACGGGCCAGCTTGCCGACTCAATTCCCAGCCTGCGGCCGGTCCAGCAGCCAGGAACAACTTCAGCCATCGACACTGACCTGATCAGCGCGGGGCCGGGGTACCTCACAGTCGCTGCTGCCCGACAACCCACCCCCCAACCCGGTGAAGACCCGCTCGAACAGGCCGCCTTCCTCCTTGCCACAAACCAGCCCTCCGAGGCACTCCGGGTGCTCGATACAGCTCCCCGCGACAGCCTCAGCCAGGAACTCATCAACCACCTGCGATTTCGCGCCACCCTCTGCCTCTTTGCCACCAACTCCACCAATCCCGCAGCGGAAATCGAACAACTCCGAGCACTTGCCGGGCCACCCCCGGAACAGGCCATTGCCGCCTGGCTTCGGCTCTCCGATTCACGCCTGCCGCAGGGATCGGAACGAGTCCGGCAGCTTGTCGAAGCCCTGCAGCTCCCACAAGCCGTACTCAGCGTCGAACTGCCCGATACCTCCAAACTGCTCGAAACAGCCCGCGTCGGAGGCATTGAAAACATTCTTGCCCCCTCCGCCGTTGCAACCGGCCTCGACACACTCCGCTGGCCGCTAAAGTCACTTGTTATCCAGCAACTCGAAATTCTCCTGAATGGCCCAGAACCCGAAATCCAAAATGCCATTCTTCAACAACTCTCACAACTCAGCGACAACTCACTCTGCTCACTCCGTTCAGCCAGACTGTCCAGCGAGTGCCTCTCTCGTGCTGAACAACAACTCAACGTCGCCCCTCCCACCGAAATCAGCCTCCACCTGCTCTTCGCCGCCGCTGAAAATATCGAGCTCGAGACGCAGCCCACAGTGCGCGATGACGCTCGGCTCCGACTGCAGCTACTCTTCGACAAGGCCGCCAGCCGCGCAGCAGAAAATCCAGCATACACACCTTTCGAAAAAGACCTGATCGCCAACCTCATCACAACGCTCGCCAAAGAAGTCTGCCAGCCTCCCTCCTTCACCCCAGCCCCTGCAGACAACAGCCTCACCCCGACACCCGCCGCCACTGCCGCGTGGCAGTCAGTCGCCGAGATCACCTGGAACCTCATACCCGTTAACACCAACGGCCAGATCAACCTCCGCTCCGCCGCAACACGCAACCTCCGCACCTCAATCGCCAGCGATCCCGTTCTCAACTCCTGTCGCTGGTCCAGCCAGCCCGAATCCGGTGAATTCATCGCTCAGCCTGTCAGTAATACGCCCGCCGGAACGTGGCGGCTCCGCCTGCAATCCCCCGATCAACAACTACTCACTCCCGACGAATCCCTGCTTCGCTGCGGCAGCGTAGTTATTCATCGCAGTCATAATTCCATCGCGGCCTTCTCCCTCGTTGATCACCGCTGGCTTTGGTCTCGTTCCGACTTCAACGTCTCCTACTCCATCAGCGGTCCGACCACTTTCACCGATTTCGATATCGATCGCGAGGGTCGCCAAATTCACGAACAGGGAAGACGATTGGCCGGCAATACCAACCGCTGGCTCTGCCTCATGTCTGACTCCAGCCTCGAAGTTCTCGACCTGCTTACCGGTGAACAACTCTGGCACCTCAAATCTCAGGGACTCTCCAGAAACACCTTCGCCTGCAACAGCGCCGTCTTCACGCGTCTGATCGATTCCACACCAGCATCCCGCTCACCCTCACGACGCAGCACCGAACTGATCCTCGATCCAACCACTGGCCGACCACGCCCCAGAAAAACGGCCACCATCCCCGTCAATGGACAGCAGGATTTTAAACTCCCAGCGACTGCACGCCTGGCCGCTCTCGCACGCAACCTCGTTCGCTCCTCCGGAAATCACCTCGTGGCCTGGGATCCGGACTCGCAGCTCGATGAAACCAAATCCCTGGCATGGATCGACGCGCTGTCACTGGAAACCGTCCACAGCATCCCCCTTAAAGACTTTGCCGCAGCTCAGTTTCTTGACCCAGCGTTGCTCGCCGTCTTCACCACCACAGGCAACGTGCTGCTCATCGATCTCCAGACTGCCCACGTCCAAAACCTCGAAGGCGCCGGCAGTCTCCCCGATCTGCCCGACCTGCCAGCGACGGAAATCGGCGCCGCCATCGATGCCGGTAATCTTTACCTGTTCCGAACTCCGGATCCCCGAAACGCAGCAGTCCGCCCGTCCACGTTCTACAACGTTCCCACAACGCTGGCCCACGAACAGCTGAGGGCCATCGATCGCAAGACGGGAAAACTTCGCTGGACCATGCCACTCCCCAAACCACTCTACTTCGTCTTTGATCACTCCCCAAACCCCGCACTCCTCGCTCTGCATGCAGAGCAGGAAGCGCAGGCGGCAAACAACCCCATCCCAGGCCTTGCAATCCCCGCAAACCCCCAAATCGAAGTTCTCGGCCTGTCAAAATTCAACGGCCACGAACTCTTCCGCTGCCCGGTCGTTTCTCAGTTCCCCGTCCCGGGACTCAAACTGACCGTCTTCGACAGCTCACGCATGGAACTCGAGGCTTTCGGCAACCGTGTCCGCCTCCGTCCAGCCTCCGCGCCAGAGCAACAATAACAGCCTCAGACAATTCATGTCCCGGAAAACGCCGTCAATCTGAAAAACGTCTCAGAGACCGCCCCGCCAATCTCATTCAAATGCGTCTGGTACCTGTCGACAAACTCGTGCAACCCCCGTTCCAGCAGATCCCCGGCGCGGGTCGCCTCCAGCTCCTGCAGAACCTCGCCCGCCAGCCGCTCAGCCCTGTTTACAGGCTCCAATGACGTGTTCCCGGAAATGGCCCGCAGGCTCTCCAGCACTCGCCGGGTGCAGAATCGCAGCGATCGCGGGAAATCCGGATTGAGCACAAGAAAATCCACAACATTCACCGGCTGAATCCGACCAAAAACCCGGCGATACATCTGCAGAGCACCCGTTGACTCAAGCAACGATGCCCACTGCACAACATCCAGTTCACTCCCGGCGCCGGCGGCTCCAGGCTTCAGCAGAAAATATTTGACGTCCAGAATTCGAGATGTCTTGTCGGCTCGCTCCAGCTGATATCCCAGTCGCGAAAACTGCCACGCCTCACCCTGAGACCATGTTGCCTCAGTTACCCCCAGTACCTGATGAGCAGAACGTTTGATCTGATCAAGAAACGGATGCGGCTGCGTAATGATCTGCTGCGACTGCCCCGCCGCCTGACGCACTCGCAGATAGAACCGATTCACGGCTTCCCACATCGGCGTCGTCAAATTCTCACGCACCGACCGCGCGTTTTCTCGAGCCGCCGTCAGACAACTCAACACCGAGTTCAGGTTGTCACGATTGAACAACAGATAGTCAATCACATTGCCCCGGGTCGGCCTCGAGTAACGCTCCTGGAAATACTCCACATCGCCGCCGGCATGCAGCAGTGATGACCACAGCACATCCTCACTCCCACGGTACCCCAGCGCAATATCCGATGTCACATCAATAAACCGCGCCTGATTCTCAGCACGCTCCAGATAACGACTCATCCAGAACAGCGAATCCGCCACTCGACACAACATCGCTCACCCGCCTTAGCTGACCTTGAATCGTCCGACACGCACCACATCCATCACGGCCACCACCCGATACTCAACCGGAAACTCCACCAGCAGTCTGCTCCTGCAGACGCGTGAACGGAGTCTCACTCAGCAACACCCATGTGTCCTTGCTGCCACCACCCTGAGAGGAGTTCACAATCATCGATCCCTCCCGCAGAGCCACTCGCGTCAGGCCACCCGGCAACACAAATACGTCGTCCCCATAGAGTATGAACGGCCGCAGATCCACGTGCCTCGGAGCAAGACGGCCGTTAATCACCGTCGGTACCGTGGACAGCGTCAGCATCGGCTGAGCAATGTAGTTGCGCGGATCGCGACGTACCTGCTCCGCACATCGCTGTCGCTCCTCCACACTCGCCGTCGGCCCCATCAGAATGCCATACCCACCGGATTCGTTGGTCGGCTTCACAACCAACTTGTCAAGATTCTCCAGCACGTAACGACACTGGTCAGGTTCCGAACACAGATATGTCGGCACATTCTTCAGTATCGCCTCCTCGCCCAGGTAATAACGAATAATCGCCGGCACGTACTGATACACCGCCTTGTCGTCCGCCACACCGGTCCCTGGAGCATTCGCGAGGGTCACTCGGCCCGCTCGATACGCACGCATCAACCCGGGAACACCCAGCATACTGTCCGGACGAAAAACCTCCGGATCCAGAAAATCATCATCGATCCGCCGGTAAATCACATCCACCCGCCGCGGACCCTGCGTTGTCTTCATCCATACGGTGTCGTGACCATCAACGTACAAATCCGGTCCGGTCACCAGCTCAATCCCCATCTGCTGTGCCAGAAACGAATGCTCGAAATACGCCGAATTGTACATCCCCGGAGTCAACACAACTGCGGTCGGACGATCACAACCCGCAGGAGCCGTCTTCAGCAAAGCACCCAGCAAACGCTCCGGATAGTCCTCAATCGAAGCGATCGTCGAACCACTGAAAACCTCCGGAAGCACACGCTTCATGATCTCCCTGTTTTCCAGCACATAACTCACACCCGACGGACAACGCAAATTGTCCTCCAGCACATAAATTGTGCCGTCACTGTGCCGCACGAGGTCCGTACCCACCACATGCGTCCACACGCCCCCGGGCGGACGAAAACCTTCACATTCCCGACGGTATGTCTTCGCCGTCTTTACCAAACTCGCAGGAACCACACCCTCACGCAGAATCCGCCCCGGTCCGTAAACGTCGTCCAAAAACAGATTCAATGCCCGGATCCGCTGACGCAGACCAGCCTCAATCATGATCCACTCGTCCCACGGAATCGGACGTGGCACTACATCGAAAGGCCAGATCTTCTCATGACCGTCATTGTGGCCATAGACCGCAAACGTAATCCCCTTCTCCAGCAACTCCTCCTCAGCATGACGCTGCCGCTCAGCCAACACCTCTCCGCTGAGCGCCGACAAACACTCCGACAACGCCGCATGACGCGGTAACCCCTCGGACGTCAGTAGCTCGTCGTAATTCGACACCCCCGCTGCCACGCCACGCCTCCCTTTCCTGACCTGCCTGCTGCATTCGCCTGATTTTCGGGCACAAGGCGAGTTATTTAAGCAGGCCGGCCGCGAAGCAGCACCCCATCGACACGCCCGCTGCAGACTCCCGCACAAATACCCCTTCACCTGCAGCCATCGCCGCAAGTCACGTGCCGACCGTCACAGATTACGTCCACAATTCTGCCGCTGGCGCGCAACAACGCCTGGACGCCCACAGCGGCCTCGCAGTAACCATACGTCACAGCGACCGGTCATCGCGGCAATCACACTTCCCAATGCTGCCACGCCCGCAATGCGCGACGTCCGGCGGGCAGCCGTTAGCAGCGGCCAGCCGGGCTCAAAGCTGAACTGTGCAGATTGGCCAACTCACTCAGACGCAAACAACGACGTCAGGATCCACAGCATCATTCGTCATCGTCGTCTTCACCGTACAGCAGATCGCGAAAATTCTTCGAACCGCGGCGGTCCCGCTGCTGCAGCCCCCGGCGAGCACCATCGGCGTCGTCCAGAGATCGCTCGGATCCTTTCTTTCTGCGATCCTTTCGGCTTCGCTTGTCACCTCGGTTTCGCGGGTCGTCGGGCATGGAGAAGTCGTTTGCCATGAGAGCACTCGGACTGGATTAAGCCTTTCACTGATCCCCAAAAATGTCCGGACGCCAGCGGTCCGCGCGACACACAGGCCACCCAGCCGTGTGCTCGTTGTCTTACTCAACGGAAACAGCATGCATCCCAGGAGTATTGCCTGTCAATAGCAGCCTCGTTGCCAGACGTCGGATTTTGTCCAATCTGCCGGCTGCTGGCCAGTCAGAAAAGCCCGCCGGGGCCGCTCGGGGCAAAAATTGCCGATTCAGCTCAAAATCCCGTTGACATCGCCAGACTCGACGTTCCACCACCCGACCACAATTCGCAGGCTTTTTCAGTGGAGCTTTCCGCTGTGGCCTGCCACAATTCTCCAACACTCCCGCTTTCCACACCGCCTCCCCAACACCACTCGCCCCCCCAAAAAAACATGTCCTTCCGCTCCGAATTCGCCGAAATCAGCATTCTCATCCCCGGCTATTCCGTCGAGGACCTCCCCACTGACCTCGCCGAAGCCGAAGCGGCCAGCCTCTGGAATGCAGTTGCCTGCGCGTGGCACCCCCGCCTGCTTGCCCAGTCCTCGTCCCTCCCGCTGCTGCGACAGGCCGAATCCCAGTACGGTTACCCCGGGCGGCGAGTCATCTTCGTGCCCACACCCTCTGAATCGTGGATGCCGCACGAATGGCGCAACGTCTTCCGCGATCAGGATCATGTCATCATTGATTCCTGCACCGACCGTAATCAGTGGCTCGCTGCAATCGAATCATCCACCCCGGCTCCCGTAAGCATCGATCCAGCCGAGCCCACGGCCGCCCGGGCATTGCGTGATCCCATCCTCGTCCCCGATTTCCTCGCCTTCGGTACTGTCGCCCTCCAGCTGCAGCTGCTCAGCAGACGACGGCACCATTTCATCGACCCCGATCAGATCCTCCTCGCCCGTGAACTGCGAGCTGCCGCAACAGCCGCACTCCTGCACGACGAACCACTGGCCCGACAACACCTCTCCACTGCCTTCGAGCACCTCCGCGAAATCCGCGAACAGATCTACCCCCAAAAATGCGTGCTCCTCGATCTCTGCCTCCCCGGTGAATCGGATCCGCCTGAAAACCTCGTCTCCACACTCAACTCCACCACACCCATCAATCTCCTG
This sequence comes from Planctomycetota bacterium, assembly GCA_041161565.1. GTDB lineage: Bacteria > Planctomycetota > Planctomycetia > Planctomycetales > Planctomycetaceae > SXXK01. The sequence continues at coordinate 1,166 of JBEAUF010000428.1, read as the reverse complement.
ATCAGCGGCCGTGAACTCAGGCACATCGCCAGCTCCAGCCCTGCAGCAGCTGATCTGATTCGCTCCGCCTCAGACTCCGGGCTACTCTGCCTGCTCTCTGGTCACGAGATCGAAACCCGCACGTCCCTCGGCTCCATGGCTGCCCTCTGCAGCGATATCCAGCACTGCCGCGACAACTTTCTCGAAATCCTCGGTCAGCCCCCACGACACTGGGCCCGCCGAAGATTCGGACTCACAGCCTCGCTGCCCACCGTACTCCAGCTCTTCGGTTTCGAATCTGCCCTCCACGTCGCCCTCGATGATGGCCTCTATCCCGATCGCGAACGCAGCCAGTTCGACTGGCAGGCCCCCGATGGCTCCATCATCCCGGCTGCCTCCCGCATCCCGCTCGCCATCGACAGCGCCGCAGGCTTCCAGAAATTTGCCGATCGATTCAACGAGAGCATGCAGGAGGATCCCGTCGCAGCCCTCTTTCTTGCCCGACTCCCCCAGCTTCGCAGCCCATGGCTGGATGACCTGAAAATTGCCTCCGGCTGGGCCCCCGTGCTCGGCGAATTCGTAACCCTCGACTCCCTCGCTCGCTCCGCTGAAGGCAGCCGCCTCGCAGAATCCCACGATCACGCCGAATACGTCTCACCCGCACTCATTCAATCCTCGGTCCTCAAATCCGAACCCCCGGTTTCCGGGCCCGCCACACTCCGCAAACTCCAGCAGTCGTTGGAAGATCTGCACTCCCTCGCCGCAATCGCGGCCATCATCCGCACCAACACTTCGCCTGCCAGCCCCGACACAACTTTACAACATCTCGAACAACAACTCGCAGACCTCGAACTCCAGCACCTCGACATCAACTCCTCGATCCCCGCAAAACTCCCGGCACTCGAAGCCGCCGCCTCCAGTATCGAAGCCGCAGCCAAAAACCTCGGGCGCGCTCTCGCAGAAACACTCAGCCACCGCATTCCCTCAGAAAACACCGCAGCCAACAGCCTCCTGCTGCTCAACCCGCTCCCGTTTCCAAGGCTCCACCACCTCCAATGGCCCGCAGGCTGGCAACCCCCAGCCTCCGATAAAGCCATCGAAGCCGCCCAATGCACAAATCAAACCTGCCGACTCCTTGTGCAACTCCCCCCCGGTGGCTTCCTCTGGCTCCGCGAATCCTCCCCAAC
>JBEAUF010000413.1:0-21702 GCA_041161565.1 Planctomycetota bacterium | reverse complement strand
GGTTTCAACAGGCGATCAGAACCGGACTGAAGATCGACGCGGAGAATCAAATGCCCACATGCTATGAAGCACTCATTGAACAGGGTCGTGAAGAGGGACTTGAAAAGGGGCGTGAAGAGGGCCGTGAAGAGGGGCGTGAAGAGGGACTGCTCATGGGCCGCATCCGCACTCTTCAGGAAGTTCTGCGACAGCCAGTGACGCCCCAGCAAACGTTGGCGACACTGCCGCTGCAGCAACTCCAGTCACTCGCCATCCAACTTCAGGAACTCCTCGAAGCGACCCGCCCCCCGGCCCGATGATCGTGAAACAGGTCCAGAGGCCATAACCGAAATTTTCATGGCGAGGCCGGTTACGATCGCCGCGGCAAACACCATCGCGTTGCTCGCATCTGGATTCGACGCCTGACACGCACGCGCGGTTGCCGGACCGTTACCGGGGGATTGACATCCCCCGCTCGCCATGGCTGCGCCAAGCGACGCCCCCACGGCGTGCGGTCGATGCCAATCGGCCGGTAACATCCCACCCGCGGCACACGATCGTCACGGCAAACACCATCGCGTTGCTCGCATCTGGATTCGACGCCTGACACGCATGCGCGGTTGCCGGACCGTTACCGGGGGATTGACATCCACTGCTCGCCATGGCTGCGCGAAGCGACGCCCCCACGGCGTGCGGTCGATGTCAATCGGCCGGTAACATCCCAGCCGCGGCACACGATCGCCGCGGCAAATACCACCGCGTTGCTCGCACCTGGATTCGACGCCTGACACGCACGCGCGGTTGCCGGACCGTTACCCGGGGATTGACATCCACTGCTCGCCATGGCTGCGCGAAGCGACGCTCTCAAGGCGTGCGGTCGATGTCAATCAGCCGGTAACATCCCAGCCGCGGCCGATGTTTCACATCGGCCGCGCGCGATCCGGAGGAATGTGTCCGAGTCTGAATTACTGGGCAGAGGTCAGCTGCAGGAGTGGTCGGAGCAGCTGGCGGCGGGCTTCGACGACACCGGAGGCTGCAGTGACAGCTTCCTCAGCGGCGGCGAGCTCCATCTGCATGGCCTTTACCCGGCCTTCGATTGGCGCGATTTCTGTCGTCAGAGCTTTCACTTTCTGATCGGCAGCGGCCATAGCCGTTTTTGCATCAGTACCTGTTTTTTCGGCCGTGGCCACTTCGGCCTTCATGCCTTCGATCTGTTTGCCCATGGCCGCAATCTGTTCAGTCATTGCTGGCAGCGATTTTTCCTGGCGGTCTGCGATCGCCGCGAGGTTTTCAGCGGAGGCTTTGATCTCTGCGTTATCCGGGAGGAGCGCGAGGGCAGCTTTGGCCTGTTCGATGGCGGACTTCAGAGAGGGAACCGCCTTTTCGGTGCGGGTTTTGAGGTCCTGTTGAGCAACCATCTGTTTGTCGACGTTCACCATGGCGGCGCTGACATCCTTCATCTTCTGTTCCGAGGCTGCGGCGAGAGCAGCGGACTCGGTCATCATCTTCTGGGCAGCGGCCATCTCCTGCTGTTTCTGTTCGAGTTCAGCCTGAGCAGTCAGCGAAGCCACCTGGGCGTCTTCGCGTTTTTTCCTGGCAGCTTCGAGTGCGGCCAGTTCATCCCGGAGGGAAATGTAGTTCTGCCAGCGTTCGACCTGAGCGGTCGCGCGGTTGAGTTCCTGCTGGACGGTGGCGAGCGCCTGTTCTTTCTCGTCGAGGGTCTTCTGGTAGGGCGGCAGGGCGGCGTTTTCGGCGTCCAGCACACCCTTGGCTGCAGCCAGAGCCTGTTCGTCGGTGACGAGCTGTTTTTTCTGGGTATCAACGGTGGTCACGAGGGCTGCGATAGCCTTTTTGAGGGCATCCAGTTCGGTGGTTTTCGTGGTGAGTTCGGCTTCGCGTTCCTTCACCTGGGCGTTGAGCTGCTCGACGACCTTTTTGAGCTCTTCATCGGACTTCATGAGGTCATAGGCTTCTGTGGCTTTGGCAGCGGCAGCAGTGAGTTCGGGAACTGCTTTTTTGAGTGCCTCCACCTTTTCCACAGCCGGCTTTTCTTTGCCCTGTTCTGCGGTGAGCTTTTGTTCTTCCGCGGCAACCAGAGTCTGCTGAGCAGTGCGTTTCTTTTCGGCAGCGGCGTAAGCAGCGGCGGCAGCGTCGATCTTCTGCTGCTGGGCGGCCTTTGCGGCGGTTGCAGCGTCGCGTTCTGCCGTGGCGACCTTGACCTTTTCTGAGGCCGGAGCAACAAGACCCTGAGCTTCAGCGAGGCGTTCATCAAGAGTTGGTGGGTTGGTGCTGAGGTTTCCGAGGCGAGCCCCATCGGCGGCATTCCAGACTCGAACTTCGCCAGTCCAGTCGCCAGCAATCACGCGATCGGTTTCATCGCAGTGGGTGACCTGCAGGGCAAGATCGTTGAAGGCTTCAAAATTGCGGATCGCTCCACCGTTGGCATCCCACAGCTTGGCAACCTTGTCGCGGCCGGAGGAAACGATGCGACCGTCGCGGCAGAATTCGATCGAAAACACGCCACCACCGTGCGCGCCCCAGGACTTGATCTGACCACCATTTTCCATTTCCCAGAGCCGAATGGTGGTGTCTTCGCTGCCTGAGGCGAGGACGTTTCCATCGATCCGCCAGGACAGGGAATAGACGGGGCCGGTGTGTCCGGTGAGGGTCAGATATTCGCGGCCGGTCTGGGCCTCCCAGACGTGCACTCCGCCGCTGCGATCGGCGGAAGCAAGGAGCACTCCATCCGGACTGAACTCCAGCGTATACACCCAATCGGTGTGCTTGCGGCATTCGTAGGACAGTTCACCAGACGCGGTGCTGTAGACGCGGACGATTTTCTGGGGGCCTGCGAGTGCCACCATGGACTGATCGGCACTGATATCTGCAGCCAGAACTTCGTCCAGCTCATCACCGATGGTCATCAGTCGTTCGCCGGTGCGAACGTCCCAGACCACACAGAGGCCTTTGGCAGCACCGCGGCCGCCACCAGCCAGCAGCAGGCTGCCGTTGCGGCTGAACTTGAGAACTCGAGGCCGACCTTCGGGGAAGGGCAGCACACCCAGAGCTTCCATCGTACCGGTGTGGTAGAGCACAACCTGTTTTTGCCCGGCGACTGCGGCGAGTTTGGACCAGGGATTGGTGGCGATGGCGGAAACAGCAGTGGTGGCGGTGGTTTTGACGACAGGCGCGAGGTTCAGCACATCGGGAATGGGTGCAGGGCCTTCAGGGCGAGCACCTGCGGAGACGCTGACACTCATGGCAGCGTTGTTTTTCTTCTTGATCACCACTTTGCTGGACGACGTTTCAGGAGCACCGGCATCGATCCATTTGCGGAGCACTTCGATTTCGGCGTCGGGAATTTTGTCCGCATTGGGCGGCATGTAGGGTTCGCTCGTGTGAGCGACGAGGTTGAAGAGGTAACTGGCATTGGAATCGCCGGGTTCGATCGAGGCCCCGGAGGCTCCACCCTGCATCAGCGTCGTATAGGTGGACAGGTCAAGGTCTGAGGATTTCTTGTTGGTGTTGTGGCAGGTGAGACAGCGATCACGCAGGATGGGCTTGACGTGGTCCTCGAACGTGACCTTGTCCTGAGCGGATGCAGAGGGGGCCAGTGACGAAGCGGCGGCAAGGGCGAGGGTGGCTGCGCAACGAATCCAGGTTTTCATGCTGTTCTCCAGCAACAACGACGTTCTGTGGTCTGGTATGACGATGGTTGGTATTCGGCAGAATCTGCCGGAGCTCCGCAGCCTGTAAAGGTGGTGCACAGCGAAAATCCTGGCCAGTCTGCGGAGATTCACCTGCATAGCCGCACTAACCGGAAGAACCGGTGCAGCGGCACAGACGAATCAGTGATTGAAGAGGAATTCGCGGGAATTGAGAAGCGACCAGAAGATGTCCTCGAGGGCTTCCTGGGGGTTTTGCTGTTCAGCGACGATGGCGGTCAGGTCAGCGAGTTCCTTCTCGGTCGGGCTTCGGGTGAAGCAGCGGACGTACATCTCGGTGATGATCTCTGCCGGAGCTTTGCCTTCTTTGAGTCGTGTGGGTACGAGCTGCCCCTGAGCGATCTTGGTGTTGGAGGTGTCACCATTGATCAGGTGCAGGGCCTGGGACAGATTGGGTTCCATTTTGACTTCGCACGAGCAAACGGACTCACGCTTGGCGCGTCCGAAGGTCGTGAGGAAGTAAGTTGCGGTGTTGCCGTCAGCAATCTGAACGGCGCGGGCTCCAACGGGGAGTCCTGGGAACTTGTCCTGGGTGGAGGTGACGGAGCTGATGCAGTCGAGCAGCACTTCGGCACGAATGCGGCGCAGTTCGGCGTGGGCGAAGTTCTTGTGGTCGGATGCGTTGCTCTCGTTGGTATTCGTGGAGAGCTGGTAGGTGCGGGAGGTGCAGATGTCCCGGACAAGTTTGCGGAAGTCATAGTTATACTCGGTGAATTTGCGACCGAGTTCGTCGAGCAGTTCAGCGTTTACGGGAGGATTGCTCACGCGAACGTCATCAACTTCCTGGATGATGCCACGACCGAAGAAGTGGGCCCAGACGATGTTGGCGAGGTTTTTGGCGAAGTAGGGGTTCTCTGGTGAAGCCAGCCATTCGGCCATCACCTGGCGACGGTCGCGTCCCGCAAGATCCGGTTCGACACCACCAAGGAACTTGGGCTTCATGACGCGGCCACCGACAAGGTGGGTGACTTCGCCACCACCGGAGTTGAAGATGATGGTTTCACGGGGGTCTTCGCCCTGCTTCCGCCCAATCTGGGAGAAGAAGGCGGCGAAGCCGTAGTAGTCATCCATGGTCCAGCGGTCGAATGGATGATTGTGGCACTGGGCACATTGAATTCGCATGCCCATGAAGACCTGCGCGACATTCTCTGCGGTCTTCAGTGTCTCTGTTTCGGTCTGGTAGTAATTCACAGCGGGGTTGGCGAAGGAACCGCCGCGGGCACCCAGCAGTTCCTGAACCATTTTGTCGGTGGGCGTGTTGTTGGCAATTTTGTCGCGCAGCCAGTTGAAGTACGCCAGCATGGGCTTCTTTTCAACCCGGTTGGCAATGGTCCGAACCTGGAGCAGTTCGGCCCACTTCATCACCCAGATGTCGACGAATTCCTTACGCTGCAGAAGTTGGTCGACCAGCTTATCCCGCTTATCCGGTGTGGTATCAGCAAGGAACTTTTCGTAGTCGTCGATGGTTGGCATCGTGCCGGTGATGTCAACAAACACGCGGCGAAGAAATTCTTCATCGGTGCAGACTGCTGAGGGGACGATCCGAAGCTTGCGGAGCTTGGAATGAACGTGGGTGTCCACGTAGTTGAACTCGGGGGTCTTCGGATCTTCGTACTGGAGTCCCTTGGGAAGAACGATGAAGTGTGAGCCAACGGTGTGGGTGTCAAACCGAGCCATGATGAAGGCTTCACCGCGGGCGTGAGCGGTGACGAGGCCTGTCTGGGCGATTTCGGCGCTGTTTTCATTGTTCGAGCTGAAGTAGGCGAGGTTGGTGACATCGCGATCGGTGCCGTCCGCGTATTTGGCACGCACGGTGAGTTTCTGAGTGGCACCTTCACCATCGAGCACAGCTTCTTTGGGATAGAGCTCAACGGAGACGACCGCAGGAACCGCACCCGGATCGTTGGGTGCACCGGCTTCCAGCCACCGCAGCACTGTGTTGTAGTGCTCGCTGCCGACATCGTACCGCTTACCGCCGGTATGGGGCACGACTCCGGCACCCTTCTCCAGCAGCAGGCTCTCAGCGGGCAGCGCGAGGTTAATTCGGCGTCCGGGGATTTCACGAGTGAGTCGGTAGTGGTCACCTTCGGGGTCGAAGCCGAAGAGCGACAGCCGGAATCCGTCTTTCCCGCGGGCCGCCCCGTGGCAGCTGCCGTTGTTGCAGCTGGTTTTCATAAACACCGGCATCACGTCGAGCCGGAAGCTGATGGGGGGATCGACAGCGGCATTTGCCACCGTCACAGGCACTTCGATCGTGTGACCAGCATGTGTGACGATGACTTTCGTGGAACCATCCGCAACCGGATGGAAGGTATTGCCTTCACGGCGGATCAGTGCTTCGTTTTCGATTTTGACCTGAGCCTGATCGGTGACATCCACGGTCAGACCGTTGGGGAGCACCGCCTGCACGATGAGTGACTGGCGGTCCCGGACGGCGGAGAGATGGATGTCGGCAGGCGCCACGACGATCGATGCCGGAGCAGGCTCGTCAGCGGAGACTGTTGGGACAAGCAAAAGAGCAGCGACGATTGCGGACAGTTTGAACGGGTTCATTTTTGTTCCTGAGACACTGTTGGCAGGTGTTTCGGGTGCAATGCGAAAGTGCTGAATTCGGGCTGCGGATTACTTCTGCGGAGGAGCCGACTTCTGCTGTGCTTCGAGGCGAAGTTTTTCGAGTCGGGTCAGACGCTTTTCAGCGGGTGGTGCAGGAGCGGGAGCGGCTGGAGCAGCGGCCACGGCGGCCGGTGCGGGCATTGGAGCCGCGGTGGGTTTGGGAGGCAGCGGTTTGTCAATACGCAGTTCGGAATTGCCGAGTCGGGCATGGACAATCGGTTCGTTGTTTTCCGTCACAGTCACCTGACAGAAGACGTTCTTATGGTTGCCCTCGGGACTGTCCGCGGCGGTTTTGACTTTGAACACCAGTTCTTTGGTTTCCGGAGTGATCTGGAGGGGCTCAGCGGTGACCTTGTGGGGCAGACCGACGAGGGTCACCTGGGCGGGAGCCTTGAGTTCCTTCAGAATCTGCACCTCGACGGCGATCTCGGTTTCCTGTCCCTGTTCGACAGAGGCGCGCTGCAGAGCAATGCCCACATAGGGCTCGGTGACTTCCAGCTGCGCCATCTGGGAAGAGGCCCAGGCAGCTCCGTTGACGTTGGACGATCCGAGCACGTAGATGGGCCATTTACCGAGAGCTGCATTGCCATCAGCATTGAGCTGATACAGAGCCTCGGTCTGCCCCTTGGGGATGGCGATTTCGCTGTTGGCTCCGATGCCGGGCGGGCGGAAGGGGAACTGCACGGAGATGGCTTCGTCCCAGCCTTCCTTCTTTTTGGCAACAACCTTCAGCATCATCTGACCATTGCGAACGATTGGAACATTCGGCTGGACGATTTCCAACTGGAAAGGCAGTTCGTCAATGACCGCAACCGGAAGCCGCTCGACATCTTTCCAGACATACAGCGACTGTCCGGGGCCGGCAATGACAAAGTCGGCGCGGTTGTTGAAGCGTCCGAAGAAGGCAAGGTTGGGGTCTGTGGGCTTCATGCGGAAGTCGACCAGTGCTCCGGCGAGCGGAGCATCGGCAGCGGCTTCGAAGATGACGGGCATGACATTGAGATTGGCTGGCATTGGTTGAGCGACCATGGTGATGCCAGCCGGCAGCTGCACACCGTCGATCACCAGTTCTCCGCCAAAGTTGACTCGTTCCGCGGAGATCAGGGTGGCGAAGCGATTGCCTCGTGGGACATAGATCTGCTGGCGGGACTGAGAATAGCGGGCCACGCGGGGAATGCTGACATTCAGCGAAGGTTTGACTTCCTGAAATTCGATGCGGTAAACAAACTGCGGGCCACCGCGGTTGAGGTGATCGGCCACGCGAATCGCGTAGTCTCCGTCGGCGGGGACCTGCCACCTGAAGTAACTGTCGGGTCCGCGGCTGTCGTCATTCCCGGTGATGCCTTCACCACTGGCCTTATACAGGTTCATCACGGGGTCAATCGGCGAACGAATTCGTCGACCGAAGCATTCGACTTCGAATACCTGGCCGGCTTTCGCGGTGAAGCGGAAGATATCAACGTCGCCGGGTTCCTGCAGGATGCCATTGAAGGCGGACGGGAATGTGGAAACGACGGTGGCGGTGTCAAAGCCCTGATTGGGTTCTGTTTCGAGGGCGTTGGGGTGCGGAGAAATTCGCAGGGGATGGCCGGACGGTGTGATTCCCTGAGCATCCTCGATGAAGATCGTGGTTTCGGCAGCGTCAGCCGGGAGGGCGATCTGTTTTGTGATGGGGCCAGTTGCATCACCGATGAACGTGATGTCCTGAGTCTGTCCGGCCTGTCCTCCGGCGGGATAAGTGATGGTGGGTCGGGGGAAGCTGCCGACGTGGAGTCGATAGCGGCAATTGCCGTCGCCACCGTAGCCGCTTTCCCGAACTTCGATGACGTAGCGTCCATCTTCGGGGATGGTCACGGAGAGTGCGGCGTCCTGTTTGAGCAGGGGCGAATCGTCAACGGACGCAATTTCGAAGCGGCGATCATTGAGGACGGCGATGTAGGGGTCGAACAGGGTCTGACCGAACCGCATACCTTCGACTTCGGCGGAGATGCGATCACCTTTTTTGGCTTCGAGGACGTAGTAGTCGACATCTTCGTTCTGCACGGTGCCGGAGATGGTGCAGTTGAGCGTGATGTTCTGCGGGGAGTTGAAGTCGGTATTCGGCTCGACTTCTTCAACGGCAGGCAGGGCACCGACAAAGAACGTGCGATATTCAGAAATACCGCTTTTCGTCCGCACCTGGGCGGTGTGTTCGCCGAGTCCGCAATCGGGCGCGATCCGCACCTTTACATCAATGTTATTGGCATCGGCGGCTTTGATTTCGAGAACTTCGAAGCCCGGCTCGTAGAAGAAAACTTCCTGAGCGTCATCAAGCCTTGCGCCAGCGAACCGGAACACCTGTTCTGTGCCGCGCTGGGCACCGCGGGGGAGGATGATGGAGAGTGAGGGATCGGAGGCCTCAGCCGGACGGGTACCGAGCAGAGCGGATGTGAACAGCAGGGCCGCGGCGAACAGTACAGACCGAATTTGCATAGGTCGTGCTCATCCTCTGACGATCAGACAAAAGGGGCTCCTTCCCGACGTGCAGCCTGCCGATCCATGGCTGGCCTTATTTAACGATGCAGGTTAACAGCAGCAGGAGACCCGAAACTTGACATGCACGGGCATGATAGAAAACAACGCTGCGCGTGGCGTACACGGGCAGCGTTGCAGTGTGGTTTGAGGGTATCAGGCGAGCAGTTCAGGACGAACCTTACCGCCGTCGACAATTTCGATGGGGCGATCACCGGGGGCCATGAGTTCCTTGTCGGCGACGATGCCGAGGCAGCTGTAGATGGTGGTGGCCCAGTCTTCGACGTTGAGCGGGTTATCTTCAGGTTCGCTGGCAGTGGAGTTTGAGGTTCCGTAGACGAAACCGCGTTTGACGCCGCCACCGGCAAGAACCACGCTGAATACCTTTGGCCAGTGGTCTCGGCCGGAGGTGCCGTTGATCTTCGGAGTTCGTCCGAATTCGCTGGCGATGCAGACGAGGGTATCGTTGAGTCGGCCGCGTTCGTCGAGGTCGCGGATCAGCCGAGCAAAGGCCTGATCGAGCGGCGGGACCTGGCCGTTGATTCCGGCGGCGATGTTATCGTGCATGTCCCAGCCACCGTAGGTGAGGGTCACGAAGCGGGCACCGGCTTCGATCAGGCGGCGAGCCATCAGCATCCGGGCACCGGCGGTGTTGCGACCGTATTCGTCGCGGAGTGCGTCGGTTTCCTTGCTGAGGTCGAACGCTTCGCGAGCCTGCTGGCTGCTGATCAGACCGTAAGCCCGCTGATAGAAGGTATCAACCGCATCGAGGGAGTCAGCCTTTTCCTTGCTGACGAAGTGCTCGTTGACAGCATCAAGAGCACGGCGGCGGCGGGTGAAACGTTCGTCGGTGACGCCACCGGGCAACTGCAGGTCGCGGACAGTGAAGCCACCGGCAGCGGGGTCGGAACCGAGCGAAAACGGGGCGAAGGATGAAGAGAGGTATCCGGTCCCGGCAAATTCGTTTGGCTGGCCGGGAATGCAGATGTACTGCGGAATGTTGTTGCGGGGCCCGAATTCGTGGCTGACGACGCTGCCCATGCTGGGGTAGGAGAGTGCCGGGCTGGGGCGATAGCCGGTGAACATGTTGTGGGTGCCGCGCTCATGGGCGGCTTCACCGTGGGTCATGCTGCGGCAGATGGTGATCTTGTCCATGATCTTTGCAGTCTGCACCCAGCGTTCGTTGATGAACACGCCAGGCACGCTGGTTTCGATGGACGACATCGGCCCGCGGTACTCGATCGGAGCATACGGCTTGGGGTCGAAGCTTTCCTGATGGGCCATGCCGCCCGGCAGGAAGATGAAGATCACAGACTTGGCAGTACCTTCTTTGCTTTCGTAGTTCTTAATATCCGCCTGGGCTGACTGCAGACGGAAGTACTGAGCCAGGCTGAGACCGATCCCACCACAGAACCCAACGTGCAGAAAGCTTCTGCGAGACTGTCCGGAAAACATCCAAAAGCTCCAAGGGGGAAAAGGACGACCCGCAGCCCGAACGACAGATCCAGAACAGATGCAAGGGGCGGATGTCGAGGCGGGAAGCGAGCGGGTAAACCGCCGGGGCGGGGGAAATACGGTGGGAACAGACCACTGCGCCTGTTGTCAAAAAGTTTGTCGGCAGACACAGCCTTTGTCAAGAAGCAACACGGAAGATTGAGGATCAGCGAAGACAGGCAAGCTGATTTCTGCAGACATTACTTACACCCGGACTGCCGGGAATGTTCGTCGCCGTTCCGCAATTTTCGTGCGCGAGTCCGAAAATTCGGATGCAGTCGCCGCTGCCGGCATTTCTGCTTTTGAGAATTCGAGCAATGCCGCTGGGTTTTCCTGAGTTTTGCCGGCGGAACCGTCGCGGAGGCTCGGGAAGTCAAAACCTCGGCCCGGTCCCGGCCGATCCCCGGAATCTGCTTAATTCCGCAGCGATTTCTCTTGCCGACTGCCCTGCGAACTGGCACACCCCCGCACCACATCGCCCTGGAAATCCATACTTTTCCGGCATCTGACGCTCGTTTTCCCCGATCTGGCACTCAGATTGCACGCTGCGCCCACAGGAATGCTCGCCAACAGGCGTTTCCTGCTCCATTTCCGCTCCCGGTCTGCAGCCGGGATGGCATCTTGACTGCACCATGGATTTTTCGGGCCGGTGATTGTGAAGCGGATATTGATTGTCGAGAGCGACCGCTGTGCAGCAGCAGAAATCGCGGAGTTGCTGGGAGGGCTGCCTGCAGAGCTGTATTTTGCGGGAAGTCGTTCTGAGGCGGTGGAATTGAGTCTGCGAGCCAGATTCTCGCTGTGTTTGATTTCTCACGGTTTGAGCGACGGCAGCGGTCTGCCGCTGCTGCGGGAAGTTTTCGGTCCGGCGGAGAAGACGCAGGGGGTGCTGTTATCGCGCCAGCCCGATCTGTGGGTGATCCAGCAGGCACTTGAAGCAGGCTACTCGGCAGTCCTTGGTAAACCTCCTGACACGGCGCAGCTTGCCGAAGTGCTGCGGGGTCTGTTCGGAGACGCATCGGACTGCGTGGAATCGCCACCTGCGCCGCGAATCTCCCAGCCGGCCGGCCCCGCCGACCTCCCTGAACTCTCCGAAATAGCATCGCTGTCAAATTCGGATATCCGGCAACGTCTGAGTAACGAGGAGCTGATTGGGATTATCCGGGCGGTGGAGTATCCGTTTGCTGGCAAGGAGCGACTGGAGTATTTCGATCGCGATACTCTGGAGCGGGTGGTGTGTCTGGTTCGTCGCTGGAGCCAGCAGCGGCTGGAGCGACTGCGGCAGGAGCGTCTGGAACGGGTTCAGGTGGATCAGGAGGGGCGACTGGCGGGTGTGGCGAACGGTGACTTCACCATGCAGGGACTGGCGGCGGCGGGATGAACCGACCGTTTTGGGTCTTTGGATTTGCAACGGCTCCCTTTTCCTGCGATCGTCCACACGCGAAATCCAGTCTGACGGCTGATGACCTCTGCTTTTGCCCTTCTCCTTTTCCCTCGGCTGCCCATGGCGCTCCGCATCATTTCCGGAAAATATCGTCGCCGTCTGCTCAGGACACCCTCCGACGATTCCACTCGCCCGTACACCGACCGGGTTCGCCAGATGACGTTTGACCGTCTGGCGGCTTTTGTTCCCGGGGCGAGGGTGGCTGACATCTTCGCCGGAGTGGGCACGATGGGCATGGAGGCGCTCAGCCGGGGCGCGGCTTCCTGCGTCTTTTTCGAGGCCGGTGCGGAGGTGTTTCAGTTGTTGTCCACCAACGTCCGCACGATTGCACCGGATGCTCGGGCAATCTGCTGGAGGACGGACATTCGCCGCACGTCATTCCGTCCGCGTGGTGGGGAGGACTGCATCCCATATTCGCTGATCTTCTTCGACCCGCCGTACAGGATTGCTGAGGAAGTGCGTGCCCGGGGAACGCTCGCCCCCTGCCTGAAGCTGCTTTCCCGCAGCACCCTCTCCACCCCGGAAGCGATTCTTGTGCTGCGTACGCCCGAGCATTTCGAGGCGCCGGAAGTCCCAGGCTGGCTCGTTCACGACTGCTGGGAACTGTCTTCGATGATGGTCTGGATTCTGGTGAAGCCGGACGCCTTTGTGGAAGACCGCGAGCAGGCGGCTCGGGAAGCCGGCGACGAAGATGAATTTTCCATGAAGAACGCAGCCCCGGAGGCTGACGACGCGGAGGAATTTGACGAGGATGGGGCTGAGCAGCAGCAATCGGAGGCATGAGTTTCCGGGCAGCCTGCGAACGGAAGTGCATACCTGGAGCGAATCGTGAGCAGAGCGGCCCGTGGAGTCTTAAGCGGACTGTGTTTGGTATGTCTGGCCGCGGGTGTTCCGGCGGATGATTCGCTGCAGCTGATTGGCACCGTAAGCATTCCCGGGACTGCGCTGGATCTTTCCGGGGAAACTGCCGTGCTGGAGAACGGCGAGCGGGTGAACCGTACGGGCGGTTTTTCGGCGCTGGATTACACGGGAACCGGTCGCCTGTATGCGGCGTTGTCGGACCGCGGTCCCGATGATGGTGCTGTGAGTTACCCCTGTCGTGTGCAGTTCTACGAAATCACGATCGCTCCGGGAGCTGATCCGGCAGTGCGTGCTGAGCTGAAGCAGACGGTGCGATTTACGGATGCGCGGGGACGTCCGCTCACCGGCCGTTCGACGCTGTTGCAGGCGAGCGAGAAGCTGGGTCGGCGGCTGGATCCGGAGGGTTTGCGAGTCAGCCGCAGCGGAACGCTGTTTGTGTCTGACGAATACGGCCCTGAGATTCTGGAGTTTGACGCGGCGGGTCGGGAGTTGCGGAGTTTTCCGTTGCCGGCTTATTTCCGGGTGCAGCAGCCGGACGGGGATCGGGACCGGGAGAATGCGGGCAACCGTGTGGGGCGGGCATCCAATCGAGGCATGGAATGCCTGGCGCTGTCGACCGACGGCAAAGCTCTGCTGGGCCTGATGCAGGGACCGCTCCTGCAGGACGGCCGTCGCGAAGGAAAGAAGATCCTCGGCCGTCGCTGTCGGCTGCTGGAAGTCCAACTGGGCAGCGGTGCCTTGCGGGAGTTTGTATATGAACTGGACAGTGAAGCGAATGGCAACAGCGAACTGCTGGCGATCGACTCCACGCGGCTGCTGGTGCTGGAGCGGGACAGCGAGAGTGGCGAACAGGCAGCCTGGCGACGTCTCGTGCTGATTGATCTGTCCGGAGCGACTGATATTTCGGGAATGTCGCAGTTGCCGGAGGACCTTGCGGCGGCTGGAATCAAGCCGGTGAGGAAGCAGGTCTGGCTGGATCTGCTGGACCCGCGCTGGAAGCTGGCAGGACCGGGAATGCCGGAGAAGATCGAGGGGCTGACGTTCGGGGAGGTGTTGGCGGACGGCCGTCGCACACTGCTGGTTGGCACCGACAACGATTTCGAATCCGCCAATAATTCCCTGATCTGGGTGTTTGCCTTTGCCGCAGCGCCTCAGTAGAATCACCTCCGGTCGGCTCCACCCTTTCTGCTTTGTCGCTGCTTCGTATGCCCGCCCTGGCCGCCGCGCAATCGACACCGCTGCATTTGTGTTGCCGGGCCCCCACTGATCACAGCAGGCGTGGCGCGGAGCAAACAGACATGCGGTGGTGTTTTGGGCGATGGCTCACCCTGGCGATTCTGCTCGCATTCTCCTCTCCCCACGCAAACGCTCAGCCCAAAATCGGGCTCAGGATGGAACCGCTTTCCATCCGCAACCGCCAGGCTGCTCCGGTGCCCGTACGCGTGCGTCTGGAATACAACCAGGCTCAATACCTCGAAGGCACGCTCGAGCTCGAAGTCTACGACTCGCTCGATTATATCTCCGACTCTGATCTGCTCGCCAAAATCCGTCGCGAGGGGATTGTGCTGGCCGGCATGGACTACCAGTTCAATCTGCTGCTCCCACCCCTGCGCTCTTCCACCACACGCAACTATGCTGTGCGTGCGTGGTTTGTGACAGCCGACCAGCGGATCCCCCTGTCGTCGCTACCTGACCGCCTGAATCCCCCTGAGCCCTTCGATCTGCTCATGCTGTCTGATTCCGAGCGTGGTCGGATCATTGCCAGTGTCTGCGAAAATGCCGGCGTTCAGGAAAACCCCGAAGAAGACCGCGGAATGCTCCAGCGGTTGCTCTCTTTCGAAGCCTGGGGACACCTCGCAGTTGCGGACAGCGAGCAGGTGTCGCCGAACAGCTCAGCCGGAAATCCCGACCAGCGGCTCCTGTACGATCCCCTGCAGTCGCTGGTGCATCATGTTCAACCCTGGGGTGCGCGGGATATTCCTGAGGATCCGCTGTGGTTATGTGCCTTCGACATGCTGCTGATCAGTGAACGGGGCCTTGCAGCGCTGACCCCCGAGCAGCTCTCCGGGGTGCTCGCATGGACGCGTGCGGGCGGCAGTCTGTGCATTCACGCCCCGGAACGGCTGGGCCAGGAACAGTTGAATTTTCTACGGCAGCTCATGGGATTCGGCGCTGGTCGTGCAGGTGATTTGACGCTCGACTCTGACGGTAAACTGCTCACCGTGACCGACAGTCCGGACGCGCCAATCCTTGCGGAACCGGGTCTGGGCCGCGCGGTACTGCTCCCAACCTCCGTACCGCTCCCACAACTGCTGCATGACGTCGCACTCCAGGGCCGTCTGCTCAGGTTCCTCTGGCGTTTCCGCAGTGATCTGCAAATGGCGGATCCAACAGATTTTCGCAGCCAGGCGATGCTCACCCGGCTGGCGGCCACAACCGGCGCTGGCAGTTTTGCGCTCGACGAAGAAGGCCTGCGGGTCACCAACCCGGACGTCGTCCCCTCGCTGGCACAGCGGCTCGGGGATTACAATCGGATTGGACTGACCACTTCGGTGCGTGAGGATGGTCGGCAATACGTTGAACCCGGCACCGTGCTGTCGCTGCTGCGGCTGAACGGCCTGCAGCCCCGGATAGAAGACGCTTTATCCAACATCACCCGCATGCTGCTCCCTTCAACTCTGCGACTGGTCCCCACCTGGATCATGTTTCTGATTCTGTTGAGCTACATCATCGTCATTGGCCCGCTGGAATACTTCGTGCTTGGCTGGCTGCGGGCCCGCAAGTACACGTGGATTGTGTTTCCTGCCACAACACTGGCCGTGACGCTGCTCACCATGGCAGTCGCTCAGGCCTACATGGGCGGCCAGGATTCTCTGCGGAGCCTCACCATCACAGACCTTGGTGAGGGCCGTCTGCCGCTCCGACAATCCACATTGAAAACGTTCTTCTACGGTCGTCAGGACGTGATCTCCAGTGACCATCGCAGACAGTTTGGTGTGCAGGTTTCAGACGACACCGAGGCCGACCCTTACAACTCCTATCAGCCCCGGCCCGCCGGTATTCCTCCCGAATACCACGGTTCGTTCCCGGAAAACTGGTCCATGCATCAGCCCGTCCGGCAATGGTCACCAGTGTCCGTTCGCACCTTCGCGATTGCGCCGGACGCCGAGCAGCTGCAGATTCCGGATCTGCCCTGGGACAACGCCGAACTGGTCACCACAGTCGATGGCCGCAGCGAGCTGACAAAGCTGCTGGTCCAGCTGGAGACATCAACGGGCGACAAGCTGTACGGGGCCGTGTTTCATGCGGGCGACTGCATCAGTCTGAATCGGATCTCCGTAAGAGCGGAGCTATACTATTCAAATCCCTACTTATATTCTCAGAGCAATGATCCGCAGCCTGGAGAAACGTTGCTGCAGACAGTGCTGCAGATCATCCCCACACAGCGGCCAACCCAGGCATCGTTTCCGGGAGCTCGGGGATATTTCAGTCTTTTCAGTGGCATCTCACCGCAGGGTTCAGGAACGCTGGAGGATCTGGTGATCTCGGACAGCACCGACACAACCGAATGGGTGCTGCTCGTGGCACGGATTTCACAGCAGAGCAAGCATCAGGACGTGGAAGTTTTCCGCCGCAAGTATCGGCAGTGACTCGAATTTTGTGGCACAATTCAGGAAGCAGCCTGTGAGCCAGTCGTCGGTGACAGACATAAATTCTTCAGTGCCCGTGGTCGATCCACGGGAGATGGCGATTTCGCTGCGCAATCTGCGCGTCAGTTACGGACGATTCGAAGCCGTGAAGGGGATTTCGCTGGACATCCCCCACGGTGAGGTGTTTGGATTTATCGGGCCCAATGGGGCCGGCAAGTCATCCACATTTCGAGTGCTTGCGACGCTGCAGCCGAAATTCCAGGGACAGGCCCTGATTTGCGGACTGGACGTGCTCCGCCAGGCTCAGCGGGTTCGCGACGTGATGGGTTTCGTGCCGGACTTTTTCGGCGTTTACGAAGACCTGACTTCGCTGGAGTATCTGCATTTCTTCGCGGCGGCCTATCGGATCCCAACGGAAAAACGCAAGTCGACCATCGATGATGTGCTCACGCTCACCGAGATGACTCACAAAGCCAATTCTCAGGTCGACAGTCTTTCACGCGGGATGAAGCAGCGACTGGCACTGGCGCGCGTGCTGCTGCACGACCCCAAAGTCCTGCTGCTCGACGAACCCTCCAGCGGCCTGGATCCTCGCGCACGCATCGAAATGCGTGAACTGCTCAAAGCCCTGCGGGAACTGGGCAAAACCATTCTCATCAGCAGCCATATCCTGTCAGAGCTCAGCCAGCTCTGCACTCGAATTGGCATCATCGAACTGGGACAACTGGTTGCCCAGGGATCGCTGGACGATATCTATCGCCGCCTGCAGCTGATGCGAGTGGTGCACATGCGGGCAGAAAACGCCGGCCCGGAACTGCTGCAGCGGGTGCAGCGGATTTCCGGAGTGGAGTCGGTTGAACAGCAGGTTGACCGCTGGGCCATTCGCCTGCACGAAGACCAGCTGACGATCGCGGATCTGCATCAGGCCCTCGTGGACGCCAAAGCACGGCTGACGATGTTCCAGCCTGAAGCGATGGACATGGAAACCGCCTTCATGAAGTTGACGGAGGGCAAGACCACATGAGGCTGCGGTTGTTCCCGGAACTTCCGCTGCTCCGCAGGGAGCTCACGGAGCTGGCAGCAAGACGCAGAACCTGGGTCCTGCGCTCTCTCGCTGCACTGTTGCTCCTTGGGCTGGCGTTCTGGGGCGTCTCCAGCACACTCAGAATGAATGGACTCGCGAACGCGCAAACCGGGCTCGACCCGCGAACGCTCGGCATCGGTGCTCAATTCTTCCCGTTCCTTGCACGGCTGCTGTTCTTCACCGTGCAGTTGCTGATGCCATCCCTGATTTGCGGATCGATCACCATTGAAAAGGAACGCAATACGCTGGGAACGCTGTTCGTGACGCGTCTGAGTCCGCTCACAATTGTGCTGGAAAAGCTCGGCAGCCGCCTGCTGCCAATGCTCAGCTTCATGATCCTCACCTTCCCGATCCTCGCATGGGTCTACACGCTGGGCGGCATCGATCATCAGCTCGTGCTGGCAACTCTCTGGCTGCTCATCTGGGAATGTGTGCTGTTCGCCTCCATCGGACTCGTCTGCAGCGCCTGGTACTCCACAACCGTCGGCGCATTCATTGCTTCGTATGTGCTGACAGGATTGCTCATCACAACCACATCCGTGATCGGCATCCGGCTGCCCATGCCGTCGTTCATCTGGACGCAGCTGATTGGGTCCGCCAGTTTCCAGCAGGGGTTGGCATTTGCGGCTTTTGCGGGACCGCCGGGATTCGGAACACCGGGTGTCGGCATTTTCAGGTCACTGTGCTGGTCAACATTGCCAACGGCCATCGCTTCGGCCGTGCTGGTGCTGCTGGCCAAAAGATTTCTTGTTACTCGCGCCGAAGTCAGCCGCGCCTCAATCCTCCTGCGAATCTTCCGCAGCCTCGATGCTTTTTTCAGAAATCTCAACGACTGGACCACAGGTGGTCGAATGGTGATCGCGGAAAGCTCAACGCTGCCGCTCTTTGACCCGGTCGCCTGGCGGGAACGCGCCAAGAAGTCTCTGGGCAAGCCCCATTATCTGATGCGAATGCTGCTGGTGCTCCAGTTTCCAGTGCTGTTTGTCTGCGTTGCGGCCTATGAAAGTGGCTCGGCAGGCGTAACACCACTGCTCTGGCTGCTCTGGCTGATCACTGCCATGTTTATCACAGTGAAGGCAGCCACGCTGATCTCTTCCGAACGCACCCGGGAAACACTCGATGCACTGCTCTCCACTCCGCTCACCAACGCTGACATACTCAGGCAGAAAATCAGCGGCATGCGCCGCATGATGCTGGTGCTTGCGATCCCCATCCTCACAGTGCACTTCTCCAAGCTTCTGATGCTGGGCAATGTGTCAATAGTTTCCAACCGGGTGATGCTGGGACAGCTCAGCTGGCTCGCCGCCTATTTCCTCGGAAGTCTCTGGTCCACCGCAATTCTGATGCAGCTGATTGCCTGGTTCGCACTGCGTCTGGGCGCTCGCGCCACAACCCAGGCCCGTTCATTTATGCTCACCCTCGTCGCTCTCGGCTTGTGGTTCGGTGCCTCCGCACTGATGTTGCCATGGGGCCTGCAGTCCCTCGCCAGCCTCAGAGATCCAGCTCTGCAGTACTACCGGGGCTTTCTGGATGACCAGCGTTTTTCCACTGGCCATTTCGACGGCATCCTGCTGCCACTGGTGGCAACAGTTCCCGGCCAGTCATTGCTGCTGGCCTGCCGACCCGATGGATCCATCGTGGCCACTCAAGTGCTGCTGAAATCCACAATCGGCTCTGGCTGGAGCGAGCGGAACGTGCCAGCAGGGCTGGGCCTCCTCAGAAACGAGTACACGTCCTCCGAGGCCCTGCTGTTGCTCACCCTGGTCACCACCCTGCAGTGGGGTCTCTACAGACTGCTCAGATGGCGCACCTGTCAACGCAGCGATCGATTACTTGGTCGCGTGGATGAACCTGAAGAGCCAACGTGGGATCGCGCAAGGCAGCAGCAGGGGACGAGCTGAAATGATCGCGAGACTCTCACGACTCATCGCCGCATGCCTCCTCACGCTGCCGCTGTTCACTGCCTTGACTCCGGAAAGCCCCGGCCAGCAACAGCTCTCCGGCAAACCGCCTCAGGTCAGAATCGTCGATGTCATCTGGGGCTTTGACGGTCGCGTCTCAGCCGGCAACTTTCAGCCACTGTCGCTGCTGCTGGACAATCTCTCCGCAGATGTCTTCGAGGGCAAAGTTTCCATTCGCCTCGCCGGCGGTTATTCCCGCGAAGGCAATGCCATTCTGGAGCAGCCGCTGTATCTGGGCGGACAGTCACGGCGCTGGGTGCAGTTTTACCCTTACGTTCCGGAAATCGCTGAGAGCTGGACAGTGGAGCTGCACACGGACAGCGGCAAATCTGAACTGCAGTCACTCGATCCCCCCAGACTCGCCATGGATCCCGCGTGGGGCAGGATCCAGCAGTCGAGCAGCCAGACAAGCTCCACCATATCTCCGGAAGAATCGCTGCCGGCCGTTTTTCTGGATCCGCCGCGCAAACAGGACCGTCAGCCGACCACGGTCCGACACATGCCCGCCGAAATCTTTCCACCCTATTCCACTGCCACCGGCGGTCTGCACGCTGTGTTTCTGGATCACGTGCCGGACTGGGAAGAGCCACGTCAGCAGGCCTTCCTTGCCTGGCTCAGTCGCGGCGGCCGGCTGCATCTGCTGCTTGACGACAATCGCCGCGAACTGGTCTTTCAGGGACCACTCGCAGTCCTCAACGAACCGCTCCCGGAATTTCCCGTCGGTTCCGGAATCGTCCGCCGGGAAGACATTCAGCGGCAGGAGCTGGCGGAAGAGCGGGTGCGTGCAGTGGTTCGCGATCCGCTGAAGCCGAATCCTGATGAGGATCTGCTGAGCACCGCTGACGCAGCTGGCGTCGTCAGTGGCACGAATCTGCTGAATGATGACGACTTGTTTGCGAAGTTGCGGGACATTGTTGAGCCGAAGCATGCATGGAGTCTGATCGCTCTGCTCTCCTTCGCCTACATCCTCGCCCTGTACCCGGGCATCTGGCGATTCTCAAACGCCACCCGTTTCAGTCCGCTGAAAACCATTGCCGCGGTACTGGGCCTGTCAGCCTGTTTCAGTTTCCTGTTTTTATGGCTGGGGCGTCGCGGCTACGGAGAAACAGAATCCCTGCAGACGCTGATGGTGGCTTCCGCAGAGGATCAGCGGAACTGGAATTGTCTGCAGTTCACTCAGCTGTTTGCGACGGACGGCGGCACATATCAACTGAGCGATCAGAATCATCAGACGCTGCTTACCTGCGGAACTCGCTTTGAGCCGTCCGACAGCATCATGCAGCATGGCAACGCGGCAACCCTGACAGCTCGGCTGGCACCCTACAGCACGGAAGTCATGACACTGGCTCGTCGGCTGCCGCTGCCCGACTGGCAGGTCAGGATTAATCGTCAGGAGTTGCAGGGGGGCACGCTGACGGTGCTGGAACTGGGCCTCGGGCCCGACTTCCCCTTTGCGAAGGACACGGTGTGTCTGGCGCTGGTTGGAAAGACTGCGTGGGAATTGACGCTGAACGAACAACAGGGAAGGGCGGTGCTGAAGGGCACGGCAGGAATCAGTCTGAGTGAACTGTTGTGGCGCGATCAGAACGCGTATTCAGCCTTTTGGTCACCCGTAACACCCGGTGCGGCTGAACCCGTGGAGGCAGACCCCGAGAAGCAGCGACGAACGCTGTTGATTCGACGAGCATTGGCGCGAAGAAGCTTTGCGCCGGGGAAGATCGGGATCGAGCCAGGCGCGATGTTGCTGGTGGTGGAGGCCGAGCTGCCAAACGAATTTCGCCTGAACTTCAGCCCTGAGGTACCGGAAAGCGGCCGAGTGGTGTACGTAAAGGAACTGTCGCTGACGGCGGAGCCCGACCGCTAAAATGCCGGTGAAGGCCCCGCGAACAGAACAGACCGCTCAGAAGTGGGACAACATTCTGACAAACGCGTTGACCAGCGCACTGAGCCGCAGGGCGGCAAACGCTTGAGCCGCAGGGCGGCAGCCCGCGGGTAAAGAGCCCTGGCTACGCACTGCTAACGCCGCAGGCAGGGGTGCGCACCAGGGTGCGAATCGCAACCGGGGGCTTCCGCCCGACCGCTCATGATTTCGGCAATCGCGATACCACACGTATGAGCCGCAGGGCGGCAGCCCGCGGGTAAAGTGCCCTGGCTACGCACTGCTAACGCCGCGGGCAGGGGTGCGCACCAGGGTGCGAATCGCAACCGGGGGCTTCCGCCCGTCCGCTCATGATTTCGGCAAACGCGATGCCAAACACGCACTGAGCCGCAGGGCGGCAGCCCGCGGGTAAAGAGTCCTGACAGAGCGCTGCTGACGCCGCGGGCAGGGGCGCGCACCAGGGTGCGAAATCGCAACCGGGGGCTTCCGCCCACCCGCTCATGA
>JBEAUF010000358.1:0-7002 GCA_041161565.1 Planctomycetota bacterium | reverse complement strand
TCCGTTGAAACGCCTCGACCCGAACATGCAAGGCGTGCGGTCGATGTCAAT
This sequence comes from Planctomycetota bacterium, assembly GCA_041161565.1. GTDB lineage: Bacteria > Planctomycetota > Planctomycetia > Planctomycetales > Planctomycetaceae > SXXK01. The sequence goes on along the minus strand of JBEAUF010000358.1, from coordinate 6,951 downwards.
CGGCCGGTAAGACACTGGTGTGCTCCTCCTGCGCCGCTGCCCGCGCGATTACAGACCGTTACCGGGGGATTGACATCCACTACTCGCCTTTCCCACTTTTTTGCGGCGATTGAGAGCAAGCCAACGCCACCGCACGGCAGCCCGCGGGCGAAGAACTCTGGTTACGCACTGCTGATGCCAAGGGCGGCGCGCGCAGCCTACGGTGCGAATCGCTGCCGAGGGCTCCCGCCCGCCCGCTCAGGCTGGGACAACGCGATGCAGGCCCATGCCTGAACTCCAGACCTGCATTCGCACCGATGGGCGCCCAAACGTCGATGCGATTCACCTGCCCCCAGTCACCCCGCACTCGCCCACTGTGAACCGCGGAAGATCCCGCATGTCGACCCCTGTCAACGAAAATCCGTGCCGATTTTTCGGAATCGCCGCGGTCCGCTTCATTCCGGAATCTCCAGCCGGGAGTCTTTCAGCAGCTGCCTGCGTTCAGGAGTGCGGCGGAGGGCTTCGAGGGCCAGGGTTTGGTTGCCGGGAGTCAGGTTCTTATAGGCTTCCACAAGCATCCTCGCCGCCTGCTCTTCAGGCACATCACCCAGACCGCTCACCGCTCCCATCTGCAGTTCCGGGTGGCTGTCCGGCCGCAGGTATGGCGCGAGAATTTTTTGTGCCCGGGGCCACGGAAGGAACGCTGCCATCCGCAGGGCATCGTAGCGGGTGCCTGTGGGTACTGCAGCGTCATCGGCCATTGTGGCCGATGCATCCAGCGCCGACTGCCAGGCAGCAGCAAGTTCCGGGTGCTTCCCAAGGATGCTCGCCATCACTTCATGCGGCCAGCGATCGGACAAAGTCACGCCATTGATCAGACCTCCCCCGACGACCACGGCCTGCCAGTGCTGAAGCGGCTGTCCGCGCCGGGGCAGGCTGCTGCGAAGCACTGCGATGAATTGTTCCTCGGACCCCGACTTCCCAACTCCAATCGCCACTCGCCAGATCCACGGAATGCGACGGTATTCCTCAGGCGAACCGGCCGGATCGGGGAGCTCCCGCGTCATGGCGGCAATTACGGACTCGGGAGCACGGCGATCACCGCGGCTGAGCTCCCGATTCAGAACTGCTTCTCGTTCGGTTCCGGGCACGCTGTCGTTCAGCAGCCAGGCGGCAAGTTCTTCCGGAGTGGCCATTGCTGAGATGTCTGGTGCGGCCTGCTGCATGCCACGGGCCAGCGGTACGCTGCCATCTGCCGTGAGATGAATCGCATGCAGATCCGCGAGCGCTCCACGGATGGTTCCGGCCGGGCGGATAATCAGTTCCAGATCACCGTCGGGCAGCGAGATTGTTCCGAGGTGCTGAAGTTGATAGCGGTCCCAGCCGCCTGAGGAATCCACGGTGCCGGTCAGGGTTCCTCCGGGAATTTCCAGAACAAACGAGTTTCCGGCAGAATCCGGGTGGCAGGCCCATTCGGCCCAGACATCCACCTCACGGGGAGCTGTGGAACGCAGGCTCCAGCGGACATGATCATCGGTGCCATGCCAGTAGCCAACATTCTGAAATGGCTGCTCAAACGTGATCTCACCCCCACGAATCTCGGCGAGGGAGGCTTTGAGGATCACGTTGCCGGAAGAGGGCAGTTCGAGGAGTTGCGGGGCGTTGCCCGGCAGCTGTTTGGGAGGCTGTCTCTGTGAACGCAGCCAGAGCCACAACTGGTGCAGCTCAACAGCGCTGACGGTTTGTTCCAGATTCTCAGGCATCAGTGATTTGCCGGTACTGCGAAGTTCTTCAATTTCACTTCTGAGCAGCTGAGTGGTGCGGCCCTCCGGGGCCAGCAGGGTCAGACTGTTATCGGTTTCGGCCGTAATCAGTCCCGCCAGCGTGCGGCCATCCTGCAGCACCACGCCCGCGCCCTGGTAGCGCGGATCCACCGCCTGATTGGGATCGAGCACAGCGGTGATCAGGGCGAGCGGCGATTTGGCGGCATAGTTGGAAATATCCGGACCAACATTGTGGCCGGTCTCCTGCAAACGGTGACAGTTGGCACAGTGTTTTCGAAAGGCAGCAGCGCCGCTGGCCAGCTGTTCCGGGCTGGCGATTGCCGTACCGGCTGACCCTGAAGTTTCGCCAAAGGCAACCGCATATCGGTCGATAACTTCCTGGCGGCTGGGGGCCGTGCCGGTCTGCAGACTGCGGGCGGCCGCACTGCGAATGGATTCCCGGGGATGCTCAAACAGCTGGCGACGCTGCGTGAGATCGATTTCCGCAGCCGGCACCGTACCTGCAGCGACGGCCGCCAGCAGTGATTCAGTCCATTCAGGTCGCTGCAGCAGCAAAGCCATGATGGCGCGACGAATCTCCGGTGAGCGGGCAGACCAGTCGTCAAGGAGTTCTGTGGCCAGTTCCGGGCGGCGACTTTGGGCAAGGGCACTGACAACCGCCAGCTGGACCGCCACAGAGCTCCGGGGTGTGAGCAGTGCGATGAGCGGAGCAGACTGGTCGAGACCGGCTGCGGAGGCTGTGCCCAGCAGGCTAATGGCCGCCAGTCGCAGCGGCGCTTCGGTCGTCGGACTGGCCACCAGCTCGCCGGCAACGGTGGTTGCCAGCTGCAGGCCTGCCTGCAGTTCGCCACTGCTGCCGATTCCGTGACCGCGGCGGTTCCAGCCGACAAGCAGTCCGCTGAGCTGCTGGAATGTGGCCGGATCAGGCATCGCAGCCGCAGCGGCTGCAAGTTGCTGCAGGGTTGCTGCGGCAACTTCCGGCGGGGCGAGCTCGGCGATGCGGGTGAGCAGCAGACGTCGGACAGCGTCGGAGGCGGAAGATGGCAGGCTGCTGAAGACGGCCGCCACGTTGTCGGAAGTAAGCGAACTGTCGGCGATGGTCGACAGAAACGGATCGGAAGCGGGACTGGTGAGGAGTTCAGCAAGGATCGGTCCGGCCTGTGCGGCAGGGAGGCTGGCCGCAGCCACCGCGGCCTGCATGCGCACCGCCGGGGCGGGATCACTGGCTGCCGTCTGAACGGCTGCGGCCAGAACAGGTTCCGCCTGCAGACGGGGCAGCGACAGCCTCACCGCATGACGACGCACATGGGGACTGGGATCCGCCAACAACTTCAGCAGCAGCCCTAATGGCAGCGGTTCGAGACAGTCTGCGGTACAGGCGGCCTGCAGTCGCACTTCCGGACGTTCGGCCACCGTGGCCAGTTCCAGCAGCGCAGGACGGGAAGTGGCGTCGTGGTTCCAGAGAATCAGCTGCTGCACCAGATCACGGATGGTTCCGTTGGGGGAATTGATGGCTGTGGCAAGGGCAGCACCGGACAGCTGACTGAAATCCGGAGCCGGACGACCGCTGAGTGTTTCCGGGAGCACTCGATAAAGTCGCCCGCGATCATGACCGGCGCGAGGATCAAGCTGCTGCAGCACGGCCGGCGGGATCCAGATCGGATGCTCAATCACATAGCGATACATGTCAACCACCCAGAGTGCACCATCCGGTCCCGTGCGTGCCTGAACCGGACGAAACCACGGGTCCGTCGAAGCCAGAAACTCCTGCTGCTCCTCATGGGAAGCTCGATGAGACGCAAAGGTGCAGCCCAGCGGAGTCAGCTGCTGGCGATGCACCAGATTATTCACCGGTTCACAGGTGAACGCGTTGCCCCGCACGTCAGCTCCGGCGAGATCATCCCGCCAGAAGCCCAGTCCGCAGGCCGCTGTGGCACTGTTGGGCGGGCCGGAAAGTGCAAACAACACCTGCGCGGAGACAGGATACAACCTTCCCGGGTTGGGTGTGGCTGAAATCGAAACCGCGATCTGCGGTGGAGCAGTGAATCGGTTGCGACGGAGGCTGGATTCATCGAGTGGGTAGTGCATCAGCGGCACACTGTTGTTGCAGCCAAACCAGTCTCCTTCGTCATTGCGAACACGCCCCTGCTGGGTGTTCCCGCTCACCGCTTCAAAGGCACCCGTATCGGGATTGCAGCGGAAGTCCCGTTGCCCCAGCGCGATGACTTCGCCGGTCTTCAGACTGGTGATGTCGCCACCGAACAGTCCGCAGGAACCATAGAGCCAGCCGTCGAGACCATATTCGAGGCTGTTGACGCGGGCTTGAAAATTGTGAGTCGCGAAGCCGGTGAACAGTCGCTCCACCTCGTCCGCTCGCAGATCCCCGTCGATGTCCCGGGCAAACAGAATATCGGGCGCCGCACAAATCAGCAGCCCATCCCGCCAGACCGTCACACCGGTGGGAAACGGCAGTCCTTCCAGAAAGACGGTGGACTGATCAAGCCGCCCGTCAGCGTTGGAATCCTGCAGACAGCGTACACGTCCACCGGGTTGCCCCGGGCGTTCCGGGTCACCCTGAGGATAGTCGGCCATTTCCGCAACCCAGACTCGGCCCCGCGGGTCGAACGTGACCGCCACGGGACTTTGCAGGAGCGGTTCCGCAGCCGCCAGCTCAACGCGAAAGCCAGGGGATGTGCGGAGCGACCGCAGCGACTGACGAGGCGTCTGCGGCGGCACTCCGTTGGTCCGGCTGCTGTCAACAGCGGCAGCAGGAGCCGCCACGATTCCGTCCAGCTGCCTGTGGACCGCTGAAACAATCGGGGCTTCAAGCCCCGCAGCCCAGGGGCCGGGAATGTCATAGTAAATCATCGCACCGCCACCTTCGTAACCACCCTCGCGAAGCACTCGTTCCGAAGGCACGTAACCCGGGCAGTCGTTGGCGTAGGCGTTGATCCAGAGTCGATCAGGGTCGATTTCACGTTTGAGCCGCAGGCTGTAGTCCACAACAACTTCGCCCGGGAGAAACACCATGGCCAGCGTTTGTCCGAAGGTGATGGTTTGTACGGAGTAGTCCAGTTGTTCGCGGAGCTTTTCGCCGCGTTCGAGTCGCTGCAGCTGGACTCGAGCGTGATGGCCAATGGCGTCTTCACGGGCGGCACGCTGCTGCCATTCTTCCAGGGTAGGCAGCGGAGCCAGCGGCAGTGAAAAGCTGGTGAGGGCCGTACGGGGCGATTCGGTGATCGGCTGGAGTTCCGTTTTCAGCACACGCCCCACAGCCTCAGCCAGCTCAAGTCCAAGGCTGGAGGCGACATCGGCGCGGCCACCCAGAACTCCACCGCGCGGATTCGCGTCCGCTCCACAGCCAATCGCAATCAATGCCTCGCAGCCGGGATTGAGTCGCTGAATGTGTTCCATGGCGTAGCCTGGCCAGTCACCGCTGAGCTGATCATCGCTGAGGGTGACGGCATGACACGCATAGTTGGTGAAGATGGCTCGCAGAGTTCCATCCGGGTTGTGGATGGCCAGCACCGGCAGATCGTGATCCACCGGACCACCCGGAGTACGCCGGTTGAGAGCAAAGCCGACCTGCCCGATACCCCACGCCAGCCGCGCAGGACGACGTGCTTCCCAGGCCTTCACGGCTGCGTCAATGAGTCCGGATTCCAGCTGCTCTGTGTACTGCAGAATCCGGCTCCACTGATCGTCCGGAATCGGCTTGCCGAAGAGGGTGTTGGCACAGTTGCGAATCATCGGGCCACTGTGCGTGTGCGAAGCACAAATCGCCAGACGTTCACGGGGCAGGTGGAGACGGTCGCGGAGCGCCGCAGCAACACGATTCGTCAGATCGGCAGGTATCCCCAGCGTGTCCACGGTCAAAATGACCACGGTGTCCTCGTCAGTGCTGCCCACCGCAAGCGCTTTGGCAAACAGCGGCTGACGGATACCCTGCGATTCGAGTGAACGACCGCCGAAGCCGTTGAGCCGGACAGGGTGGCCAGGAGTGATGTCGACGGAGGCAATTCCAGCCTGCAAAGTCAACGTGTGCGGGTCACCGGCCTCGGTGCCTGGCGCGACCGACAAAGACAACAGGACAGCAAACAGCAGGAGCAGGTGTCGAAACACAGATTTCTCCTCGCAGGAGCGGGCGAATGCGGGGCACAGGGGAAACATTCGCAGGGAGCAGTTGCCGGGAGTATACTGTGTCCCGAGCGCGACAACTCTGCCCGCAAGGCAATTTTTCCATGGCAACCCATGCAGCTCCTCTACGAAGACAATCACCTCTACGTCGTCAATAAACCCGCTCCGCTGGCCACCATGGGTGCCGAACCAGGTGAACCAACGGCCTTCGAAATGGCCGTACAGGATATCCGGGAACGATTCCGAAAACCCGGACGCGTCTATCTGGGCGTCGTCAGTCGGCTCGATGCAATGGTCACTGGCGTCCTGATCTTCGCCCGCACCTCCAGGGCAGCCGCCAGACTGAATGAACAAATCCGCCTGCACCAAACCCAGAAGACCTACCTCGCCCTCGTTTCACCCGCCCCAGACTCCCCAACAGGCCACCTTGAACACTGGCTGAGACACAATGAAGCAGCACGACGCGTGGAAGTCGACCGCGCCGGTGCCGCCGGAACCCGCCAGGCACTCCTCGGCTACCGCCAGCTCAACCAACACCACAACACCGCACTGCTCGAAATTCAACTCCAAACCGGTCGCAAGCACCAGATTCGCGTGCAACTGTCCGCATCCGGCTGCCCCATTCTCGGCGATGCCCGCTACGGCAGCCGCCGACCATTCCCCACAGGCATCGCACTGCACAGTGCAGAACTGACCATCCAGCACCCGGTCACAAAGCAGCCGCTGACTTTCCACGCTCCACTCCCGCACTACTGGCCGGCGTGGAGCAGGGAGTAGGAAACATGCCGGAGGCCCGCGGAAACCGGCGAATCACGGCCGCACCACTGGTACTCGCCACTTGCCCCATCAGTCCCATGTATCCCATCACATTAGCCGCACTGAGCCGCAGGGCGGAAGCCCGCCCTAAGCCGCAGGGCGGAAGCCCGCACTGAGCCGCAGGGCGGAAGCCCGCGGGTAAAGTGCCCTGCCAACGCACCGCTGACGCCGCAGGCAGGACCACGCACCAGGGTGCGAAATCGCAACCGGGGGCTCCCGCCCGCCCGCTCAGAAA
>JBEAUF010000353.1:0-6502 GCA_041161565.1 Planctomycetota bacterium | reverse complement strand
GGGGGATGTCAATCCCCCGGTAACGGTGCGTGCCCGCGCGGCCAACACCGCAGTCGGAGCTCACCAGGGCCGCACCGGCCGATTGACATCGGCCGCTCGCCACACTGCGTTTTCGTGACTCGATCCGGCCGCGGGATTTCAACTGGCAGGCGGAATTGAAATCTCCCAATTTGCCCTTGTTCACACCGTTTCGCCATCCCAGCTCCAAGGAGCTGATCCCGGTCCTTCTGCAGTAATTTCCTGCCTCGAATTTCTGTCGCTTTGGTCAATCACCGGTGCAAACCCGGCTGGCAGCTTGACATCTGTCAAAACCGCGAGTAAAGTTTTTCAATCAAGTGTTTGATTGAAACGGATGTTTGAAGTGGATGATACGCGTCAAAAATTGATCAATTGTGCTGGCGTCATCTTTTCCGCAAAAGGGTTTGAGACGACGACGGTGCGTGAAGTCTGCCAGGCGGCCGGGGTGAACATAGCGGCTATTCATTATCATTTTGGGGACAAAGAGCGGCTGTACATTGAGTGCGTAAAGCACGCACATTGCCAGCACGGGATGACTGAGTTTGACTGGCCGAATGGGACTTCGTCTCAGGACAAGCTGACCGCGATGGTCACGCACATGCTCACGATGATGCTGGCGACTGACCAGCCTGCATGGCAGATTGAGCTGATGGTGCGTGAGCTGGCACGCCCCACGGCTGCCTGCCGTGCGCTTGTTGAGGAGTTCATCTCGCCTGTATTCGCGCGGTTGCTTGAAATTGTGAGCGAGATGTTGCCGGCTGAAACACCGTTGCTGACGAGGCAGCAGACTGCCTTCAGCGTGGTTGCTCAGTGCCTGCTGTACCGCTACCACCGTCCGATAGGGCAGTTGTTGATTGGTGAGGAACAGTTCCAGCGACTGCTTAATGTGGACACCGTGGCCCGGCAGATTGTGGCATTCAGCCTGGGAGGAATTCGCGAGTGCGCCCGGCAGTACGGGGGCTCGGCTGCAGAGGAGGCCGGGGCATGAATTGGCTTGCGTGGAAAATGTTGACGGGGGATCGGACGAAGTATTTCGGCATTGTTTTTGGGGTTGCATTCGGGACGCTTCTGATTGCCCAGCAGTCCTCGATTTTCGTCGGGCTGATGCGTCGTACCTCCAGTCAGATCATTGACATTACCTCCGCCGATATTTGGGTCATGGATCAGCGTCAGCGGAATGTTGACGATATTCGCCCGATGCCTGAGTCTCGTCTGCACCGCGTTCGCGGCGTGGTGGGAGTGGAATGGGCGGTAAGGCTCTCCAAATCGATGGTCAGAGTCAGGACGTTGAGTGGCGACTTCACTCAGGGAATTCTTGTTGGTCTGGATGATGCGTCATTCACCGGTGCGCCGCTTGAGATGTTGCAGGGTCACCACCTGGACCTGCGTCGTCCGGACGGTGTTATTCTCGACTTCGACGGATACCGGCAGCTCTTTCCTGGCGAACCGGTGACAGTGGGACGTGTGCTGGATATGAACGACCGTCGGGCGGTGGTCGTTGGGATCTGCAGGGTCACGCCACCGTTCCAGACATTTCCGGTGATCTATACTCGCTACAGCCAGGCCGTGCAGTTCATGCCGCGGGAACGGAATACGCTTTCGTTTATTTTGGCAAGGGCCGGCAGGGGGCAGGACCTGCAGGTTCTTGGACAACGCATCTCGCAACAGACCGGCCTGAAAGCGATGACATGGGATGAGTTCTTTTGGTTGAACATCGGATACTACATCGACAACACGGGAATTCCGGTCAATTTTGGAATCACTGTGATGCTGGGCTTCATTGTAGGCGGGGCGATTGCCGGTCAGACATTTTACCTGTTCACTCTGGAAAACCTCAAACAGTTCGGCAGTCTTAAGGCGATGGGGGTAACGAATCTCAGGCTGATCGGCATGATTCTTTTTCAGGCCACGATTGTTGGTGTGATGGGGTACGGAATTGGACTTGGAGCGTCAGCCGGATTCTTCGAGCTGATGGAAAGCAGCGGCCAGGCGGATCTGCGTGGGATGTGGGTGCCATGGCAGGTGGCCGCGATTGCTGCGGTGGCAGTTGGATTGATTGTCGTGATTTCCAGTCTGCTCAGCCTGCACCGCGTACTCGTCCTCGAGCCTGCAGTGGTATTCAAGTAGCCACGGGAGTCAACCGGCTGACTAATGAAAGACGATCAATGAATTCCCCCGCCAGCATTGCTGTTCTGTGTCGAGGTGTCACGAAAGAATTCGGTACCGGCGAGGCGAAGGTGCAGGCTTTGCGCGGAATCGACGTTGATATTCTGTACGGCCAGATGACCCTGTTGGTTGGCCCCAGCGGGTGTGGCAAGACGACATTGATTTCAATCATGGCCGGGCTGCTTGATCCGACTGCGGGCGAAGTCTCATTGCTTGGGCAGAACCGTCGCAGTCTGTCTGGCAGCAGGCTAGTCCGATTCCGTGCCGAGAACATTGGATTTGTATTTCAGCAGTACAACCTGCTGCCATCGCTGACAGCTGTTGAGAACGCTGCCGTGCCATTGTTGATCCGCGGGGTGCGTCGCTCGGAGGCAATCGAACGCGCGATGGGCCTGATGACCGAAGTCGGACTCAGGGACCGAGCATTCGCGCTGCCTGCTCAGCTTTCAGGCGGGCAGCAACAACGGGTCGCAATTGCTCGGGCACTTGTGAACGAGCCTCGACTGCTGGTCTGCGATGAGCCGACCGCCGCTTTGGATGCCCACGCGGGACGTACGGTCATGAATTTGATCAAGCGTGTGACTGTTCGCGGTGATCGGGCAGTCATTGTCGTAACTCATGACAATCGAGTGTTTGATCTGGGTGATCGGATCATCGCGATGGCGGACGGACTGGTGGAAACGACAGCTGAGGAGTCAATGCAGTCGGGGGTTCATTGACGGACATTCCTCAGGAATCTGCAGAATGCTCTCGTAACCATTAATCCCAGGATCACTCTCACAATGCGTAACTTCCTGCTGCCTCTGATTGCTCTGGGAATGCTTCTGTTCGGAGCTAACCACATCCGCACACGACAGACAGAGACCCCGCAGACTCCACCACCGATCGCGCCGGCAGGTTCTCCATATCCTGATCGTGTGGCGGGAGCAGGTCTGGTGGAAGCTGCGACGGAGAACATCGCGATCGGCACCCATCTGCCAGGAATCGTCGATCGGGTGTTTGTGCGTGTCGGACAGCGTGTCCGATCAAATGAGCCGCTGTTCGAACTTGATACGAGGCTGGTGCGTTCACAGATCGCCGTGCAGGAGTCGCGATCGGCAAGTTCCCGGGCAGAGTTATCCAAACTTGAGCAGCTGCCGCGTCCCGAGGATATTCCGCCTGTGGTGTCTCAGAGAGAAGAAGCCGAGGCGATTGTCAGGCAGTGGGAGGACGAGTATGCCAGACAGCAGCAACTGGCCCGGGATAAGGCAACGACAGAGTCGTCACTGGTTGCCAGCCGGCAGAAACTTGCCGCTGCGCGGGCCGATGCGGCCAGGATGAAAGCTGAAGAAGAGCGTCTGCGGGCCGGAGCCTGGGAAGCAGACAAGGCGATCGCACGTGCTGCCGTCGCCATGACCGAAGCCGAAGTCTCGCAGCTGAAAATTCAACTCGACCTTCATCGCGTCTGCACCCCTGCGTTGATGGATGAGGCCGGGGCTGTCGAACTGACGGTGCTGCAGGTCAATGTCCGCCCCGGAGAAGCTGTTGATACGATGAGCGGTAAAGCACTTGTCATGCTGGGAGACGTCCGCCGCAAACATGTCAGGGTCGACATCGATGAACATGATGCGCCCCGATTCCGTGAAAATGGGGCTGCAACAGGTGTCCTCCGTGGCGACATCGACAAGACCTTCCCGCTGAAATTCATGCGGATCGAACCGTTTGTCCTCCCCAAGCGTTCCCTGACCGGAGACAATACGGAGCGGGTTGATACTCGCGTGCTGCAGGTTTTGTACGAGATCACTTCCAACGCGGATGCCATCTTCATCGGACAGCAGATGGATGTGTTCATTGAGATTCCAGGTCAGTGAGAACTGGACTGTACTGGCCAGACGGGACACAGAGTTTGGCCTGTTGAGAGATATTGAAAAACAGACGAGGAATTTCGGGGTGCTGTTTGCGGGAATGCTGGTGTCAGCCCACAGGCACGCGGGAGCCCATCACAAGGTTTGGCCGATACCGTGATCTGTTGTTTAACGCAACACTTTTCGCAGCGTCGCGGATTCCTTCGACAACCAAAACCACTGATCAGCGTTCATCAGCATCCATCAGCGGTTTCATTCCCCGCAGCACTCATTCCCACACCCCTGGTGGTGGATGCCATCGCCGCAACGGCTCTGGGCGGCAAGCAGCCGGCGAGTGTGGCTGGCTACGGGCCCACAGGTCGGATCTCCACGCCGATGCGAAGTGGGCGTTCGCTGATGTGGAGCTTCAGCGAACTGGAGGCTGGAGGGCGAATGACGACATTCCGGCCGCATTTATCATCGGGCTCAGCCTGGCCTGACATTGTGTGGCGTTGGAATCGGACACCGCCGCGGGAATTACTGATCCGCGCAGGCCATTTTCTGCCGCAGCTGCATTTTTGATCGGCGTTTCGAATCTGGTTTCGATGCCAGTTCAGTTGCTGACCCCAACCCTGAGGCCTGCGAGTGTTTCCCGGAGCTTTGCGAGTTCCGCTTCGTTCTCGGGGAGAATCTGATCCTGAAACGCCGGCAGCAGGTATTCCCAGACCAGGTCAAGCTGCCGCTGCATGTTGCCCGTTTTCGCGGTGATGGCGATCACTGCGTCCTGTTTCGGCATGACGATGCAGAACTGTCCGTCCCTGCCATCTCCGCGATAGGCTCCATGGCGACACTGCCAGAACTGGAATCCGTATCCTTCGCGCCAGTCCGGATTGCCTCCGCTGGGCGCCTTGTCGTTTTCCACCTGTCGGCTTGTTGCAGCCGCGATCCACTCGGAGGGAACGAGCTGCCGGCCGTCCCACGTTCCCTTTTGCAGGTACAACTGTCCAAATTTGGCGATGTCTTCTGTGCGAAGATACAGCCCGTAGCCGCCAATTGAGATTCCCTGCGGACTTGTATCCCACTTTGGCTTTTCGATCCCGAGAGGTTCGAACAGTCGCGGCGTCAGATAATCGAGTACCGTCTGGCCTGTGACTTTCCGGACGATCGCTGACTGCATGTACGTTGCGGGCGTATTGTAGAGAAACGTTGAACCCGGCTTGTAGGCAACGGGTTCCGCGAGGAACTTTTTCGTCCAGACATCATCTTTCCCAAGCTTCGGCTCCGCCCCGTGACCAGTTGACATGGTCAGCAGGTCGCGGACTCGCATGGCCTTCAGGTTCTCTGATGGCTCGGCAGGAGCATCGTCCGGAAAGAACTTCAGCACCGGATCGTCGATACTTAGCTTTCCATCAGCGACGGCCAGCCCGATTGCGGTGGAAGTAAAGCTTTTGCTGAGTGACCAAAGAATATGCGGCCGCTCCGCGGATTCCGGACTCCACCAGCCTTCCGCCACAACGTGCCCGTGCCGGACCAACATGAAACTGTGCATGGTGTTTACGTTCCGGTTTGCCGCTTCGACAAACTCACGGATCTTTTCCGACGAGATGCCCTGTGACTCGGGGGAACTTCGGGGCAGAGCACGCGATGTTTTGCCGCTCACAGGTTCGTCGTCTGCTAAGGATGCATTTCCCATCAATGCAAGTGACAGTGCGATGAGCGACCACGAAATTCGAGTACGAACGCTTCCTGCCAGCATCATGTTGTGACTCCGAATTCTGATGATGAATTGCCGGAGTTCAGCTGCCCACTCAACAGCGGAACCAGTTCCGGTGTCGGACAGTATATCGTTCGCACGAAAGATATGCGTGTCGTGCTCGCATCTTTCGGCTCAGGACGCAGAGGCTTTTCTTGAAAAGCCCCGAATGTGAGTTGCTGCCGGTACGCGGTCTTATCAATCTGCAAAACCGAAGGTTCGCGGGAATGCAGCGGCTTCGTCACCCGCAGTGACATCGGTCTGGTGGCCCGCAACCGCAATGGCCGTGCAGTCCTCTGAAACGCAGTGAAAAGGCAGGTGCGCCGCCGGCGGGCGAAATTTCTGCCGAGCGGTCGAACGCTGATTCGCGTCGTGCAGGTTGACGTGTGTTTTCGCAGGGCGATGGAGGGCCGGTTCAGTGCTCGCGCAATGGGTGCGGCTCAGCAGGGGCTTCGCCGATCTGCCCTCAGGACCTGCTTTGCAACATCGCCAGCTGATCTTCCGTCAGTTTTCTCTGTCCTGCATCGGACGCTTTTGTCAGTGCCTTGATTGCGAGCAGCCGATCCCGCTCGCAGTCCTCATCGCGTCCCTCGAGTTTGGCAAGGGCCGCCAGTGCGAGAAGCCTGCGGGATTTTTCGACGATCCCGCCCTGACCCGCTTCGAGGTGGCGGCGAACGGCGTCCGTGTCCCCGGCCAGCCACGCACAGACGGCGAGCTCAATATGAATTGATTGCCTGAAACC
>JBEAUF010000333.1:0-9789 GCA_041161565.1 Planctomycetota bacterium | reverse complement strand
CACCGCCGCCGGCCAGGCACAGCACATCCAGACCAGCGACAGAGGGCGGCAGCCAACCGCGGCTGTCCAGCGTTTTCAGTGGCTCACGGCATTCCTCATCCGTTGCCGTATGTGCGAATACACTGCCGGAATCCGCCAGATGATTCCATGCAGATCTGTTATGGGGAAGATGGTCCACGGAAAGGATTCCTGTGCCGGGTGATGGGGACATGAATCGGACATTCTCCGGGAATCGGTGGAAAGTGCAACATGCCTGAAAACTCTTCGCTGATCGTAATCCGCGTCGGAGGCAGTCTGCTGGATCTGCCCCAGCTGCACTCAGGGCTGCAGCAGCTGTGCGATTTACTGTGGCCGGCACCGCTGCTGCTGATCACCGGTGGTGGCCATGCTGCAGATGTCATTCGCGAACTTGATGGTCGCTGTGGACTGGCACCCGGAAAAGCCCACTGGGATGCCATCGCCGCCATGACCTTCAACGCTCAGGTGCTGGTCCGAACCGGAAATCACCTTCAGCTGGCAGCAGATCGGGAGGCTGCACAGCAGATTCAAAACTCCTGTCGCATCCCTGTGCTGGATACGTTGACTCACCTCCGCACCATCGGCATGGCCACCGCTGCGCGACTCCCGGAATCCTGGGATGTCACCAGCGATTCCATTGCAGCCGAGATTCTTCGTGACTGGCAGGGCGCTAAATTGATCCTTGTCAAATCCTGTGAACCACCGGCATCCGACATCCCTGGGCTCGCTGCGATCGGTGCGGTGGATCGGTATTTTCCGATTGCCAGCCGGGGACTGGATGTGGACTGGTGTTGTCTCGGAATTGCCGGAAGCGAGCCGATCCTGAGTTGCTGCCGTCACATGTGATCGACCTGCATCACTCGCATCACGCCACCTGAGGACTGCAGTCTGACTGCGCCCGGGAAGTCACAGCTCCCCGGTGACCGCACGAGTGCTGCAGCCCGGTGCCAGTGGGCGGCTCGCAGCTGCTGCCGGGGCCAGTTTTTCCGATCCCAGAGCCGCACCATTGCATGTCGCAGGATGGCATCGGGGGCGGTCATCAGCTCCGAAATGTTCAGACGCACGCTGACCTCGTCCTCCTGCAGCAGGGCCTTCTGCAGCAGTTCATCTGCGAGGCTGTCGGCGATCTCCAGCAGTTCGCCGGATTGTTCAGCAAGCCTCAGCAGGGCATCCTCGATGGTCGGATTGAACTGTTCCCGCAGCCTGGGCAGCAAATCATGGCGAATTCGATTGCGGGTAAAGCGGGGATCCGCATTTGTCTCGTCGACCGCGAAAGCGATGGCGTGCGCGACTGCGAATCGCTGCAACTCCTGCTTCGATACCTTCAGCAGCGGTCGCAGCACCCGCACACCTGGTGCGAGGGGCCTGGAGACGGGGATCCCCCTGAGTCCCTTCAGGCCGGTGCCCCGAAGAATGTTATGCAGCACGGTTTCAGCCTGGTCTGCAGCGTGGTGGGCCGTGAGTACGACCGGGAGCTGCTGTTCCTGGGCTGTGCGAATCAGAAATTTCAGCCGCGCCTTTCGGGCGGATTCTTCAAGGCTTCCAGTGGAGTCCGCTTCAAGTTCCCCGGCTGTGAGGCAGCTTTCGAGGAGCCGTACACCCAGTTGTTCTGCGTATCGCCGCACCAGCTCCGCATCCCGGACGCTCGCGGCACCACGCAGATTGTGGTTTAGATGCGCTGCAGCCAGCGGTCGCTGGTGCCGGCTGGCAAGATCCGCCGTGACACGCAACAGCACCATGCTGTCGACACCGCCTGAAACGGCCACCAGCAGTCCTTCACCTGCACCTGTTTCTGAAAGCAGGCAGGAATCCAGTGCCTGTTCCGGCGTTTGTCCAACTTGCCCGCGCAGGTCGGCCATGAAACCACCAATCCCGTGAGAGCCGCTGCGGAAGGACAACTAGGCTGCTGAAGCAGCGGCCCCGTTGAGTACCTGCAGTGGCAGAGATGGGTTGCCTGAATGATGCACAAACACATCCCTCGAAGGAAATGGAATCGTCAGACCACGTTCGTCAAAGCCCAGTTTGATCCGCTCCGTCAGAGCAAACTTCACGGCGTGAAAATCAGCGCCGGCGACCCACGGTCGCACAACAAAATTCACGCTGCTTTCCGCCATTTCCGAGACCGCAATCACCGGTGCCGGATCCTTCAGGATCCGTGGCTCAGCGGCAATGATCTCTTCCAGCAAGGCTCGCACTTCACGCAGTGGATCGTTGTAGCTGCTACCCACCACCAGATCGATACGCCGAATCGGCTCCGCCGACAAATTGCGAATCGTGCCACCCGTGATCGTTGAATTCGGCAGGATGATTCGCACATTGTCCGGGCTCACCAGAATCGTGTTGAAGATCTGAATCTCCACCACTCGTCCCATGGAACCGGCCACTTCAATCATATCCCCCACGCGAAATGGCCGGAAGAACACCAGCAACACGCCGGAAGCGACATTGCCAAGTGATCCCTGCAGAGCCATGCCAATTGCGAATCCCGATGCCACCAGCACGGCGCTGAGCGAGGTGGTGTCAACACCGAGGCAGCCCAGCGACGCAATCACCACCACAAGCTGCATGATGATGGAAGACAGACTGCCAATGAAACGCACCACAGTTTCATCCATCCGGGCTTTCCTCGCGGCCCGATCAATCATGCGGCCGATCAGCCGGCTGGCCAGCCGGCCGAGGATGAAGACGGCGAGCGCTGCAGTGATGGATGGCAACCAGCGGACGACCAGTCGGATGAGCGTCGCCTTATTCAGGTCGGTCTGAATCACGTCGCGAATCGTGTGGAACAGATTCGGCACCTTTGCAGTCCGGCGAATCGCCTCTTCCGCGTCACCGCCTGCAGTTGTGACGGCCGCCGCCGCGTCTGCCGTCTGGGTCGGTTCATCCAGCACTGCTGCCGCCGTCGCGGTTTCCCCGGCTGTCGAGGGCTCGCTGAAGGGGGGGAATTCGTCTGCTGCCAGCAGCAAAAGGAGGATTTTGAGGAAAAGCGGCATCCCTGCCATCACTGAACTCCTGATTCATCCGGGAGCGGCTTGCTCCGCAGTCCGCGGATCTTACCACAGTCCCAAAAATCAGGTAAATCCCGCTTATTGCTGCTGTTCAAAAGAGGAACTGCTGGCCTCGGGCCGTGCGCGGGGGGCGGAACAGGTCCGTTCTCAGCGGTGGCAGCTGCGTTGCGAGTCCACAGCGTTTTCGCTGCAGCGAAAACAGAGCCCCCACGTGATCCGCGTATTCCCCGGACCCCCGCATTCGCTCGTGAAACTCACTTTGACTCAGCTTGCCCCCACGAACCAGTCTGAGCCGGGATTCCACCTTTTCCGCCTCCAGAGGTCTCCGGATCCGCAGCCACTCCCGAAATAACGGCTCCACCGTCAGTGGCAACCGCAGCATGATATAGCCCGCCGAAGCGGCGCCAGCAGTTGCGGCGGCCTGCAGCACTCCCGGCAGCTCGGAATCATTCAGGCCGGGAATCACCGGGGCTGCCATCACATGCACCGGCACTCCCGCCGCTGATAAACAGCGAATGGCCTCAAGCCGTGCCGCGGGCGATGAGCAGGCGGGCTCCAGCACTCGTGAGAGCGACTGATCGAGAGAATTGATGCTCAGGGCGGCGCGGCAGAGGCCGTGCTTCGCCAGTTCAGCGAGCAGATCAACGTCGCGGGAAATCAGTGAGTTTTTGGTGATCAGGGAAACCGGCTGGCGGGCCTCGAGAGCCACCTCGAGGCATTGCCGCGTCAGCCGCAGCTGACGCTCGATCGGTTGGTAACAGTCCGTGACACCGGACAGCATGATCGGCTCACATACCCAGCCCGGCTTTCCCAGAAAATCCCTCAGCAGATCAGGGGCGTTCCGCTTGACGAAAATTCGAGTCTCAAAGTCGAGACCGGCGCTGAATCCGAGGTACTCGTGGGTGGGACGGGCGTAGCAGTAGCTGCAGCCGTGGAGACAGCCGCGGTAGGGATTCAGGCTGTAACGGAACGGAATGTCGGGGCTGTCGTTTTCTGAGATCACGGACTTCGACTGATCGTCCATGTACACGGTTTTGGGGCGTCCCAGCTCCTTCAGGAATTCATCGTCAAACTCCAACTGCTCGAAGTCGTCCTCACGAATCACCGGCAAAAATCGGCTCGCAGGGTTCGATATGGCTCCCCTGCCCACCGCCTGCGGACCTTTACTGTTTGCATCAGCAGTCACTCCGCACCCTCCCCACGCCTCTTCAGCACAGATACCCACCGGCAGACCCGCATAATACCCAAATTCAGCAATATCCGCCGAATACTCAAATCAGGATTCTTCATCGAAATCGAAAACTCTGCGCAGTATCGCTGCAGAATCCGTCAAACGGCGGCCGAAAAAATTCGGGGAAAAGCTTGCATCGCCTTGCTTCGTTGTACCTGCCGAGCTGGCATGTGACCCCTTGAGGAATCCACGATGAGAAGACACTTTCTGCTGAACAAAGTCGTCAGCCTTGCCGTCTGCTTCGGCGTGCTGCTCTCGGGCTCCGCATCCGCTCTGGATGGAGCACGCGGTAAGCTCGCCCGTGACATTGAGCTGTCCGGTGCTGGTCACCTGACTGGATCGGTATGCACTCCGGAAGGGCTGCCAATTGCCAATAAGCAGGTTCACCTGAAGTATCAGGGGGCTGTTGTCGCTGAAACGACAAGCGGACGCGATGGAAGCTTTGCTTTCTCGGGCGTGCGGGGTGGAGTGCATGAGCTGTGTGTTGATTCCACCACGACCCAGCTGCGGCTGTGGAGCCATGGTTCTGCCCCGGCCGGTGCCGGGCGCCAGGTTGCCGTGGCGGTTGGTGATGAGATTGTCCGAGGCCAGATGGGAACGCCCGTCGTCCCGTTTGCCCCCGGTTACGGCTTTATGACTCTTGTCGCGGTGACTTCGGTCGCTGCCGCCACAACCGGATTGATTCTCGCTGTGGACGCCAGGAATGATCTTGATGACCTCCGTGATCAGCTGGCATCTCCCTGATCCGGAGCGTTATTCAGCAACAGACAATGTCTGGCAGCCCGCGGGAAACCTCGCGGGCTTTTTTGTTATGCAAATTGCCCTCGGTCTCCCGATTGGCTAACATCGTGGAAAGGTGAGCCCTGAAGCGGTCTGAAGGCATGGAATGCCTCAGCCCCCTTCGTTCCCCGCCAGCCCGAGTCCCTGTGCGTTCGCGTACGGAAACCCGCGCGGCTCGCCCTGTCCCGAACCCTGCTCCCGACGGGCTTCCAGCCCGAGTGTGTTCGCGCGCTCGTGGCGTTTCGTCCGATTGCCCTGTGCACAAACATGCCAATCAAAGTCGCCCTGTTCCATCAGACGTCCTATCAATACGACCGATCGATCAGTCTTGGCCCCCAGGTAATCAGGCTCCGACCGGCTCCCCACAGCCGCACTCCCATCGACGCCTGGTCGCTCAAAGTGGAGCCGGCCGGACACTTCATCAACTGGCAGCAGGACCCCTTCGGTAACTACCTCGCCAGGCTTGTTTTCCCCGAGAAAACAGACCACTTCGTCGTGACGGTTGATGTGGTTGCTGACATGACGGTCATCAACCCGTTCGACTTCTTCCTCGAAGACGAGGCCGTTGATTTCCCGTTCAGCTACTCCAAAGAACTCGCCCAGGACCTCAAACCATTCCTGCATCCCTGGTCTGATACCCCGGAACTTCTCCAGTTCCGCAGAAACGTCGACATCCGGCCGCGCCGCACCATCGACTTTCTCGTCAGCCTGAACCAGCTGGTGCAACAGGCCATCAGTTACACGATTCGACTGGAGCCGGGAGTCCAGGCCCCTGCCGAAACTCTGCAGAAACGCAGTGGGTCGTGCCGCGACTCCGCATGGCTGCTCGTACACCTGCTCCGCAGCTTCGGACTCGCTGCACGCTTTGTCTCCGGTTATCTGATTCAGCTCACAGCCGACCAGCAGCCGCTCGAAGGACCCGCCGGTCCCGCCAATGACTTCACCGACCTGCATGCGTGGACGGAAGTCTTTCTGCCAGGCGCCGGTTGGGTCGGCCTTGATCCCACCTCCGGGCTGCTCACCGGTGAAGGCCACATTCCACTTGCCGCCACACCCGCGCCTCAGTCCGCCGCTCCCATCTCCGGCTGCGTCGAACCCTCCGAAGTCAGCTTCGACTTCCGCATGAGCGTGACGCGAATTCACGAAGATCCCCGCGTTACCAAACCCTTCTCGGACGCCGCATGGGAACGTATCGACCAGCTCGGCAGTGAAGTCGACAAACGGCTCGCAGCCGGCGATGTGCGACTCACGATGGGAGGCGAACCTACCTTTGTTTCCATCGATGACATGGAGGGGGCGGAATGGAATACTGCGGCGGTCGGCCCCGCCAAGCAGCGACTCTCTGACCAGCTCATTCGTCGCCTTCGCCAGCGTTTCGCTCCCGGTGCACTTCTGCACTACGGTCAGGGCAAATGGTACCCCGGGGAATCGCTTCCGCGCTGGGCCTACACCTGCCTCTGGCGCACGGATGGACAGCCCATCTGGAAAAACCCGGGTCTCCTTGCTCCGCTCCCGGATGCCGCCAACCGGACTCCGCCATTCACCAGTCCCGCAGTTGACGAACATCATGCCGCCGACTTCATGCTCGAACTTGCACGCCGACTCGATGTCGACGATCGCTGGATCCGACCGGCCTTCGAAGACGTGTTTCATCTGATTGAAATTGAGCAGCGGCTGCCTGTTGATGTGGATCCGCGAGAGTTTGATTCGGATACCGACGAAGACCGTCGCCGACTCTGCCGCGCCCTCGAACGCGGAGTTCGCCGCCCGGCCGGCTTCGTGTTGCCGCTCAGCCGCGCCTGGTGGCAGGCCAATGCCCGCTGGACGAGTGGGTTCTGGCCGTTTCGCTCACACCGGCTGTTTCTGATTCCAGGTGACTCCCCAATCGGTCTTCGCCTGCCCCTCGAATCACTTCCCTCGACTGCCGTTGATGTTCCGCCACAGGACCCCTTCGCTGACCGCCCGACACTCCCTGGCTACGCGGAAATTCGCCGTATGCCGCAGGAACGGCTGAACGCTGCAGCGACGGATCCTTCTTTACACCGCCGCCAGACTCAGATCCTTCAGCGACTCGGTCTGATCGATGACCCCGCCGAATCCTCAGACGACTACCCCGGTGGCTCGCCAGTCCCGGGCCCCGTGATCCGCACTGCACTCTGCGTCGAACCCCGCAACGGTCGCCTGCATGTCTTCATGCCCCCCGTTGGTACTCTGGAAGATTACCTTGACCTCGTCGCCTCCATAGAAGATACCGCCGAACGCCTGCAGCTTCCGGTGATTCTCGAGGGCTACCTGCCCCCGCACGATTCCCGCATTCAGGTGCTCAAGGTCACGCCAGACCCCGGTGTTATCGAAGTCAATGTCCAGCCGGCGTCCAGTTGGGAGCAGCTCAAGCAGATCACCTGCGGGCTCTACGACGATGCTCGGCACTGCCGGCTCGGAACCGAAAAGTTTCAGCTCGATGGCCGCCACACCGGCACTGGCGGCGGCAACCATCTCGTGCTCGGAGCAGCCACTCCGGCTGACAGCCCATTCCTTCGCCGCCCCGATCTGCTTCGATCCATCATTGGGTTCTGGAACAATCACCCTTCGCTGTCATATCTTTTCTCCAGCCTGTTTATTGGCCCCACAAGCCAGGCGCCACGCGTGGATGAAGGCCGCACGGATGCACTCCCGGAACTCGAGATTGCCTTTGATCAGGTCCCCGACCCCGGTTGCGGCTGGATCCCCGCATGGCTCGTCGACCGCCTCTTCCGCAACCTTCTGGTAGACCTCACCGGCAACACCCATCGCGCCGAAATCTGCATCGATAAACTTTACTCCCCCGATCACTCCGCCGGGCGACTCGGACTTGTCGAATTCCGTGGCTTCGAAATGCCACCGCATGAACGTATGAGCCTTGTGCAGCAACTGCTCGTCCGCGCTCTTACCGTCGCCTTTTGGGAACAGCCCTATCGTGAACCCCTGATCCACTGGAAGCACGCCATCCACGATCGCTTCCTCCTTCCTCACTGTCTCTGGCAGGACCTCGAACAGGTCATTCGCCACCTGCAGGCCGGCGGTATTTCAATGGAAGCCGGCTGGTTTGGTGCTCAGTTTGAGTTCCGCTGTCCACTCATCGGCACTTTCACCGCTGCCGGCGTCCATGTGGAAATCCGTCAGGCCCTCGAACCATGGTACGTGCTGGGCGAAGAACCCGGAGGCGGTGGAACCACCCGTTTTGTCGACTCCTCCGTCGAACGCCTGCAGATCAAGGTCACCGGGTTGCATTCGTCACACCTGAGCATCGGTGTCAATGGCATTCGCGTTCCCCTGCAGCCGGGTGACGCACCGGGTGAATTCATCGGCGGTGTCCGATATCGCGCGTGGTGTCCTCCCAGCTGCCTGCACCCGAATATTGGGGTGCATTCACCGCTGATCATTGAAGTTGTCGATCGCGCTGCCCGCAGATCATTGGGCGGCTGCCGCTGTCATGTCGACCATCCCGGCGGCAACAATCCGTCCGGCTACCCCATCAATGCACTTGCTGCCGAAAGTCGTCGCGCTGCCCGCTTCTTTCGCTTCGGGCACTCTCCCGGACAACTTGACCTGCGCGAACCTCGCGTCTCGCAGTTCACGCCGTGGACTCTGGACCTCAGAAGACAGTGACCCCGGGCCTGCGTCGGATTTTTTGCGTGCATCAAAGCTGAAGAGAGTCTTTGCGGAGCACAAAAGAGTATGGGCAGCCTGCCCGTGATGCTCTGACGGAGGTGCAGGCTTAAGCCTGACCGCGCAGTGTCCGGGGCCATGGCCTGGAATCCGCCAAATTCGGTTGATTCAGCGGATTCCTGACCGGTTCGCTCACTTCGCCGCAAAGACCTTCAATGCCGCTTTGGCCACCGCATGGCACTCCCGGATGTCGGCAATCGGGTTCTTTTCATTTTCTTCGTACTCCAGCGACAGCGCACCATTGGCCGGGAAGCCAGCCTGCTGCAGCTCAGTGAATACCGCTTCCACGTCCAGATGACCCTTGCCAAGAATCACGCCTTTGGTTTTGTCCTGCATTTCGGCGAAGTCCTTGAGGTGGATACCGTAGAGTCGCCCTTTGAGCAGCCGAATGACCTCGGGACCGCTTTGCCCTGAACGGATATAGTGCCCCAGATCTGCACAGGCACCGATCCGCTCGTCACGACGCTCGATCACGCGGAGCACGTCGATTGCCTTGTTGTAACGGTGGGTGGGCCCGTGGTTGTGGATACCTACTCGAATATCAAATTCCTTCACCAGCTCATCGAGGCTGTCGAAGGAATCGAAATCCGGATCAGCGGTGAGACATGCAATGCCCAGCTTCTTTGCGAACTCGAACATTTTTCGATTTGCTGCAGCATCCTTTGTGAAGCGATTCACGCCGTGAGCCGAGATTGTCAGGCCGAGATCGGTGACCTGCTTTCGGACGGCAGCGATCTCTTCATCCGGGGCGTTCAGTGCCAGCATCCCACTGTAGAACTCCACGGACTCAAAACCCAGTTCGCTGGCGTATTTCAGGGCCTCGTCGCGTTTGAATCCGCGAAGCGAGTACAGCTGGATGCCAAGCCTGGGCCTGTCCGCGGAAGCCGCGAGGGACAGCTGCGGCAGAGTCCCGCAGGCGGCCATGGTTCCGACAAGCGATGCAGTGCGAAGGAAGGTGCGTCGGGAATGAAGCGACATCGGGAACTCCGGATTTGGTGGGGGGAGGGAACGGGGTGGGTGAACGCGATGTGTCTGAGTCTATAG
>JBEAUF010000331.1:0-35313 GCA_041161565.1 Planctomycetota bacterium | reverse complement strand
GCAGAGTGCGACCGTGGAGATTCGCGACCTGAACGACCGCGGGATGCTGGGAGCATCCGGTGCGGCGGGAACGTCAGAGATCTGGCTGGACGACGACGCTCTGGGCTACGGCTGGTCCTTTACGGACGAGGCGGACGGCGACGTCCCGGCCGGCACCGTGGACCTTGCGACCGTGATGGCCCATGAATACGGCCACCTGCTCGGCTGGCAGGACCTCGATCCCGAGCAGTACTCCGGCCACCTGATGGCTGGTGAGCTGGCCGTGGGTGAACGACGCGGTGTGGAGACGCTGTTTGTTCAGGGGCGTCTGCAGGACGTGGATGCGGCGGAAATGGTACCGCAGCAGGGTACGAGTCGTGTTGACCTGTTTGGTACGAGCAAAGCCGTTGCGATTGCTTCGCAGCCCTGGGAGGATCGCGAAGTGTCTGTTGCGGAATCGGGTGCACCGGAGCCGACGAAAGATGGAGTCAGGCCGACTGACGCTGAACCTGCACTCGAACTGCGGGACAATGACAACCGTGCGTTGGGCTCAGACCAGCGGCTGGGCGAGGATCTGTCACTGCTGGATGACTTGTTCGCGGACTTTGGCGAGCTGTTGTGAGGCTCAACACCAGCCCCCGGGTGTCTCTTGCACCCGGGGGGATCCGAGTGTCGTTTCTGTGGTTGGTGAATTGGGGATAAGTAAGCCGGCCCCAATTGCATCTCCGGCCGGAAGAAATACGATTCCGGCCTGTGATTTTTCCGGGCCATGGGTAACCACCGCCGCAGACTTTGCGGCGGATCCGCGGGAGGTAATTTCAACGATGTCTGCAGACGCTGTTCAGCTCAAAGGCAATATTCGGCATTCGATCGTTTTTTGGTGTTTCAATATTGCCGGCGAATGCTGGGACATGGAGAAAACCTGCCAGATCGCGGTCAGTCTGGGCTGTGAATCGATCGAGATCTGCGATCCCGATACATGGCCGACATTAAAAAAATATGGGCTTGTCTGTGCGCTTGCTCCAAATGGCATGCCGGGAGCGCCGTTCATGCGGGGGCTGAATAACCCGGCGTTTCACGCTGAGGTCATTGCGGCCACAATACGAATGATCGATGCTTGTGCAGAGTATGGATTTCCGAATGTGATTGCATTCACTGGCTACAAGTGGCGGAATCCCGAAGACCCGTCCAGCGGGGAAATCGGCAGTGCTGAAGGAGCAGCCAACTGCGTGACCGCGTTGAAGCAGCTGGCTCCGTATGCTGAATCAAAAAATGTGACCATCTGCCTCGAACACCTCAACACTCGCGACGGCAGCCATCCCATGAAGGGGCATCCTGGCTATCAGGGGGATGACATCGACTATGTGGCAGACATTGTTAGACGGGTGGGATCACCGCGAGTGAAATTGCTGTTCGACATTTACCATGTGCAGTTGATGAATGGGGATGTCATGCGACGACTTGAAGAGAATCGGGATATCCTTGGGCACATCCATACGGCAGGCAACCCAGGCCGCTGCGAGCTGGATGAAAATCAGGAGATCAATTTCCCACCGATCATGCGGAAGCTGGTGGAACTGGGTTATCGTGGGTACGTGGGGCACGAATTTATCCCGACCAGGGACCCGCTGGAGGGATTGCGACAGGCCGTTCAGGTCTGCGATGTCTGACAGTACCTGGTCCGTTTAAAAGTATTTGAGCCGGCAAGCTTGCAGCTTGCCGGCTCTTTCGCTGGGGGCTATGGTTGACCAGCGAGGATGGGACTATTTTCTTCCCTTGGTACCCACGGTCGCGTTGACAGCTGAAGACCACGTCGTGATCTGAGTGCCGTTGCGAGCACGGACTCTGAAGGACCACGTTCCATTACCCGGCATTACAGAAGCAGTGGTTGTGTTGGCTGGCAGAGAAACCGGGGTGCCCCATGAAACGCTGCTCTTGTTTTTCAGTCCGTACTGAAGTTCGAAGCCAGTTTCGCAGTTGGAGTTGTCCAGCCAGGTCAGATTGACCGTGGAGCCGGATACGGTAGCGGTGAGTCCGGAGGGGGCGTTGAAGATTGGTGTTGGCGGTGGCGGCGGGGAGTTGGGATCGAAAGCAAGGATGACTGCTCCTTCGGCATCAATCAAACCATTTCCGAACAGGTTATCGCGACCGGCGGTTCCGAGATCACGTGCGGTGGCGTTCAGGATCCAGCGCGCTTCATCGTTTCGTTTGCCATCGCCATTTGCGTCGGTCACTCCGGCAGCGAGGATCAGTGCGGCAACGCCGGCTGCGTGAGGGCAGGCCATCGACGTGCCACTCATGTATCCGTATCCACCACCGTTGAGTGTGGAGTAAATTGAAGATCCGGGAGCAGCGACTTCCACGGCAGGACCAGTACTGGAGAAGCTGGAGATGGCGTCGGTGCTGGTCGTGGATCCGACTGCGATTACGGAATCGTATTTGGCGGGATATCCAACGGTGTCAGTTCCGGGACCGCTGTTTCCCGCAGACGCCAGTACCATCAGCCCGGCGGCGGCAGCGTTGTCGAAGGCCGCTCGGACTGTGCTGCCTGGGTCGGTCGACGAGCCAAGGCTGAGGTTGAGTACATGCATACCGTTGTTGATGGACCAGTCGATACCGGCAATGATTGAGCTGAAGCTGCCGCTGCCGGTGGAACTTAGTACTTTCACTGCGTACAGGTCGACTTCCGGAGCCACGCCGACCACCCCGGAGTTATCCAGCAGGCCGGCGATTGTTCCGGCAACATGCGTGCCATGCCCCTGATCATCGCGGGGGTCACTATCGTTGTTCACAAAGTCGTAGCCACCGCTGTAGTTGGCCCAGAGATCCGGGTGTGTGTAGTCAATCCCGGTGTCGAGAACCGCTACACGAATGCCAGCTCCACGGATGGGAACCGGCGTTACGTCCGGTCCGATCCACGCACCGGAGTGCACGACCGGGGCTTTGACCTTGTTGATACCCCACACCACATCGTATTCGCCGTGAGCATTGACGACACCATCAGGCTCAACGGCAGCAATGCCCGGGGCATTTTGCAGAGCCGCCATGGCCTGAGGCGGAATTCTGGCTGCAACAGCCGGGACAATTCGGAATTGCCGTGTGATGTTGCCCCCATGACTGCTGACAAGGTCAGCCTGCGATTGTCCCGGCGGTTCGTTGAAACGAATCAGCACCGGAATCGTGTTGGCTGGCGCCTGAGCGAAAACGGAACTGAATGGAGCAGCCAGTGCAAGGATGGCGAACAGTGCCGGGGGGATTCGTGTGGGAATCATGTGCGTAACCCTGCTGATTGGAATCGTTGGGCCAGTCACTGCCCTCTGACTGTCAGAGGTGACGACTTGCCTGTGTTACCAGGGTTAGGCCAGATTTGGCCGCCTGGGCGTCAGGGATTTTGGATTTTTTGCACAAGTCAGCAGCGGGTGATCAATGGCTGGTCTCTGCGGTTCGGTCCAGAAACGGGCGAACAAGCCCTGCGAGCGGTGGAAGGTCAATCAGAAACGAGTCATGCCCAAAGGGGCAGCGAAGTTCGATGAATGAAACATGCCTGCGAATGCTCAGCAAGGCCGACACCAGCTCACGACTTTGGCTGGTGGGAAAAAGCCAGTCTGTGTCGTAGGAGGCAATGAAGAATCGGCATTTTGAGCGATCGAGGGATTCCGCCAGAGAGGAGAATCCATCCGCCAGATCAAAGTAATCCATCATCCGCGTCAGATAGAGATAGCTGTTGGCGTCGAAACGTTGCACAAAGCGTTTTCCCTGATAGTGCAGATAACTCTCAATCTGGAACTCAGTCTCCTTTTGCATGCTGTAGGCAAACTGCTGACTATCCTGGAGTCGACGACCGAATTTGAGTTCGATGGAGTCTTCGGAGAGGTAGGTGATGTGTGCAACCATCCGGGCGAGAGCCAGGCCATAGCGCGGGCCCTCAGTTTCATAATACTCCCCATTCGCAAAACCCGGGTCCGCGTAGATCGCTCGACGCCCAACAGCGTTGAAGGCTATGCCCTGGGCGGAAAGTTTTGGTGCGGATGCCAGCACGACAGCGGCACGGACCTGGTCGGGGAAACGTACAGCCCACTCCAGAACCTGCATGCCACCAAGGCTCCCGCCAACTACGGCCAGCAATCTTGAAATCCCGAGGCTCCGGACCAGCTCTGCGTGCACGGTCACCACATCGCGGATGGTGAGAAACGGGAATCCGAGGCAGAAACGTCGCCCCGTGGCCGGGTTGACGGAGCCGGGGCCGGTGGTCCCCTGGCAGCCACCGAGCACGTTCGCACAAATCACAAAGTATCGGTCTGTATCCAGGCCTTTGCCGGGGCCAATGAAGCCATCCCACCAGCCGGGCTTGCGATCGTTTTGCTCGTGCAGACCTGCAGCGTGCGCGTCGCCTGTCAGGGCATGGCAGACAAAAATCGCATTGCTGGCATCAGCATTGAGTGTTCCGTAGGTTTCGTATGCCACAGTAATCGGGCCGAGCCGCTCGCCGCTGGCGAAAAGCAGCTCGTTCGGGGCAGCAAACAGCTGCCGAAACTGGGTTTGGACAACGCCAACGGATTGAGAATCGTGGGGAGGCTGCACTCGGATGTTCCGTGCTTTGGGCAGGATTTAGGGGTGGTGGGCCATTCTTCCGACCATGGTCGTTATGATATCGGCGGATGAACGGAAAGCATTCCAGCACGGCAGTTCCGGGAATTTTCGACAAAGTTGGTTTTGCGGGGAACTCGGAGCGAACGCGTAACGTCCCGTCCTCGGACCCTCTTTCTTCGCTCACTCGCATCGCCCCCATGTCTGCAACACCTGAAAATTCCTCGGTAGACCCCACCGAATTACCCCTGTTTTTGCTCATTTCTGCTGAATTTGACGGTGAACTGTCGCCCGCTGAGGACGCAGAACTGCGGACCCTGCAGGAGCGTTTCCCCGAGCAGGCGCGGGTGTTTCGCGCCCATTGCCAGCGTCTCAGGTCCGATCTGCAGAAACTGCCGGTTGCGCCGGCAGGTTTGCGGCTGAAATACTCCCCACCCCGGCACCACCAGCTCGACAACCTTGACGCTGTTGCGGCCGGTGATCCCGCCAGGAGGGCTGGAAAATTTCGGCTCAGGTTGTCAGCCTGGCGGATACGGGCTATCGCCGCAGCGGTGCTTGCCTGTGGCCTGGTGCTGATCTCCGCCAGGTTGCCGTTTTTCGACCGGATTCAAACAGAAAGTCCCGGTGAGCGCTCGGTGGCGTCCCTCGCAACAGCTCCTTCGTCCTCAGTCGACGCTGGCGCGGAATCTCCGCTTCGGACATTCGAGAGCGCTCCATTTCCGTCTGCCCTGCCCGGCGCATCCGCATTTCCGATGGCCACCGCTGCTGCTCCGGTCCCTGCTGCGGATGTCATGCAGTCCACCGCCAGCGAATCTCTGCAAACTCTGCTTGCTGAAGACGACTGGAAAGTGGTTGTGGTCAGAGTCCGCCGCGGCGGTCCCGAAGACGTTCTGAATGGGCTTCGCTCGGTGCTTTCACGCCACGGCCTGCAACTGGCTCAATCACAGCCGGCGATGATGCCGGAGTGGCTGGGAGTTTGCCTGCCTGCTTCTGGTCCGGCCCATCAAAACCTGCTGGATGAAGTCCAAAAGGGGCTGACCGTGGATCCCCCTGAATGGGACCCAGCGGAAGTCATGCGTTCCAGTCGGGAGGCGATTTTGCAGGCTGTCCGCCAGTCACTATCGTCGCCGACTCAAAGCGAACTGATCCGCGGTGAGGTGTTCGTGGCGGTGTCTTCAGAGACGGCCGAGCGTTCCATCGATCCGGCCTATGCACGCGACCGCGCCAGCGACGCCGGCGCTGTCGCCAGTGCAGCGGGCACTCCGTCCGGCAATCCGCTAACGCCTCAGGCCGCAAAAGAATCTCAGACCGCCGGTCAGCCCGCAATGCTGTTGGTGTTCGACTTTACGGAGAATGCGGGTGGGGCCGGGCCCAGGCGAATCTTCTGAGCGGCCTACCTGAGCAGATGTTTGTTGGCGATGGTGATTCCCGAGAGCATGGCACCGACGATTCCCAGAAAGCCCTGGTCCGTGCCGCACAGGAAAAGGTTTTTGAGCGGTGTCAGGCCGTTGACGAATTTCTGAGGCGCTCCGTAGACGCAACCATTGTCGTGCCCCGTAAAGCGACGGATGGTTTTGGGGGTGAAGACGTCCGTATCGACCACATGTTGTCGAAAGTCCGGAATGTGCCTGAGGGCGCTGGCGATGATCCGGTCGTTCCATTCGGCCTTTTCGCGAAGATAGTCTTCCGCGGACAGATTCATCCAGTGATGGGGGTCGGCAAGGGCCGTGATGCGAATCCTTCCGTCTTCAAGGGGCTCAGAGTAGTCGAAGTTGTTGGGGGAGCAGATGATGCCGCTGCGGAGGTCCACAGGCTGCTCAGGACGCTCGTAGTGAAAGTCTGCCGTGTTGCTGTAGAACACGATCGTGTCGCGGTGCCCCAGTTCAGCGGGTTCCCGATCCAGTACGCTGATTGATTCCACGAAAGAAATATCCCCCGGGACAGCTTGTACCGGCGGCGCGCCGGGACTGATCAGTCTCAGGGTTTCCGCGGCTCCGGCAGACGAGAGGATGTTATCTGCCTCAATCTCTGTGCCATCGTCAAGAGTGACTGCTGTCGCTTCTCCGTCCTTGTGCCGGATACTGTTGACGCCTGCACGCAGCCGCAGGTCACCTCCCAGCGAACGGAAATGCCGAACCAGCTTTTTCAGGATCAGGCGGATTCCCTGGAATGGCCTGCCAAAGCCCTCCTGGAAAATGCTTTTGAACATAATCACGAACTGGTTGAAATCCATATCCCGCGGAGTTGGGCTGCCGTAGAACATCAATGGGCAGAAGAGCATGTCCACGAGGAGCGGTTCAGAGATGTAGCTGCGGACGACCTCGCGGGCTGAGAGCACCTGCCGTTCAAGGTTGAGCGCGTCGTGTTCGGCGATCCTTGCGACGAGTTGTCGGAAGCCATCAATCTGCGACGGAAAGGCGGCCGCTATCTGCTCAAGCAGGAAACTGAACTGATTTGTGAAGTACAGCGTGCAGCCGGGAAACATGATGGATGATCGCAGTTGGGGGCGCAGATCAAAATCCTCCCAGGACATTCTGAGCTGGCGAAGAAGTTTACTCAGCGGACCGTTGCGGGTTCCTGGCTCTGCGTAATTGGTGATTGCATGGAGGCCCACGTCGTAATTTCGGTTTCGCAGCCGATAGAACGAATTCAGGCCGCCGATCGTCGTGTGCCGTTCGAGTATGCAGACTTTCTTTTCGTAGTACGCCAGACGCACTCCCGCCGAGAGTCCGGACATACCGGCTCCGATGATGACTGTGTCGTATCGCACGAGTGGGCAATCCTGTGAGTTCAGAGCAGGGAAAAGGGGCAATGCGGCATTGTAAGCGAATTTGGCACGCTGCCCGACCGCGTCGCCGGAGTCTCCCAGAAAATACTCGCCGGAACCACGCCCGGTACCCTCGAACCGGCCGTGGTTCTCAGTTGCCGGAATGCCGGAACCAGTGCTCAGCGACTCTGCTCGTAAAATTGCAGCAGATCTTCCCGGAGTCGAATCATGGAAGGCTCGTGAATGTACATCATGTGCCCGGCTTCGTAGTTGCGGCGGGTAATGTTGGTGAGCAGTTCCGGGGCCAGTCCGAGGTGGTCGAGCGTGTAGTCCATGGATGCCGGCGGAGTTGCCAGGTCGTAGTGTCCGCAGGCGGCAAACAGCTTCATCGACGGGTTGGCAGTCATTGCCCTGCGAAGGGGCTCGGACGCATCGACGTAACGATTCTCGAAGGTGCGGTAGCTCCACGGCTGGACGTTGCCGGTGAGTATTTCATACACCCGCTCTTCTTCAAATTTCAGATCACGGCGAACGTAGTCATTGAAGGCGGCCGTGAAGGGGCCGAAAAGAGCGGCAGCGCTGGCGTCGAATTCGGCTGTCTCACCTGCATCATCACGATCCCGACTGATGAAGCGACTGTCGAAGCGGCCAACGGTTCGACTGCGGCTGCGGAGCAGTTGTTTGCCGAATCGTGCCATGCTCAGTCGCAGTCTGGCGCTGCGGATGTATTCGGTGGACAGGCCAGTCAGGCGGCTGAGCTCGGCTGCGATCCTTGCCGCCTCAGCTTCCGGGAGTGACGTGCCCTGCAGGAGTGCCTGCGCGTAAGGGCCGAAGGCAAAGTTCCGGCTCTGAGCAACCACTTGATCGAGAGATTGTTGCTGCAGATCAGCAGGCAGGGCCTTGTGGTACCACGCCGTCGCCGTGAAGGATGGCAGAAAGCAGATAAACGGGAGGTCGTTTGAAGAGGAGAACCGAAGTGTCTGAAAGTTGATGGCTCCTGAAATCACGATCAGTCCATTCAGATCAAGGTTGAAACGCTCCTGCAGGTGGGCGGCAAGTCCGGCAGCCCGAACTCCCCCGTAGCTCTCGCCACAGAGATACTTCGGGGATGACCAGCGAAGAAAACGTGACGTGTAGTCGTGAATGAACTGGCCCACCACCCGGATGTCTTCCTCATAGCCATGAAACTCCGTGACCGGGGTATCAGCAGCAGCGCGGCTGTAACCGGTGCTCACAGGATCGATGAACACGAGATCGGTCACGTCAAGAAGTGACCACGGGTTGGCTTCCAGCTGGTAGGGGGGCTTGAGCAGCGAGGCGTCATCGGGGAACCGCACGCGGCGCGGACCGAGCATTCCAAGATGCAGCCAGACGGAGGAGGATCCCGGGCCTCCGTTAAAGCAGAACGTGACTGGTCGAGTGCTGGCGGGCTGCGATCGTCGTGTGTAGGCGATGAAAAACATGGCTGCTTTGGGTTTGCCATCGTCGCTGCGGAGCATCAGGCGGCCGGTCGTCACGGTGCACGGCACGGTCTGGCCTGCGATTGTGCACTCCTGCTCGGTTTCGACCAGCCTTTCGTTGAGGGAATTGGCGGGGGGCGGATCCTGGGCGGAAGCAGGCCGTGGTGCCAACAGCAGCAGTGGGAGTGAACACAGGAAGAGGTGTTTGAGCATATGCAGACAGACCGTGTGGGAGAAAGTTGTTTCAGTTGAGGAATTAACCGCCTTGTTTTCGCTGGTGTTATCAGGTCTGGTCAAGGAAAATCATAGAGCGGCGTCGGCGATTTTGAGGGAAACCTGCCGGGTGGTTGAGGATCGGGAGGAAAGCAGAGTGATTCACGTCAGCAACGTGACACGGAGTTTTGGATCACGTCAGATCCTGCGCGGCGTGTCTCTGCAGGTAAATGCAGGTGAGGTGTGCGCGCTGATCGGTCGATCGGGCTGTGGCAAGAGCACTCTGCTAAGGATCATCAATGGGCTTGAGAGTCATGATGGCGGAGAGGTGTGGGTGGAAGGCACCTTACTTCCGTCGGCTGCGGGGCGGGACCGGGATCGTGCCCTGCTCCGAATTCGCCAGCGGGTGGGAATGGTCTTCCAGAAATGCCATCTGTTTCCCCATCGCACAGTTCTGCAGAACATCACCGAGGCACCGATACATGTCCTGAAGCGACCGCCGCTGGAAGCTGCCGAGGAAGCTCAGGCGCTGCTGGCTCGCGTTGGGCTGGCGGACAAGGCTCATACCAGTCCCGAAGCACTCTCAGGCGGTGAGCAGCAGCGTGTGGCGATTGCACGGACACTGGCCATGAAACCGGGGTTGATACTGCTTGATGAACCCACCAGTGCGCTGGATCCTCGCAGCGCCGCCGAGGTGGCTGCACTCCTGCAGGAGCTTGCTGAGCAGGGTCAGGGCATGATTGTTGTGAGTCACACACCGTCGTTCGTTCGTTCCATCGCGGGCACTGTCTGCAGTCTGCATGAGGGGCGGGTTGTGGAGTTTGGCCCGGCCAGTGAAGTGCTGGGCAACCCGCGGCATGAATCCACTCGCGAATTTCTGAAAAGTGCCTGAACCGGCCCGCTTTGCGGCAGCGTTACAGGACGGTCGTGCTGATTGTGCATGTCGTGAGCATTGCGCGGTGACATTTGGCAGCGGCGGATGTTGCGAGAACGCAACAACTCTGCGGTTTGTCCTCCTGTGTGATGCGAAACGGCAACATGCTGTCAGATCCGGACCGTCGGTCTGTGGTGCAGCGGCAAAATCAAAGAAATGAATTGACGCGGGAAAACGCGAACCTAGGTTTAGAGGGTGCAGGGGGCGACAAGTGAGTCAGCAAAAGACTGCTGACCACTCCTGATCGGCCTCGCTTTCCATGCCGGCTCTGCGGGGCAGAGTCCGAAATTTTTGGCGGTTGGCATGTCGCCGTGACGTCATTGCCCGAGATTGGGCACAACGAGAAGGATCAAGCAATGTCCAAGTTCACAGCACGCGTTCGTAATTTCCTGAAGTCCGAAGATGGCCCGACCGCCGTTGAATATGCGGTAATGCTCGCCCTGATCGTCGTCGTCTGCATCGGCGGCGTGACCCTTGTTGGCGAAAATGCCAACAGCAAGTTCAGCGAAATCAGCGGTAACCTCGACTAATTCAGCCGGGCCAGACAGCCCGACTATCTGCCGAATAATCAAGGGGATGCTGACATTTGTCTGCATCCCTTTTTTCTGCAGTCACTGGATTCCTGGCATGTTGCGTTGACATGCCTTCGTTCTGATCCCCCCTGAACGGGAATATCGATATGGAAACGCTTGACTGGATTCTGAATAACTGGGACGTGAGGCTTGTTAGTCTGATCCTGCTGCTCGCAGCATGGATCGATGGACGTGATCTTAAGGTACCAAACTGGATTACCTATCCGATGGTCATTTCCGGCCTTATTTATTCCCTGATCTCTGGTGGAGTACCGGGGCTTGGCGGAGGTCTGCTGGGCATGACGGCCGGCCTGCTCACCCTGCTGCCGCTCTACGCCGTAGGTGGCATGGGCGCGGGTGACGTGAAGCTGATGGCCGGCATCGGAGCATGGATGGGGTGGAAAGTCACTGTTTTGTCGTTCTGCGTGACGGCAATTGTTGGTGCACTGATGTCTGTGGGAATGGTGCTCTGGCGGCGGGCATCGGCCCTGCACACCGGGCGGTTCTTCATGATTCTTGGGGAATGGGCACGGGTTCGCAACCCAGTAGTGCTCTCAGAGATTGCAGCAGCCCGCAAGCCACAGATGCTGCTGCTGCCCTACGGCATCCCCATCTGCATTGGAACAATTGGCTTCTTTCTGTACAGCAATATGCTGTAAGTCCAGCGGTTGCTGCGATGATTCCTCCGCTGCTTCGGCCCCTTCGGCAAAAATTGCCACCGGCGGGTCGAGCAGCGGATTCGTTGTTACCCGGCCCCAGTTCCCTGTGACCGGAAGTCTCAAAGTTTAACGTTTCCTCCCGGCATTCGGTGAAGCGGGCAAATCCGCCTGCCGATCTTGATGCAGGTGAGGAATGTAACGATTGCCGCTGTTGTGACGGGTTTACCATCTTCGGAGGTAACCACAGACAGCCGGCGTTGCTGCAGGACTCATGAATATGAAACCACAGGCTGTTCTGATGTTGTCCGTGGCACTGTGCTGCGGCTTTATCGCGATGCTGGGAGTCCGTCAGGCACTCCTGAAAAGAGGGCCCGATAAGGACCCGACGGTTCAGGTTGTGGCTGCGGCGATTGATGTGGACGCGGGAGTTGTGCTGACGGAGGAAAACGTTCGGCTGGTTGATGTTCCTGTATCACTGGTGCCGACGTCCGCCATCCGAAAGCTGGAAGACGTCTATCAGCGACCGATGAAGTCTCCGATCAGTGCCGGGGAGTGGATTCTTGCATCGAGGGTAGGTGAGAGAGGTGAGCGGGGAGCTGTTGCAAATATTCCAGAGGGCTGGGCGGCGGTGACCATTCCGGTCGACGCCACAACAACGCACAGTGGGATGCTGCAACCGGGGAACCAGATTGACCTGCTGCTGACTTATCGTGATCAGCAAGGCCACAGCGACGTTCAGAAAACACTGGTGGTACTGGAGTTTGTTGAAGTCTTTGCAGTTGATGCGAGGATCTATGGAACAGAAAACGAAGGTGAGGCCGGGCAGGCCAGAAACATCACGCTGCTTGTGACTCCTGATCAGGCTCGTGCTGTGACTCTCGCCGGAAATTCCGGGAAGTTATCGACAATCATGCGGAAGCCATCCGGAAGAGGGGATCGACCGTTGGCCGCCATTTCGAAGGAGTTTCTGGGGAGCACAATCGGTCGAGGGCTGGAGGAGGCGGGTGAGTTGCCTGTTGCAGGTGACAGACCGGGTTCGCGTTCAGCTCATCCGGAACCTGCCGAACCCACAACCATTGAAGCTGCTCTGGCTCAGAAACAGCAACAGACGCCGGTATCGGAAAAGCCGGCAGATGACAAACCGAAAGTTGAAGCTGCGGCACAGGAAACAGCATTGCAGGCGGGGGAAGAAGAGCTTGAAGAGTTCTGGACGATGGAGTTGAACGGGGGCGGCAGAGTTCGACGTGAGAAGATCGTGATCAAGGACCAGAGCGACATTTAGCTTAACAACAGGGACCAGTTGGTGCGGACGCAGGTCAGGCGATCCGACCTCAGGGGGCAGGGATGCTTTGCGGAATCAGAACTACGGCGCTCGTGGCAGCCTGCCTCGTCTGCCTGGGAATACCCACGCTGGCTGAGGCACAGACCGCGCAATCAGGTCCGGACTGGCAGATTCGCGAAGGTCGCAACGAACTCGCCCTCTACGAGCGTTTTGCGATGACCGTCAGGCACTCGGGGAAAATCCGGCGGGTGCTGTACGACGACGAGGTCATCACAGTCAACACAATTGAGGGCGACCCGCAGGCATTTCAGATTTACGCCGCGAAGGCCTGTGTTACGACAATCACGGTGATTGACGAGTTCGACAAGTCGTATGAGCTGGAAGTGCTCGTGCGCGGCGACGTCAGGCATCTGGAGTCCTTCATTCGCCGCCTCTACCCGGATGATTCCATTGGTGTGGAGGAAATCAGTGACTCGTCAGTACGTCTGCAGGGCTGGGTCACAAGGCCTGAACATGTGAGTGAGATTCAGGCGATTGCTGAACAGTTTTATCCGGACGTGCTCAATCACATGCAGGCCGGCGGTGTTCAGCAGATCATGCTCAAGTGCACAGTGCTCGAAGTTCAGCGATCCAAGCTGCGGCGACTGGGAATGAATTTCACCATGGTCCGCCCGGATGGATATCTTGGAAGCACTCCGGGGCCAATTGTCCCACTGACCGGCGTTTCTGCCGCTGGGGGCGGCTTTACTCTCGGCCAGAATGCTCTTCGCGACAGCACCGTCACATGGGGGCTGACGAGGCCGACAAGCAACTTTCAGGGCTTTGTGCAGGCGATGATTGAAGAGGGGATCTTCAAAACACACGCCACCCCCATGATCGTTACCCACAACGGACGGCCCGCGAATTTTCTGAGCGGTGGCGAGTTGCCGATTCCCGTTGCCGGAGGTCTGGGAACGACTGGAGTTCAGTATCGTGAATTCGGCATTCAGTTGAATACTGTGCCCTACGTGCTTGGAAATGGTCGCATTCGACTCGAGGTGGAAACCCGGGTGAGTGATCAGGACCTGTCAAATATTGTCACCATCAACGGAACAACCACCACCGCATTTCGCACCAACAGCGCGAATACTCAGGTGGAAATGAACTTTGGTGAAGCCCTGGTGATTGCCGGGCTTGTCTCCCGAAGATCCTTTGGTAATGGGCAGAAGCTGCCGTTTTTCGGCGAACTGCCATGGATCGGGGCCGCTTTCAGCCGCAAACAGTTTACGGAGTCGGAGACCGAGCTGATTATCATGGTCACGCCGGAGCTCGTAGCCCCGATGTCCACTGGTGAAATGCCGGCCGTCCTGCCTGGATCCTCTTCCGACACTCCAGTCGACCGGGAGCTGTTTTTCCACGGTCTGATGGAAGTGCCGAGTTTTGGGGATGCCTGTGATTGTCCCGCGCACCGTCCCGGTGCCGCTCGTTGCTCAGATCCAAATTGCCCGCGCTGCAGAGAGGGCTCTGCCTGTGCGAATGCTGCCCGCAACCGTCCCTCAGGTGAAGCTGCTGAGGCGACAGCGCGGCGGGAGTCGGGAGTGGAGCGAGGCGAAGAACTTATTCAGCCGCAGCGGCGTTCCGGAACCAAGGCCATCCCGGCATCGTCGGCAAGGCCATCTTCCCGGAAGCCGAGTGCACCTCAAAACGGTGTTGGTGGCAGTACAGATGCGGACAGGGAATCCGGCGCGGGGCTTATTTCACCAACGATGAGATAGCAGGAAAGTGTTAACCGATGAAAAGCGTTCTGCGTCTGGCGACAGTGGATCCGGATGAACGGAACCGCAATGCGCTCAAAACTATGCTGCTTGGAGTGGACACCGTCTGGCTGGAGGCGGAATGTTCCCGCTATGAGTTTTTCATGGACGTGGCACGGCAGACTCTGCCGGATATGGCGCTCATCAACCTCGACAGCAATCCGTCTCGCGGCCTGCAGCTGGTTGCAGAGATAACCCGAGCGAATATCAACTGCGCGGTGATGGTTGTGAGCAGTTCGCAGGAGGGCAGCCTGATTCTGCAGGCCATGCGGAACGGTGCCCGTGAATATCTGAATCTGCCAATTCAGCTCGATGACTTTGTTGCTGCACTCGACCGTATTCGAATCTCACTGGGCGGGGCCGCTGGTGATGGAACCGCTCGGGGCGGGCAAATCATTACTGTTGTTGGAGTATCAGGTGGCGTTGGCGGAACAGCCATCGCTGTCAACACCGCAGCCATACTGGCCGAAGATCCACGCAATTCACCCGTGATCATCGACCTCGATTTGACTCTGGGCGATGCAGATGTTTGGCTGGATATCATCCCGGAACACTCCATCCGGGATATTGCCGAGAATATCGCAAGGCTGGACTACGGGCTTCTCAAACGTTCGCTCACACGTCACGACAGTGGTGTTTACCTGCTGCCGCGTCCGGTGGAGCTGGAAAACCATGAGGTTGTGCGACCGGACGACCTGCGGCGAATCCTCGCTCTGCTGAAGGCCACATTCTCGCACCTGATTATCGATGCGGGAAAGTCCTTCGCCCGGCTGGATGTGGCTGTGATGGAGGTTTCTGACCGTGTGCTGCTGGTCACCCAGCTCGACTTGTCCTGCCTGCGAAATGTGATTCGCATCCTGCAGTTCCTCGACCACTATCCATCGATCCGCGGCAAGGTGGAAATTGTTGTGAATCGAGTTGGGCTGGAAGATTGTGATATCAGCCTGAACAAGGCGCTGGATGCAATTGGACGCAGCGTTTTCTGGCAGTTACCGAACGACTATGCCGTGATGGCCGGCTCCCGCAACAATGGTGTTCCGCTGTGCCAGTTCGCTCCCCGAGCGAAGCTCACGCGCAGCCTGCAGGACATGGTTTTGAAACTGACCGCTCCGGAAGAACCTCCGCGAACGGCCGAAGAAGTTCCCCGCAAACGCGGACTGTTCGGTCTGTTTGCCGGTCGACAGAGCTAGACAGCATACGGGCGAAGTGATGTACCATCTTCCTGTTGCAGTGCTGGCCCGCTGTTTGCTGGTGCTGGCAACTGGCTCCATGGCTGCAGAGGAGCCAGTGGAGGGTGGTGGCGCTCCGGCCTTGCCGGAATGGCTTCCCGCGGAGCTGGCGGCCGGTCGCTGGCAGCCACCGCAGGCTGATGCGGCTGCGGTCCCGGCGACTCCTGAGGCATTCCCGGTTCCGGAGAAGCCTGAGCTGCCTGCGTTGAAGGATGTTGCTGCTCCGAAACAGAGCTCTTCGACAAGCCCGCCAAAATCCTCGAACGACAAGTGGGATGTCAAACTGGGCGGGCATGTTCAGCTCGATTACGTCAGCTGGCTGCGGGCAGACGAGAACATTTCCGGAAGTCCCGGCACGGCCGATTTTTTTGAGTTTCGGCGTCTGCGGCTGGTAGCTGATGGCACCGGCTACGAACAGTTTGACTTTCGTCTGCAGATGACGCTTGAACCGGAGACTGTGAATGAAACGCCCGGGGTGACTTCACCCGATGTGAAGGATGCTTATCTGTCCATGAATGAGATCCCCGGAGTGGGGCGATTTCGGATTGGCAACTTCTTTGTGCCGTTCAGTCTTGAACAGGTTACGAACGATACGAACAATATTTTTCTGGAAAGATCCATCCCCAGTCAGGGCGTATTCTCGCCGGACCGTGAGGTTGGCGTGGCAGTCTACAATTGCACAGATGACGAGCGTTTGGGGTGGGCTGCAGGAGCATTTTTTGACAGTATCAGTGAAGGTTTGAAGGAACGGATCGATGACAACCAGGGTGCGCGGTTCAGCGGTCGCGTCACATGGCTGCCCTTCTATGATGAACATTCCGGCGGCAGCTCACTGATTCATCTGGGGGCGGGTATTCTGCATACGCTCGATCAGGATGAACGCGTCAGGTTTCGTTCGCGTCCACAGATTCATGAAGGCCCACGTTTGATTGATAGTGGCGTGATCTCGGCGGATGAGTACACGACGGGCAATCTGGAATTTGCCGCTGTGATGGGGGCCGTAACGGTACAGAGCGAGGCATTTTTAAGTGCTGTGCAGCAAACCAGCGGTGATGCGGAAGTGGCGGGCGGGATGTATGCCCATCTCAGTTGGTTTCCAACTGGAGAAAGCCGACGGTATGAAAAGTTCGGTCAGCATGGAGCGCAGTTTGGTCGCAACGTGCCGAAGCAGCGATTTGTGGCGCTCCCCGGACGGCTGACACCGGGGGCGTGGGAATTGAAGACACGCTATTCGCACCTGAACCTGGACCGATTTCTGAAAGGCCAGTACAACGATCTGACGGTCGGCGTTAACTGGTACTGGAGTGACCGGACCCGGGTGATGGTGGACTGGATTCATCCGGTGACCACCAGTGCAGCCGTTTTCGGTGACACAGACTCAGATCTGCTGGCCCTGCGATTTGACTTCAACTGGTAGGGTCTAAGCCCGCATCACAGATCGAGGTCGTCAGCGAGTCCGGCATCTTCCATGATGATGCGATAGCGTTCGCTGGCATCCTTCCCGAGCAGTTGATTGAAGGTCTTGTCGGCTTCCAGCTGACTTTCGATGTTCACCCGCAGCAGTACGCGGGCTTTGGGATCCAGAGTTGTGTCCCGCAGCTGAGCGGCGTTCATTTCTCCAAGTCCCTTGAAGCGGAGCAGGGTTGCGTTGCGATTCGCCGGGAGGGAGGCGAGGAATTCTTCTTTTTCAGCGTCATCCCGGGCATAGATGACATCCCGTCCGACCTCGATGCGGTAGAGCGGCGGCTGAGCAATGAACAGTCGCCCCTGCCGAATCAGCTCAGGCATATGACGAAAGAAGAACGTCAGCAGCAGTGTTGAGATATGGTATCCATCGCTGTCGGCGTCCATGAGCAGGATGATGCGTGAATACCGCATCTGACGGATGTCAAAACTGTTTCCGATGCCGGCACCAAGTGTTTCCACGATGTCGCGGATTTCGCTGCTTTCGAGGATTTTGGAAAGTCCGAGTGCTTCGGTATTCAGAATTTTGCCACGGAGTGGGAGTACGGCCTGAGTAGCCGCCTGGCGGCCCATGACTGCCGTGCTGCCGGCCGAGTCGCCTTCCACGATGAAGAGCTCAGTTTCGTCCGCATTTTTTGACTGGCAGTCCACCAGCTTCCCCGGGAGGTTGGTGCGTCGGCCGCCAGCTGTCTTTCGTCGAACTTCGGAGACAGCTTCACGGCTGGCCTGACGCGCGCGTGCAGAGAGCACCATGCGACCGAGGATGGCGTCTGCGAGGGATGGATTGGAGTTGAGCCAGTTTTCCAGAGCCGGGCGGACGACGCCGTCGACAATCGCCGACGTTTCGGGATTGTTGAGTCGGTCTTTGGTTTGCCCCTGAAACATCGGGTCGCTGATGAAGACACTCAACACACAGATCAGACCTTCACGAATGTCATCCGACGTAATCGTCACGCCCCGAGGTTTGAAATCGTGAACATCCATGTAGTTGCGAACGGCCTTGACCACCCCGGCTTTCAGCCCGTTCTCATGTGTACCGCCGGCATGCGTGCGAATGCCGTTTACGTAACTGCGAATCGCCTCTTCGGTCGAATCGGACCAGCGAAGCACCACCTCGACTTTTGCTTCACGGTCATCTCGGCGGACAGAGAAGATCTGTTCGTGGGAAGGCTTGCGCCCGGAGTCCACGGTGATCTTTTCAATATAGGACAGAATCCCGTCAGGGTGATGCAGCTCGTGCTTTTCTCCCTTCTGTTCGTCCTGAAAAACAATCGTCAGGCCCCCGTGGATAAAGGAGATATCCTCGAGGTGCTGGCGGATGGTTTCCGCGTTGAACTGCGTGCGGCGGAAGATTTCCACGTCAGGACGAAAGAAAACCAGCGTTCCCCGACCCCGAAATGGACGCAGTTTCTCAACCGCAGTCACCGGGCGTCCGCGTTCATACCGCTGCTGCCACTCAAACCCATCGCGATGGACGGTTGCAGTAAGTTCTGAAGAGAGTGCGTTGACGACAGAGGAGCCCACGCCGTGCAGACCGCCACTGCGGGCGTAGTTGCGATCGCTGAACTTCCCACCGGCGTGGAGTGTTGTCAGGATGACTTCCAGCGTGGACTTGCGGACCTTGGGGTGGCGATCCACGGGAATCCCGCGGCCGTTGTCCTGAACCGAACACGATGCGCCGTCCTTGTGCAGCGTTACCACGATTCGATCACATTCGCCGGCGAGGAATTCATCGACCGAGTTGTCAACGATTTCCCACAGCAGATGATGCAGTCCGCGTGAATCCACGCCACCGATGTACATCGACGGCCGCCGCCGGACGGGCTCCAGCCCCTCCAGGACCTCGATATCTTCGCCCGTGTAACTGCCTGAAGCTTTTGCCGTCCCTGTCATGCTAACCGTCCGGATCCCGCGGCCCAGCAGAAATACACGGCAGGTTGCCGGGCCGCAGCAACACTGTCCCACGCCGTTGGCGGCGGAGTGTCGTCAATATAGTGGAAGCCGCCGGAACTGCCCAGCCCCGGCTCAGGGCCACTGAGCCAGAGAAAATGCTGCAGGGGATGGGTGCAAACACTCTGTTGAAAATTCCACCTCCGCAGACCATCGGT
The DNA here is from genome assembly GCA_041161565.1 of Planctomycetota bacterium. Taxonomy (GTDB): domain Bacteria; phylum Planctomycetota; class Planctomycetia; order Planctomycetales; family Planctomycetaceae; genus SXXK01. The sequence goes on along the minus strand of JBEAUF010000331.1, from coordinate 16,266 downwards.
CTCGATCCTGCCGCATTTTTTCGCAATAATCCACGTCCGGAAGAGGCACGCGGTGGCGGCAGTCCCGTCCCCGAAACGCAACCTCGGTTGCACCTGGAGCTGCAAAGTGAAGCCGGCAGTTGAAAACCGTCACTACCACAGGCTCGCGGGCAGTTGGCGGCGATACTCACTCACATTCTCTGCTCTGGCGATTGCCGGTTTGCTGTGTGGCCTGGCACCTGCGGCTGATGAAGTTCTGCTGCGGCGTTTCTTCGAATCCAACTGCGCGGGCTGCCACAGTGGTGAGCAGCCTGCAGGGAATCTGAAGATGCCTGAATTTCAGCCGCAGGAGCTGTCTCAACAGACGGCCGTCTGGGAGAAGGTTGTCCGCCGGCTGGAGACTGGTGACATGCCACCTGCAGGATCGCCGCGTCCGGCCGCCACGGAGCAGTTGGCGGTGGTGGAGTGGCTTACCGGTCAGCTGGACGGACACTCGCTGCGAGTTCCGCGGCCGGGACGCACCGAATCGCTGAGAAGGCTGACACGTACAGAATACCAGAATTCCATCCGCGACCTGCTTGGGCTGCAGATCGACGCCTCCAGTCTGCTCCCGGCCGACGAATCCAGTCAGGGCTTTGACAACATCACTGTGACCGGTCTCAGCCCTGTGCTGCTCAGTCGCTACCTCGCTGCCGCGCAGAAAATTTCCCGTCTGGCTCTGGGGCGTGTCGAGCAGTCCCCGGGGGGCGAAACTTTTCGGGTCCGCGGCGATCTGACTCAGGATCATATGCGGCCGGAAGGGCTGCCTCCGGGAACGCGCGGAGGTGTCGTGATTGACTGGACCTTTCCCCGCAGCGGCAGCTACCAGATACAGGTGCGACTGATGCGCGATCGCAATGATGAACTGGAAGGACTGCATGGGCGGCATCAGCTGGATCTGCTGCTTGATCGTCGACGTGTGGAGCAGTTCATTGTGGAGCGTTCGCCGGGAACAGCGGATGATCGTCAGGCAGACGCCAACCTGATTGCGACGGTGCCTGTCAGCGCAGGACGTCATCAGCTGGCCGCAACTTTTGTGGATTCAGGACGCGCCCTGCTGGAAACCGACCGGCAACCTTTGAACGTGCATTTCAACTATTACCGCCATCCACGGCTGGGCCCGGCGGTGGCGGAGGTTTCAATTACGGGGCCACTTGGGCCTTCAGAGGCCGGTTCGACGGAGTCACGTCGGCGAATTCTGACGCGGCAACCTCGGGATGCGGCTGAATTCGAGGCCTGTGCCGCGGACGTTTTTCGGCCGCTGCTGCGACTTGCCTTTCGTCGACCGATCACAGCCGCAGACCTTGAAACGCCACTGCGTCTGTTCCGCGAGGGTATCGCTGAGGAACAGGACTTCGAAGCGGGAATCGAACGCGGGCTGGCCGGTATTCTGGTGAATCCGCAGTTTCTCTTTCGCATCGAACGTCGTTCCCCGGGGCAGCCCGGTGCTGTCAGCGTGTCAGATATTGAACTTGCGTCCCGACTGTCGTTTTTTCTCTGGAGCAGCCTGCCGGATGATGAATTGCTGACACTGGCGGAGGCTGGCACACTGTCCCACCCCGAAGTGCTCAGGCAGCAAACTGCCCGGATGCTTCGGGATCACCGTTCTGCATCACTCGCGGAAAACTTTGCTGACCAGTGGCTCTATCTTCGTAATCTGGAAAGTGCCGCACCGGATGCCCGCCTGTTCCCCGACTTTGACCAGAATCTGCGGGATGCCTTCCGCCGGGAAACCCTGCTGCTGTTCTCTGACATGTTGCAGCAGGACACCAGCGTCCTGCGCCTGCTCGATTCACGAACCGCATGGCTTAATGAACGGCTGGCACGACACTACGGAATCCCCCATGTGCATGGTAGTCAATTTCGCAGAGTGGAGTTGCTGCCGGATCAGCACCGTGGAGGACTCCTGCGTCAGGGAAGCCTGCTCCTGACGACATCCTATGCTACCCGCACCTCCCCTGTGCTCCGCGGAAAGTGGGTGCTTGAAAATCTGCTGGGCTCGCCCCCTCCACCTCCTCCGCCCGATGTGTCGGCCCTCACAGAAAACTCCGTCGAGGCCGCGCTCCCGGTCTGGGAACGGCTTGCGGCACACCGAGCTCATGCGGCCTGCGCTGCGTGTCACGACAACATCGATCCCGCCGGCCTGCCGCTGGAAAACTATGACGCCACAGGGCGCTGGCGAGAACTGGAACTGGAGCGGCCTGTTCATATTGCCGGCCGGCTTCCGGGCAGTGCGGATTTTCAGGGAGTTGACGGGCTGGAGCGGGCATTGCTGGAGCGGCCTCGGCTGTTCGTCAGAACGCTTGCAGAAAAGCTGATGATCTATGCTCTGGGCCGGGGGCTGGAACCAGACGACGGGGCTGCGATTCGCCATGTCATTCGTCAGGCTGCCAGGGACGACTACAGATTCTCCGCAGTGATTCAGGGGATCGTGGCCAGTGTCCCCTTTCGCATGTATGAAGGAAGTCCTCCATGATACTGTGTCGAAAACATCTGCCCCGTCGCACAGTGCTCAGAGGCGCCGGAGCGATTTTTGGCCTGCCACTGCTGGATGCCATGCTTCCGGCGCTCACTGCGGACGATCGGACCGCGGCCGCCCCGAGACATCTGAGAAGACTCAGTTACGTTTATGTGCCCATGGGCTGCGACCACAGCCGCTGGACTCCAGTCGGCAGTTCACTGCTGGATGAGCCCCTGCCATCGATTCTTGAACCGTTCGAACCTGTGAAACAGCAGATCTCCGTGATCAGCGGGCTCGAGCTGCGCAACGCCTGGCCCGGAACCCACGCAACTTCCAACGCGTCCTTCCTCAGCGCTGCGCGGGCAAAACGCACTGAAAGCAGTGACTATTACCTCGGGACAACCGCCGATCAGCTTGCGGCACAGCTGCTTGGACGGGAGACTCCCCTGCCCTCTCTCGAACTGGCGATGGATCTGATTGCCGCCGTCGGACAGTGCGACAACGGATATGCCTGCGTCTACCAGAACTGCCTCTCATGGTCTTCCCCGACCACGCCTCTGCCGCCGGAAGCGCACCCGCGAGTGGTGTTTGAGCAGTTGTTTGGAGAGGGAGGCAGTGCTGCCGATCGTCGTGCCGTTGCGGGACGCCGTGCGAGTTTGCTGGATGCCGTGCGGGATGAATTCACCAGGCTCAGACAGACACTCGGCCCTGCCGATCAGCAGCGAGTGGATGCATGGCAGGAATCTGTGCGGGATGTGGAACGCCGTATTCAGCGAGCCGAAGCAGCGGCCGAAAAAGATCAGCTTCCTGATCTTGAACGGCCGACCGGTGTGCCGGCTGCGTGGGCCGATCACGCTCGGCTGATGTTTGATCTGCAGAAGCTGGCTCTGCAGGCTGATCTGACACGCGTGATCACGTTCCAGATGGCCCGCGAAACCAGCAATCGCACGTACCCTGAAATCGGTGTCAGTGAGCCCCATCACCCGCTCACACACCATGGAAACGATCCGGAAAAAATCGCCAAAGTCGCGCTGATCAACCGGTTTCACGCATCGCTCTTCGCGGAATTTTTGCAGCAGCTGCAGCAGGTGCCCGAAGCCGGTGGCTCGCTGCTTGATCACGTCCTCTGTCTCTACGGCAGCGGTATGGGCAACCCCAATCTCCACGATCATCAGAATCTGCCGGTGATTGTCGCCGGAGGGGCTGCGGGTAACCATCGTGGTGGTCGTCATATTCGGTACTCGGTGCCCACACCGCTGGCCAACCTGCATCTGACTCTGCTGGATCGCGTTGGGCTCGCTCTCGAATCATTTGCAGACAGTAATGGCCGCATGGATGACCTCTTTGCTCCGGCGGAACTTTGAAATGCAGCACACTCCGATACCACTCCCAGCCTCCGATCGCTGCCAGTCACTGGCGGCGAAACTACTCGCATCCGCGCTGCTCATCACACCGCCTGCAGGTGGTGACGAGCAAACGTTGAATGCCGGGCAGGCTGCACCGGTAAAGTCGCCAGCCGCCGCAGCTGCTGCAGAGCCACCTGCTGCTGTTTCCGTTGTTGCCGCTGCCGAAGCCGGAGACACTGCCACAGCCGTTCGCCTGCTCGCCGCCGGCCTTCCGCCGAATGCGGCTCAGCCTGATGGCATGACCGCGCTCCACTGGGCCGCTCTGCAGGGCGATGCCCATCTGGCAGGAGCTCTGCTGCAGGCCGGCGCTGCTGTGGATGCGGCCAACATGTACGGAGTGCGTCCACTGCATCTTGCCTGTGAGCAGGGCAGCAGCGAACTCGTGCACCTGCTCGTGAAATCCGGCGCCGATGTGCATCAACCCCAGGCTGGCGGCGAAACACCGCTGATGACGGCTGCCCGCACCGGTCGGCCGGAAACTGTACAGATGCTGCTGGAAGCGGGAGCAGACGTGAATGCTCGCGAACAGCGTCAGCAAACTGCGGTGATGTGGGCGGCTGCAGAAGGGCACACGGCCGTTGTGCAGCAGCTGACTGCAGCTGGAGCCGACTTTCGCACTCCCCTGCCCTCCGGCTGGACGCCCTTGTTTTTTGCTGTGCGTGAAGGACGAACTGAGACTGCCCTGCTGCTGGTCCGGCAGGGACTCGATGTGAATGCCCCCCTGACGGGCGAAAAACGCAAATACGGGCCAAACCCACTCCTGCTGGCAGTACTCAACGGTCACTTTCAGACGGCCGCACAACTGCTGGATGCCGGTGCAGACCCCAATGCGCAGCCCACAGGCTTCGGAGCGCTGCATGCCGTATCCACTGTACGCCGCCCGGTACGCGGCGACGGAGATCCGCCACCCGTCGGGTCCGGCAGCCTGAGTTCGCTTGAGTTCGTCCGCAAACTCGTCCAAAGCGGCGGTGATGTGAATCTGCAACTGGCACGTGGCCAGTCAGGCTTTGCCGACTTCACCACCACAGGCTGCACGGCTTTCGTACTGGCAGCCCAGACGGGAGATCTTCCTCTGCTGAAGCTCCTGCTGGAGCTGGGAGCGGATCCTCGAATTCCAAATGCTGACGGAGCCACTGCCGTGCTGGCTGCGGCTGGTGTTGGTGATCTGGGCAGTGGTCTGGAGGCCGCCGGAACAGAAGCCGAAGCGATCGCAGTCGTGAAACTGCTGCTGCAGCTGGGGCTGGACGTCAATACCGTCGACGAAAACGGGGAAACGGCAGTGCACGGGGCCGCCTACCAGAACTGGCCGCAGCTGCTGGGGTTTCTGGTGGAGCAGGGTGCGAAACCGGAAATCTGGAATCAGCCCAATCGGTGGGGCTGGACTCCGCTGATTATCGCTCACGGCTATCGCGAAGGCAATTTTCGCCCGGATGTGGCGACGATTGCCGCTGTCGAACGCTGTATGCGGCGGAGTGGGCTGTTGATACCGGCTGACCCAGGACGAGATGTGCAGGCCAATCAGCAAAGCTGGGATCGCCGTCCGCCACGGGTCAGGCCGAAGTCGCCACGGCCCGCGGGGGACGCAAGTCCCCCGGGTTGAACCGCCGCAGAGCCGTCGACGGGAAAGCCTTCGGCATCTGAGCGGCTGGCTGACATCGGCTGCTGAGTTGTTACTTCACTTTCTTCAGTTCCACGAGGAAGCAGAGTGTGGCGTTTCCGGGGATTACGCCACCTGCACCCCTGGCTCCGTAGCCCAGATCGGGGGGAATTTCGAGCTCAATCATGCCGCCTTCGCCAACCAGCTGCATGCCCTCGGTCCAGCCCCTGATCACCTGATTCAGGCCGAAGGAGATTGTCTGTCCGCGCTGGTAAGAGCTGTCGAAGACGCGTCCACCGGGCAACCAGCCGTGGTAGTGCACTTCGACGGTCTGTGAGGCGAGTGGTTTGGTGCCGGAGCCTTCCCGGAGAATCCGGTATTTCAGGCCCGAGGCCGTGGCCGTGAAGGCCGCAGGTGCGCTGGCGTCAATGGCACCGGCGCCTTTGGGCAGATCGGGGAATGGAACCTGCGGGGCAGCGGACATAATGTTCGACCTTCAGTATGGATTTGAGAAACTATTCACCGTCGAAACTGGAGAGGAATCGTGCCAGCCGATGGAAGTCGCTTTCCGGGCGAATGAAACGCACCACGGTCACGAGCGTCTGCGGGTCGACCAGCTTTTCAAAAGGCACGTAGTGCAGGTCAAGTTGTCCGGAGACGGAGACCATGACGCCGTTGAGTCCCTGTTCGTGGAGTGCGCGGAAAGCACCTACGCCGAGCTGGCTGCCGAGCATCACGTCAAATGCGTGCGGGCGGGCACAGCGGCATTCGTAGCCCAGCTGAATGCCTGTGCATTTGCGAGTGACTCCGGTTTGTTTTTTGAATTCCGCGGCCACTCGTTTGGCAACCATCTTACCGAGGTCGCAGTTGGCGACGGAGAGGTGTCCATGGTCGTCGCGGGGCATGGAGGCGATGATCTCGTCTGAGAGATATTCGGCGAGTCCTTCAGCGAGAACGACAACGCCGTATTCCTTGCCTTCGCGTTCCTGCCGGTGCCTCATCATGCGGACGATTCGAGCCACGACTTTGTCGAGGTCCATGACCTTGCGTTTGGGCGTTGACTCGGGAGCAAGGTATTCTTCGGTGATGTCTTCCACGCTGATGACCATGTTGGCTTCACCGGCGATGGCCGCACCGTAAGCCAGCCAGCCAGCACTGCGGCCCATGCTTTCCACGATGAAATAGGCGCGAGCGGCTTCGGCATCGGCGTGGAGATTGCGGATTTCTGTGCCCAGAGTTTCCACGGCGGTGAAGTAGCCGAAGGTGAAGTCGATCCCTGCGTAGTCGTTGTCGATTGTTTTGGGCACATGCACAACGGGCATGCGTTTCTGACCCTCGGGAAGCCGATCCTGAAAGGCCTTGAGTTTGTTGGCGGTTTTGAGGGTGTCATCGCCGCCGATGGACACCAGAGCATCAACACCCAGCGAACGCAGGCCTTCGTAGACGCGGCGCAGGGGCGCGGACTTTTCCGGGTTGTCGAGGTCTGCGGGGGACGTTATCTGCTTTCCAGGGTTCGCGCGGGCCGTGCCGATGATGATGCCTTCCTTGCTGCGGGTGCGTCGCAGGGAAGGCTCTGTGAGCAGCTTGTAATGCTGGCCTTCAACAAGCGGTTTGGCTGGGGAGTAATCGATGAGGTTGGAGTAACCGTAGCGGATCCCGACGACTTCGATGCCAGCCCGGATGAAGGAAATGGCGCAGGTGGAAATAACGGCATTGGCACCCGGTGCCGGGCCACCGGCAAACAGCAGAGCGACTCGTTTGATTCCATGACTCATGACGGACAGATCCTGTGAAAAGCTCGGAAGACAGGGGAATGTAATGGTTCCACGCAGGTGCAGCGGGGCCGGGGAGGCTCAGACGCAGGCAAGTGTTGGTTCTGGGGCGTCAGAACGTGCGTTCCACGAAGGTTGTGTCCACGTTGAAGTCGACAAAGTCGGCGTGAGTGAACATGCGGCAGGCGAGAGGCAGCGTGGTCTTGATGCCCTCGATCACGAACTCGTGCAGACACCTCCGCATGCACTCGATGGCTTCCTGTCGAGTCGGCTTCCAGACGATCAGTTTACCGATCATGGAGTCATAATACGGGCTGATGGTGTAGCCTTCATAGACGTGCGAATCAAATCGCACGCCGGGACCACCGGGCAACCGCAGCTTTGTGATTGTGCCTGGGCTGCCGCGGAAACCGTTATCCGGATCCTCCGCGTTGACTCGCAGTTCAATCGCACATCCGGAATGCGGGATATCGGCCTGGGTGAACGGAAGTGGTTCGCCGGCAGCGATGCGGATTTGTTGCTTGATCAGGTCGACGCCGGTGACCAGTTCTGTAACGGGGTGTTCCACCTGGATGCGGGCGTTGACTTCGATGAAGTAGAAATTGAAGTCCTTGTCGACGATGAATTCGCAGGTGCCGGCGTTGGTGTAGTTGGCTGTCTTCACCAGATTTACCGCGCACTCGCAGATTTTCCGACGCACTTCGGCCGGCAGCTTTGGGGCGGGGCTTTCTTCGATGAGTTTCTGGTGGCGACGCTGCATTGAGCAGTCGCGTTCCCAGAGGTGCACAACATTGCCGTAGTTGTCGGCGATAATCTGCACCTCAACGTGACGCGGTCGCTCGATGTATTTTTCCAGATATACGCCGGCGTTCTTGAACGCTTTTTCGGCTTCTGCACTGGCGGCCGCAAGTCCGGCTCGCAGGGAAATTTCATTACCGGCCACTCGCATGCCCTTGCCACCACCGCCAGCGGTGGCCTTGATGAGCACAGGGTAGCCGATCTGGTCAGCAATTCGCACCGCCTCTTCAACGTCCGTCACCAGACCGTCGCTGCCGGGCACACAGGGTACGCCGGCCTTGCGGGCAATTTCCCGAGCACTGACTTTGTCGCCCAGTGCCTGCATGGCTTCGACCGGGGGCCCGATGAATTCAATGTTGCAGCTGCGGCAAACCTCGGCGAAATGGGAATTTTCGGCGAGGAATCCGTAGCCCGGATGCACCGCCTGAACGTTGCCAATTTCGGCCGCACTGATGATGCGCTTGATCTGCAGGTAGCTTTCGAGCGCCTGCGGGGGACCGATGCACCATGCCTCGTCGGCCAGATCCAGATAGTGTGCCCCGCGGTCAGCTTCGCTGTAGACCGCCACCGTTTCGATGCCCAGCTCACGGCAGGCCCGGATAATACGGAGCGCGATCTCACCGCGGTTGGCAATCAGAATTCGCTGAAACATGCATACGCCCAGTTCAGAAGACTGCGGATTCCCAGGATAAGCACTACGCGGGTTCAATTCGGAAGAGCGGCTGGCCGAATCCGACCGCGTCGCCGTTCTCTACCAGAATCTCCACAATTCGTCCCGATTTCTCGGCCTGAATCTGGTTGAATACCTTCATCGCTTCAATGATGCACACCACCGTGTCCGGCTTCACCACAGAACCCACGGTCACAAACGGGGGATCGTCCGGGCTGGGTGATGCGTAAAATGTGCCAATCGCCGGAGCGTTGATCGTGATGCCGGCCGGAGCAGCAGCGGCGGCGGGGGCCGAAGGAACGGCGGCGGGCGCCGCAGCAGACGGGGCTGCAGGAGCCGGGGCGGCAGGCATCGCCGCAAACTCAGACGGATATGCCGCCGGAGCATAGGCTACCTGACGAGGGCCGCGGCGAATCTTCCACGACTCCTCCTCGTTCTGCAACGCCACCTCAGTTACCCCAAACTTCTCCATCAGCTGGAGCAGCTTGCGGAACTTGTCCAAATCGAACGAATCGCCCTTGTCTTCTGTTTCCACAGGTTTTGCCATGAGAGGAAAAGCCAGTCAGAAAAAATCGCCGGAGCACACACTCGCACCCCGGTATCCGGCGCCGGGGATCTGCGGAGGATCACAAAAAGACGGGATTTATGCAAGGACTCCAGCCAGCGAGTCTTCGAATTCGCGGGGAACCGAACTCAACACCTCGCAGCCCTCACCCGTCACCAGCACGTCATCCTCGATCCGAACCCCGAATTTCCCGGGCAAATACACCCCTGGCTCCACCGTAATCACCATGCCCGGCTCGAAAATCTGCTCCGACAATGGACTCATCCGCACCGATTCGTGAATCTCCAAACCAAACCCATGTCCCAGTCCGTGCCCGAAAAATTTCCCGAAACCGGAATCCGCAATCATCCCCCGGGCAATTCGGTCCACGTCCGCACAACGCACTCCCGGGCGGATCGCATTGATCGCTGCTCGCTGAGCAGCCAGGACCACGCCATAGACTTTTTCGATTTGTTTCGTCGGTTTTCCCGTGAGGAACACTCGTGTGAGGTCGCTGCGGTAACCGCTCTTCACCGCTGCACCCCAGTCCACGAGCAGCACCGGATGCTCACTGACTCGGCGATCCCCGGCATGTGCGTGCGGCAGGGCCGCGGTCGGCCCCACACCCACAATTGGTTCAAAGGCAGTCCCGGCTCCGCCGAAATCCCGCATCGCTGACTCCAGCAGATATCGGATCTCGGTTTCCGTCTGACTCCCGCGCAGCGAACTGCGAACCACCGCGATGCCTCGTTCCGCAATCCGAATCGCGTCACGAATTTCCGCGAGCTCAAATCGGTCCTTCACCTCCCGCAGTCGCTCGACCAAACCCGCGGTTTCCACGAGCACTGCGGTGGTGGCTCCCGCGGCCGACAGACTCTTTTCCAGCTGTCCCATGACAGATACTGTCACGTGATCTGATTCGAATCCCGTTCGCCGCACCCTGGCTGCGGCCACCAGCTTTGCGAACAGTCGGGGGAGCGTCCCGCCGGCGTCCCGAATCTCCACGCAAAGCCCTGGGCATTCAGCGGCCAGTTGAGTTTCGTAGCGGGTGTCGCTGAGCATGACCGGGGGGTGTCCGGTGCACAGAAACAGCCACGAGGAGTCCCCGGTAAAGCCCGTCAGATACCGCACGTTCGCCTGACCGGTTACGAGCAGCCCGTCAATTCCGGCCTCCCGGAACTTCTTCTGCAACCGCCCCCGCCGACCTTCGTAATTGGGCTCAACCATGGGAATCAACCTGAACTTTCCGCCCTGACTGGCTATAAAACCTGTAAACCGCCGCCAGGAACCATACCCTCTGCCCCCCTTGCAAAGCAACGTCCCCCATGTTCGACTCTCTAAAACGGTTCCTCGCGGGATCTTCAGAACGGCCCTCCCGAACTCCCGGTGTCGAAGAACTGCTCCAGTTCTGGCAGACCGTGAGGGTGGATGGACGCGGCGTGGATGTGTTTGTGCCGGAGCAACCGGATTCGTTGCTGGGGGTGGTGCTGTTCCTTCACGGTCATGGCGAGGTCGGGCTCCGCAGCAATCCGGTCTTCACCCGGCTGTTTCACGAGCATCGCCTGGCTGCCGTCTGTCCTCCCGGACGTCGCAGCTGGTGGCTTGATGTTCCCTGTGACGAATTCGATGCAGCTGTCACTCCCCAGCACTGGCTGCTCAATACCCTGCTGCCGTGGATCCAGGAAACCCTCGCATTCGTGCCTCCCAAAATCAGCCTGCTGGGAATCAGCATGGGCGGTCAGGGGGTGCTTCAACTGGCGTATCGACATGCCCTGAAGTTCCCGGTGGTCGCAGCCATTTCGCCGGCCGTCGATTTTCATCAGCTCTACGGAGCCGGTATCCCGCTGGATCGCATGTTCCCGGATGCGGAATCAGCCCGTCAGGCCACCGTGGTCCTCAACCTGCATCCGCTCAACTGGCCCCGGCACCAGTTCTTCTGCAGCGATCCGACCGACACGGAATGGTTCGACGGTGCCGCTCGGCTGGGGATGAAACTCTCTTCATCCGGCATCCTGCACGAACGCGACCTTGAAACAGCAGCCGGAGGACACACGTGGGATTACTTCAACCACATGGCCCCCAAAGCTCTGCAGCACATCGCCAGCAGTTTGCAGAAGATCAGTGCTGAGTAGGTTGCCGGGTTTGTCGGGGGTGCCGGCGTGCTCTGACAACACCGCGTCCCACCATCAGCACGCCTCAAAAAATTCCGGGTGGCCGACGGAGAGATGAGCTGCATGCCCACTACCACCAGCTTGATCAGCCGCCGACGTCTCTGCAGGGACAGACCACGCGTATCAGGCAGGCGTGCTTTCAATAGTTGATGGTCTGGCAATCAGCAGTGTGCCGATGTCAATCGGCCGTTGCAGTCCCGGGTTCGCATCCCGCCCTGACTGGTCAATTTTACGCGGACTGCCAACCGCCGGCTGCTTTGCCTGCACAGGACGGTACCAGGCCGACGGTCAACCGCGGCGCTCCCGCATGGCGTCCTCAATCTCCTGCACTGTCCCGCAGCTCAGCAGAAGATCCAGATGACAGCGGACACGGCGATTGTACATACCCGGACCAGTTTTCAGCGTACGTTGCAGCGCCACGGGGGGATCCAGATGCCAGATGGTCGCCGGCTTCTTTGCCCAGATCCCCCCCTGCTTCTTCAGTGGTGGAACACGATCCCCCACGAGCACGTCGTGTTCGATGCGATTCACCCTCCAGATGGAATCAACCTGACCGGACGCTCGGAATGCGAGATACAGGGGGCGGACATGAATCTCCGCGTAGTCCCACCATAGTCGGTACTGCTGGTGAATGTCCCAGTGACTCAGGCCATTGTCCCACAAAGGCTCGGTGCTCGCCGCGAGGATCCAGACTTCGGTTGTGTACGTGTTCATGGCATACTCCTGCTGAAGAAAATCCATCAGGTGGCGACACCAGGTCCTGCTTAATGAATCGGCACCACGGCTAGCCGCCAGCCGGCGACATTCGTCGAACACCTGCTGCCATGTTACAAGACCCAAAAGCTCACCCATTTCCGGATTCGCCTCAGCGTACTTCACTGGAAATGTGTGGTCCTGAGACTCCACAAGAGCGACCAGCTTCGTTTTCGCCGCGGAGTTCCGGAGTCGTTTGGCGTATTTGCGGCACTGTTCGAGCGATGGGACGGCGGATCCAATCTTAGCCTCGATAATCACATGCAGTTCGTTGTCCAGCCGAATTTCGATGTCCGTAATGCCTCGTCGGCCTCCGCGGCGTTCGTATCGCTGGAGTTGAATCTGCGCATTTGTCAGTCGTCGCGTCTGAATCCCTGACATGCCGACCCTTTGCAGAAACCACCGCAGCAGCTCAGGACAGCAGTGAAATGTCCAGGCTAAAGCTGCGGACAACGCGTTTTCATCAGTGCCGATCAGGCCAAATGGAGTGGTAATCGGGCGTTGAGCTATGTTAATGGGCGGCATGCAAAAGAACTCAGGGAAGCATGGTTGACTATCGGGTAATTTCGCTGAAAACCTCGTCGACAGAAAGCCGCAGTTTCTGAACAATCCTCCGCGTTTCCTCCAGTTCCATTTCCCTTGAAGACTTGCGGCGGACAAAAGTGGGCATCGGTGGGAATTCTGTGAGCAGTGTCCCTATCAGAAGCTCGACTTTCTTGAACTTCTCCTGGAGCTGTATTGAGCCGACGAGGATATCCTCGAACTCTCTCCTTAACCGCAGGACTCGATTCTTGCCGAAATTCACGACATTCGCTGCTGTTGCGTAAATTTCCTGCATTTCACCCAGCTTCAGGCAATAGACGCTTTCGGCTCGTGTTTCCTCGGCTCTCGCGGCCTCGGCATCCGCTCGGGCGGCAGCCAACTGTCCTTCCAGTACCTCTACCGCGGCTTCAGCCGCTTTTTTGGCGCCGGGTTCTTCATCTTCATCGATGTCATCGGCCTTCGAGCGAGCTTTTGACAGCCGGCTATTGATGGAACTAACGGCAGAGTCGGCAGCGGAACTAACCGATCGAGCAGCAGAGAGAGCGGCCGCGAGGGGTTGCAGTTCCGTATTCTTGATTTTGAATTCCCCACTCAGTGCCATGATTTCTGCGGGAATCTCGGTCTGAAGGATCTCGAGTTCCCCCTCCATAAATGCGATTTTGTTTGCTGTCGCTGCTTTCAATCGATCAAAGAACTCCGCGTCCTTATCTCGTCGAGCCTCGTCGGCACGATCGATTTGCTGCTTCCCAATGCTTGTTGCAATTAGGTCCTTTGCCTCCGTACTGTCTATAATCCGATTGACTGCAACCTCGGAGGCAGCTGGAAGGATAGCCAGTTGATTGCCTGCATCCTGAATCCAGAGAAGCTGTTCGCAAGCCTCTTGCCTTAAAGCTGGATCAGCCTGAGCAGACTTCGCGGCGGTTAACACTGCTTTTTGGAATTTACTAAGAATTGCGACGGCTTCATTGGCATCACCGAACACCAGTTCAGGGACCAATGCGGTCTTCCATGCGGTCCAGTTGGTCTTCAGTCGAGTGGCAACACTCAATGCTTCGCGCTTGACGTTGATTCCTCGATCGATCCTGACAATCGCCAGAGCAAGTTGAACATGAGGTGAACCAGCGGTTTTCCTGTTAAGATTTTTTTCGACCTGCTCTATATAGGGATAGGCATTTGGGCCGAACAGCTCATTTTCAGATAATTCCTTGTGCATCGCCTGTAAGCTCGATATCGCCTGCCTTTCGTCATTTGTCAGGCCTGCCAACGCAGAATTTGCGAGATAGGCGATAAGGAAAAAAGCAACACAGCCAAAAGTCAATTTCGGCGGAATACACAAATATCCTGTCGAGAGACGGTTGACCGATACGACATTTGAAGAATTGGGGAACGGAGAATTGTTGCCGATAGTTTTCATTGCAGTGGGGATGTCGCGTACTGGTTGGAAACTGAGAGGGGGACAAACGCGTGGGATGATACTCGTAATTCGTCTGGCGTCAATCCAACGTCAATGGGCGCACGGAGGCATCGCCGGGCGTCACTGGCCACTACAATTCCGGAGTTGGATTGTGTTGCCAAATCGGTAGAGAGAGTCGCGAGTGGCGGACCAGCGTAATAAAAGGATTGAAATTGTGGATTTAACCACAAAACATCAGGATAATCAGGATCGGACCCATCTGGGCCAGCGCTACTCGCGTGCGAATTCCCGAATCGTCGACTATCACTGACTCAATTTCTCGACGGAGTTAACGGTGGCGACGCGCAGGAAAACAAAATCAGACTTTCCCTCCAATCCGGACTACCTCACGGAGCCCGCTGATGTGCCGCTTGAAACAACCGCAGGGCTGGGAATCACACAAAAAGAATCGGCAGCACACACGGGGGTCACGTCAGGGCATATCAACCAGTTGATCAAGGGCGTCAAGCGGATCTCTCCGGAGGCAGCACCGCGACTGGAAAAAGTCACAGGAGTGCCAGCAATTTGCTGGAACAATCTCGAAACGAAGTACCAGGAACGCTAAGCTCGCATGGCAGATCATCAGTCGGCCGACGCCGACGAATGTTCCGGGAAGATCACTGTGTGGGTCAGGTTGGCGGAAATCGCAGTTCAGTCGGTGGAGACTGCCCCATTTGATGCCTGACGTTTTCAGTTGGTTCTGCAGGATCTGTGAAAACTGACAGCCTCAGAGTCAGACGTGTTTTTTCCGGCGATGCGGAAAAAATGCAGTGCAGCCGGAGTCGCTCTGGTTCTTGTGCAGGAGATTCCCGGTGGCAAAGTCAGCGGCGCCGCCAAATGGCTCAATCCGCGGAAGGCCATGATTGCCCTCAATCTTCGCGGCAAAGCACTGGATCGATTCTGGTTCACCTTCTTCCACGAAGCCACCCACATCCTGCACGACAGCCATGATGAAGTCTTCATCGAAGTCGACTACGCTGACGATCCCCGCGAACAGGCCGCAAACGAATTCGCCCGCGATTTGCTGATCCCGCCGGAAGATGCCGACAAATTGCCAACGCTTCGGTCGTATTCAGACGTGGAACACTTCGCATGCGGCACCAGCGTCGGACCGATGGGCGCCATCGGCGGAATTTGGCCCGCAATAACCGGCAGCACGGCTGGCGAAGCCTTGAGTGATCCGGTGGGCGCGTTCGGCGGGTTTTCAATCGTCACGCTCGACTGATTTTCCGGACGTGCCGATTCTCCCGGCCACACCGGCCACTTCCCAGCCTGCAGCTGCCGGCGGTACTTCGCAACCGTCCCGCGGTCCAGCGAGAGCATCGCAGAAATCGGACGATCCGAATAACCGGTTTTAGTCACTGTGACGATGTCAGTGACAGTGGCCATTTTGAGTCTGTTTGCCACGCGGTTGCTCCTTTAGCAAGTGGACTGCTCAAGGGTGCATGACAAATACGGTCTTGCCTCAGGTGGCTGGTTTTGACGCGCCCATCGGTGGCGGGTTTTGGACGCCCGTTGACAGGGAGGCGGCTGTGCTGACCGAGAGGCTGGTGGTGCGTAAATGGTTATTTCTTTGAACCCCGTTTATTTGAAGGCGAGCTGCCGTGTGGCAAATCGAGCCATTTTCTGGCGGAACGAAACAGACTCTCCGCATCCCGGACGCCAGCGTGCTGTGAATCGCTGATCCAACCGATCCGCAGTTCACCGCCTGGTTCCTCAGAGAGGATGTCACAAAGATTTCTGATGGCGTGCGGCCGATGTCAATCGGCCGGTCCGACCCTGATGCGGCATTGGCCGCGCGGGTACGCACCGTTACAAGGGGATTGACATCCACTGCACGTGCGCCTGTGAAGGCGATTGAACAGACAGGTGAAAGTCCTGTTCAGAGCTGTCGTTACCGCTCTGTAGCTGAAGGTAACTGCGTTTTCAACAGAAAGGGTGGGAAGCAACTGGAAGTGAATGAGCAGTCCGTAACACAAGTGAACGCGATTCGGCCAAGCCTGTCGGGGAGCGTGCGTGCAAAGCGCGAACCTCTGACCTCACGCCACGACCCAGACGCGGCCCGACTCCGGGTGGCGGA
>JBEAUF010000305.1:0-6439 GCA_041161565.1 Planctomycetota bacterium | reverse complement strand
GGTAGCAGGTATCGCAGAACCCGTAGTCCGATTTCCCTTCAATCGTCTTGCCGAGAGCGATATTCACGGCCATTGTGGCTTCCATACCTTCGCCCGGAGCCCAGTCTTCGGCGTTCACCGCCGTGCCGGTGCAGACTGCCATCAAAGTCGCCAGAACCATCTGCAGCATGTTACGTTTCATCGCCAGATCTCCCCTTGTGCTTTTCTATTTGATTTCGGAAGGCCCTCGACCACACCTCGAAGACCAACAGCAGCCGGCGATCCTTTCCGCTCTGCAACTTCCGCATCTGAATTCCCATAGCGCGGCAGCAGCGGTTCGTGACAGCTCAGCTGAAAATTTCTTCCGACCTGCAGACAAGAGCCCGGGGAGCAGCTGGTGTTGCGCGGATTTCCAGCGTTCAGCGGCCGGAAAACTGAAATGGCAAATCAACGGCTAAGGGAGATCACCACGACGCCCGCCAGCAGTCCGGCGAGGCAGCAGGCCTTGATCCGCCAGTTTTTTTCCCCGTAGAGCCTGATCCCGGCAAGAAAGGCGATGATCACGGAAGTGCGTCGGAGGGGAGAGATAACGGAGATCAGTGCGTCAGGCTGCTCGTTGGCGGAGAAGTACAGAAAGTCGGAGACGAGCAGGAGCAGGGCGATCATGGGGATTGACCAGCGCCATTCGAAGGGGGCGTTGGAGCGTCCGCGGAGGAGCCAGTGCCCGATGATGGGGAGCATGACGGGGACGAGGTAGATGGAAAACCAGGCCTGAACTTCAGCGGATCGATAGCCGCAGGAATTGAGGAGGTATTTGTCGTAGAGGGCACTGGCGGCGCCGAGGATGGTGGCGAGGATCATCAGGGCGATCCAGCGATCGCGGTGGAAGATGATGCCTTCTTTTCGGCCGGCAAGGGAGAATGCGTAGAAGGCAGTGAGCACAATGGCGACGCCGATCCACTGGACGGGCGAGGGGCGTTCGGCCATGACGAGCACCGCGAAGAGGACGGTGACAAGCGGGCTGGTGGCGCGGATGGGCGCGGCGATGGAAATAGGGAGGTGTTTCAGCGCGAAGGAGGCGCAGATCCAGGAGCTGCCGGCGAGGAGCGACTTGGCGGCGAGTCTGCCGTGGGCGATCCAGTCGAGGGGTTCTACGCGGAGCAGTTCCGGGAGGGCAGTGGGATGGGTTCGCGAGAGCAGCAGCAGAGGGAGCCAGACAGCGGCCTGAGTGAGGACGTTGCAGAAGAGCACTGGCGGCACAGCATTGCCGCGCAGCGACTCTTTTTTGGCGATTTCGTAGAGACCGAGGAAGCCTGCGGATAGCAGGCTGATGGTGATCCAGTGCATGCTGCGGTGTGGGGATTAGAGCACCGCGCGGATGCGAGTGAGGAATTCGCGGTTGGTGGGGAAGCGTTCCATGGTGCGAGTAAGCTGTTCCATGGCTTCGATGGGGTTGAGGCTGATGAGGCTGCGGCGGAGCATTGTGATGCCATCGAGCAGATCAGCGGGGAGGATTTTTTCTTCGCGGCGGGTGCCGGAGCGGGTAATGTCGATGGAGGGCCAGATGCGTCGGTCTGCGAGATCGCGGCTGAGCATCATCTCCATGTTGCCGGTGCCCTTGAATTCCTGGAAGATCGCTTCATCCATGCGGCTGCCGGTATCGATGAGTGCCGTGCCGCAGACTGTGAGCGAACCGCCTTCTTCGAAGCGGCGGGCCTGTCCGAAGAGTTTCTTGGGGATGTCGAGGGCGCGGATATCGAGTCCGCCAGTGCCGGTGCGTCCGGTGTTACTGTGCTTGTTGAAGGCGCGAGCGAGCCGCGTGATGCTGTCGAGCAGGATGAAGACGTCCCGACCTTCTTCGGCGAGTCTTTTCGCGCGCTCGATGATGAGTGTGGCGAGTCGGATATGGCTTTCGACGTCGTTGTCGAGCGAGGAGGAGATGACTTCGCCTTTGACAAGCCGCCGCATTTCGGTGACTTCTTCGGGGCGTTCATCGATGAGCAGGACCATCAGGTGGATTTCCGGATGGTTAACGCTGACAGCGTGCGCGATGTCCTGCAGGAGCATCGTTTTACCGGTTCGCGGCGGTGCAACGAGCAAAGCACGCTGACCTTTGCCGATTGGGCAGAGCAGGTCCATGACGCGCATGGTGAGCGGTTTGGGGCCGGTTTCGAGTTTGATTTGTTCGAAGGGGTTGATGGCCGTGAGGTCATCAAAGAGGCGAATTTTGGAATATTCGCCGGGGGTCATCCCGTCGATGAGTTCGACTTCATGGACCCGCGGGCCATGGTGGTGTGAACCGCTGCCGACCTGAGCACGGATAAGCACACCTTCGCGGAGGCCGTATTTTTCCATGAGTGCAGTGGAGACGAACGGGTTGGCATCATCGGCGACGTAGTTGCGTTTGGGATCGCGCAGGAAACCGTAGCCGCGATGATGCACTTCGAGTACGCCTTCGAAGGTGCCTTCGATAACCGGAGCCGGCGTGGCACCGTAGGTTGGCTTGCGGGCCTGTGGACCGGGACCGGGACCGTAGTCACGACCGAACCCCGGGCCTCGCGAGCCCATTGGCTGACCGCCACGGTTATCACCCCCGCGTCGATTGCGACCGCCGCGACGCGAGCGTCCGCCTTCGAAGCGGCCGAATTCACGACGCCCCGGAGGACCGTCGAACCGCGGAGGACCCTGGTCACCACGCTGTTCAAACCGCGGGCCGGCATCGCCGCCCGGACGATCACCGCCGCGACGACGGCGACGGCGACGACGACGACGACGACCTTCCCCATCGCCAGGTTCACCTTCGACAGGAGCACCTGGGGAGGATTCGTCGCGGACGACCTCGTCACCCGCACTGTCACCGCCAAAGAGCTGATCACCCCAATCGGCAAAGTCGTCGCGTTCGGATTGATAGCGACTGCTGGATTCTGTTTCCGCAACATGATCGGCGGCGGGAGCACGATCCTGGGAACCGAAGTCGTCGCGCTGGCGGCGGTCGCGGCGAGGGCCACGATCCCGGCGGGGAGGCCGGCGGTCTGAGGTTTCTTTGGGAGCAGGCTCGTCGTCGCCAAAGTCCAGGTCATCAGTGCTGAAATACCGCATGCCGGTTTCGGCTTCGACGTCAGCGAGTTTGCGTTCGAGTCGGTTGGAGGTGCGGTTTTCGGATTCGTCGCTGCGGCTGGAGGCAGCGGAAGCACCGTCGCTGTCAGCATCGGCGGTGGAATGCGAAGCCGGGGTTCTGCGGGAGCCGCGGTCGAGCCTTGAACGGCGAGCGGGACGAGCGGGGGCTTCGGGAGTATCGGTGGGCCAGGTGGTTTCCGGTTCGGCCGGCGGAGGTGTGACATCCGGAGCGGCGGAGGCGGTGGTGGAACGGCGAGTGCGGCGTGGTGGGCGAGCTTCGCGAGCAGGGGCAGGTTCGGTATCGAGCCCTGAGCCGAAATCGTCGGAGGCCTCCGGAGCGGGCGTGCTGGGTGCGGAGGATTCGGCGGTGCGGCGACGACGGGGACTGGTCTGGGGTTCGTCAGCGGATTCGGTACGGGCCGCTGCACGGCGGCGAGGTCGCTGGCTGGTTCCTTCGGAATCGGAACGGCTGGTTGGCATATGTGGACTGAATCCGATAATGCTGGCTCGCAGAACCTGCGGCCGGGAGTGAGAAGTGCTCTGCAGAGACCTGCAGAACAAAAAACGGAGTAGAGAGCCTGAGTTTCGCGGGGAAAACCAGACTGGGGACCGTAGCCCTGCAGGTACGGTCAGGAACGATAGACGAACTGTCAGGGCAGCAACACAGGCCTGAAGATGCCTGAACCAGACGGCGAAAAGTACCCTGCCGTCAACACTGACCCGAATTGGCGAAGACCATGCCGCCCAGAGCGGGGCTGCGACTTTGCGAGTGCGTCGCAGAAATTCAAGATCACGCATGCAACCGGCACGCGTGCCAGATTTGCTGGAACGAGTATTAACGGAAAAGGATTGGCTGTCAATTGATCTTCGTCATCTTCAATCACATTTTTCTTCATCATCCGCAAAAACCTGTTCTAACGATCGCCCTGAGCCTGCCGGGAACACCACACGTCCCAGACTTTCCTGGAATTCCGTCTGGAGTCTTCCCCCCGGCTGCCGAGCAGCAGTTTTGGCCGGCTTACACCGCACACTCCCACGATCTCCTGCCGAAACCAACCAGCAGCAAATTGCCGGCCGGACAACGCACTGATGGTGTGCCGCGCTGAAGGCTTTGCCGTTGCTTGGGTTCGTTTTTTTCGAGGTGACTGCATGCGTTCCTGGAATGTGCGCCGCTTTGTCGCTGCCCTGTCCCTTTCTTCTGCACTGCTGGCATCCGCAGCAGTGGCCGATGAACAGAAGCCTGCTGCTGAACAGCCTGCTGCTGCCGCCCCCGTCGCTCAGGCACAACCTGCTCCGCAGCATGTGCACCGCGTCAATCGCCGTCCTGCGAAGCAGACATTCTTCCAGCGTGTGATGGAGCTGGAACGCCGCAAGAACGCATGGCTGATGCGCACCTTTTTGGGCCGCTGATAACTGTGCAGAGCAACATCAGCCGCCATGCGATCAATTGCGCATGGCGGCTGAATGCGTTAACAGAACGTGGTGATTATTGACCCCGCCGCGGTCGACTGCGGTGCTGTGGTCGATGCTGGTCACGGTCCGGACCGCGACCGCGAGGGCGGCCGCCGGGATTGAATGAACGATCAATTCGGGAAATTCGCAGCTGCTGTCCGGCGACGCGAACGCGTCGGAGCAGTTGAAAAATGTCTTCCGGCATGCCGGACGGAAGGTCCACGGTGCTGTGATCATCGTGGATTTCGATCCTGCCGATCCGAGCACTGTCCAGCCCTGCTTCGTTGGCAATGGCGCCGACGATGTTGCCGGGCTTGACGTCATGCATATGCCCGACTTCGAGCCGAAATGTTTCCATGTCGGCATCGCGCCGGAAAGGTGGACGACGACCGTCCGGAGGTCCGGCTGGACGATCGTGGGAGTGGGAGCGGAAGGGTGGTTCGCGACGGCCTGGACCATCGCCTGGACGGCCGCGGAAGTTCGGCGGACCTCGACGGTCGCGAAACTCAGGTTCCTCGAAATCGACGTGTCGGAATTCTTCGCGCATCAGGAGTGGTCGGCTACCCGTGGCGAGCACTCCGAGGGCCCCGAGGACCTGTTCTTCGGAGAGCTCCGGGTGGTCCTTGCGGAATTGTGCGAGTACGGATGCGAGCAGATCATGCTGGGGATCCGCGAGCGCATTCAGAATGCGTTCGTGGAATCGCAGAACTCGCTGTTTGTTAATCACACGGTTATTCGGCAGTGGCATCGGTTCGATGGTTTGCCGGGTGGCGCGTTCGAGACTTTGCAGGATTCGTCGGCCGCGGGGATGCATAAACAGGATCGCTTCGCCGCTGCGGCCAGCCCGGCCCGTGCGTCCAATACGGTGCACGTAGGCTTCCCGATCGCGAGGCAGATCGTAGTTGATCACGTGGGAGATGCGGCGCACATCCAGCCCTCGAGCGGCCACGTCGGTGGCCACAACGATGCTGATTTCGCCGGACTTGAGCTGTTCGATGATGCGTTCGCGCTGGGCCTGTGCCATTTCGCCGTTGAGTGCTGCGGCCTGGTGGCCGTGCCGGCAGAGCATCTGTGCGAGTGGTTCAGTGGTGCCGCGGAGCTTAACGAAGATGATGGCTGCGTCGTAGGGTTCAGCTTCAAGGAGCCGCAGGAGGGCTGCTTCCTTTTGCTCAGGCGCCGCCACCACGTACCGCTGCCGGATCGTCTCAGCCGCAGCAACTCGCTGCTGAATTTCGATGTTCACCGGATCCCGCAGCTGCTGTTGAGCAATCTCGCGGACGCCTTCCGGCATGGTGGCGGAAAACAGAGCTGTCTGGCGGGATTCAGGGAGCCGTTCAAGAATCCAGTCAACGCTTTCGGCAAAGCCCATCCGGAGCATTTCGTCAGCTTCATCGAGCACCAGGCAGCGGAGTTTGTCGAAGCTGAGCGATCCGCGGTCCATGTGATCCATCACGCGTCCCGGCGTCCCGACAACGATATGCACGCCGCGGTTGAGCAGACTGAACTGAGGCCCCATGGCCGCACCGCCGTAGATCGCCGCAACCTGCAGGCCCGAAAGTCCCGCCGCGTAACGCTCGAAGGCAGCTGTCGCCTGAAGGGCTAATTCTCGAGTGGGGACGAGAACGAGCACCTGCGGACGGCGAACGGAAATGTCGATGTGGTGCAGCAGCGGCAGGGCAAACGCGGCCGTCTTGCCGGAACCGGTTTGAGCCTGGCCGAGCAGGTCGCGGCCAGCCAGCAAATGCGGGATGGTCCGGGCCTGAATCGGCGTTGGAGCCGGATAGCCGGCCGTGCGGACGGCAGCAAGGAGCGATTCGGAAAGTCCCAGATCCTCGAAGGAAGGCCCCTCTGAGACGGCAGGACCGGTGACAGGCTTTGGTTGAGCGTGGGC
>JBEAUF010000208.1:0-14726 GCA_041161565.1 Planctomycetota bacterium | reverse complement strand
GGTTACATCGCTGTCCCCGGAATTACTCGCCCCGGCCCGCCCCCGCACAACCTCTTCGTCGGTGGCTGGCTGGGTAACAGCCATGCACCATTCTGCACCGGTGGCATCCCGGAGCAGCCGGACTTCACCGTTGGCGAAAAATCGCCCAACCCCTCCCCGGAGTCCTCAGAAGACCTGACGCCGCGCGATCTGCTCCCCCTTGAAGGACTCAGCACCGCACGGCTCGCCAGCCGCAGTCTGCTCCAGCAACAGCTCGACACCACTCGCCGAGACCTCGAAACCAGCCTGACCACCATCGGCCGCCAGCGGCAGCTGGAGGGCGCCCTGCACCTGCTCACATCCACCGCCGTTCGCGGCGCGTTCGATATCACTCAGGAAGCACCTTCCGTGCAGGATGACTACGGCCACACAAAAATCGGCCGCCGCTGCCTGCTCGCAAGGCGACTCGTGGAATCCGGCGCCCGGTTCGTAATGGTGGACTACGGCTACGATCCCGACTACGGCAACCTCTGGGATAACCACAACGCGGCTGGGCAGAACTTCCCACACGTGTCAGAACTCTGCCAGCGGGGTTACCATCTTGCCGGGACGGACCGCGCCTGTGCGGCACTGCTCAGGGACCTTCGCAGCCGCGGTCTGCTCCAGCGAACGCTCGTCGTGTTCCTCACCGAATTCGGCCGCACTCCGAAAATCAATTCCGCCGGAGGTCGCGATCACTGGGGCATGTGCGGTTCCATCTTCTTTGCCGGCGGAGGGACGCGACCGGGCACCGTCATCGGCGCTTCCGACGAACAGGCAGCCTGGCCCACAACTCCCCCGTGGGGCCCCGCTGACATCGCCGCCACTGTGTATCACGCTCTGGGCATCGACCACGAAACTCGGATACCCGACCAGTTCGGCCGCCCCCTGCCAGTGCTCGACCACGGACGCGTGATCGAAGGCGTGTTCTGACGGCCGAGTGGTGCTATTCAGCCGGGCCGGTTTTCTGAAACACAATCACGTGCTGCCGGGGCAGGATGTGGATCGTCTCCAGCCAGGTCAGGCCAAATTCGGGCTGTTCAGCTTCTTTTCTGACCTGGGCCTGAGTCATCTTGTGGACTTCCTTGATGGGCACAGCCGGGTCTTCCTTGCGGTACTCGACAAACACCAGTCGGCCGCCAGGACGCAGCGAACGCGAGATATCCGAGAGCATTTCCCAGGGGTATTCAAACTCGTGGTACACATCGACCATGATGGCCAGATCAATGCTCTCGGGCCTGAGGTTGGTTTTGCGTTCGCTCCCACGCACCGGTTCCACATTTTCCACACCGTATTTTTCGCACCACAATTTCAGTCGATCGAGCATTTCCTGCTGGACGTCGACGGCCATCACTTTGCCCCCCGGGAGCACTCGTTCGGCCATCTGAATCGAAATCACCCCGCTGCCGGCGCCGATGTCGGCAACGACCTGCCCGGGCTGAAGTTTGAGTGACCGAATGAGCAGCGTGAGTCGCTCTTCCTCTTCCCTCTCAGACCGTTCCAGCCAGGTGGCACCGAGGAAGCCCATCACCTGAGCGATCTCGCGCCCCATATAAAACTTACCGATCCCGTCCGGGTCGTGAACGCGACGCACCTCGTAACGCTGCGACGCGCCCGGGGCAGCGGATTTTGGAGCGGATTTCTCTGCTGCCGGCTCGTCGGCTGTGACAAAGTTGATGGAAACCAGCAGCAGCAGCAGGCAGCAGAGAAGACGAGACATGGAAAGGCTTTCAAATCCGGAATGCGGAGCCGGGAATTGCCTGCCCCCGAATGTCAGCTGACTGGGTGAAGACATCCAGGAGAAGCAGACAGCGGGCAGTTCACTTTGCCGGGATCACACTGGCCTTTTTGATGTAGTCCAGTTTGGGGAACTTGCTTTTGAGGTACTCATTGCCCTGTTCCTGAATCAGTCCCTGATTGGGTGACTGGCCGTATTCCGCATTGATCTTTTGCACCACATCCATGCCTTCGATCACCTTGCCGAACGGTGCAAAGCCCAGGCTGTCCAGACGCTGATTATCGGCCGTGTTGATGAACAGCTGGCAGGTGCGGGTATCGGGGCCTTTGGTTGCAAAGGTGACCATGCCGGTGAGGTTACTCTCGACGACGGGGTCATCGGCGAATTCGCGGTCTTTCCATTTGGCATAGACGGCGGGATCGCCATTCATTCCCCACTGCACAACAAACCCGGGCACCACGCGAAAGAAGCGGCATTCATCGTAGTAGCCGGCGGTGACGAGTTCATGAAAGCGGTCCGCGCCTTTGGGCGCCCATTTGCGCTGGACTTCAACGACAAAGTCGCCACAGGACGTCTCAAACTTCACTCGGTAGGTTTCGGGAACGCTGGTGGCTTTGGTTTTTTCCTGAGCAACAGCGGGGATGGTGAGGCATGCGATGAGCAGGCCGAAGAGCAGCGATTTCATGGGATTGTCCGGATGGTTAAGGAAAAAACGGAAAGATGCGGACCGCCAGCGCCCGTTCAGCTGCGGCGGGGAATGTAGTTGCGGAGGAAAGTGAGGCTTTGCTGGAGCGATGCGATGCGGTCCTCGAGCGGCCCTTCGTAGGCGCGATCCTCCACTTCCACGCACACCGGACCGCGATAGCCGGCGTCGGTGAGTTGTGAGAAGAAGCGGCCCCAGTCCACGTCGCCCATGCCGGGGAGCTTGGGCGTGTGATAGCGGTTGGGATGGGCGAGGATGCCAACCTGGTCGAGCCGATGCCGATCCAGCCGCACGTCCTTGGCATGAATGTGCACCAGGCGATCGCGGAAATTCCGCAACGGCGCCAGGTAGTCCATCTGCTGCCAGATCATGTGGGAGGGATCGTAATTGAGCCCGAAGCTGGCGGACGGAATATCCGTGAACATCCGCTGCCAGATCTCCGGGCTGACTGCCAGATTCTTGCCACCAGGCCATTCGTCAGCGGTGAACAGCATCGGACAGTTTTCGATGCCAATCCGGATGCCGCAGTCTTCAGCCAGAGCAATGAGGGGGCGCCAGGTTTCCAGAAAGCGTGGCCAGTTGGCATCCACCGACTGCGTCCAGTCGCGTCCCACAAAGGTGTTGACTCGCGTGACCCCCAGCAGTTTTGCAGCGCGGATCACAGCCTGCAGATGGCTCACTGCAGCCGCAGCTTCAGCAGCATGCGGACTCAGCGGATTGGGATAGTACCCAAGTCCGCTGATCTGCACTCCCGTGCGCTGCACCACGGCATGGATCCGATCGACCAGCTGCGAGTTGATGCCGGCCACGTCGATGTGACTGACACCGGCGTAGCGACGTTCCGCTTTTCCGGCCGGCCAGCAGCAGACTTCGACGCAGTCATAGCCGAGCTCGGCGGCCGTATCGAAGAGCTGTTCAAAGGAGAGATCAGGCAGGATGGCACTGACAAAACCGAGCTGCACGCGGCGGATCCTTGTGAGAAACAGGGTGGCGAAACGCAGGACGCCGTTCAGGCGGAAAGGTCGTCCTGCGTTCTGAAGTTTGCCGGTTACCCAAGCTGAGTGCGAACTTTTTCAAGCAGCGCTTTGGTCGCGCGGATACCGGCGTATTCGTCGAGCTGTCCGCCTTCGTACTCAATGCCGACGTAGCCGGAGTAACCGGCGGCAAGGACAATTTTCATCATTCTCAGGTAGTCGGTTTTGGTTTCATTTCCGTCCTTGTCGAATTCGTGCGACTTGGCACTGACGGCTTTGGCGAAGGGCATGAGTTCTTCGACGCCCTTGTAGCGATCGTACCATTCGTCTCCGCCGATACGGAAGTTTCCGAAGTCGGGGAGCGTACCGCAGTTGGGCAGGTTGACGGCCTTCATAACGCCGGCGAGCCATGCGCCGTTGCTGGACAGGCCACCGTGGTTTTCAACAATCACGTTCAGCTTGTGTGTGGCGGCGAATTCGGAGAGTCGACGGAGCCCGTCAGCGGCCCGCTGCTGCTGTTCTTCGAACGTGCCAGCACTGCCGGCATTGACGCGGATGGAGTGGCAGTCGAGCGCCTTGGCGGCCTCGACCCATTTGTAATGATTTTCGACGGCCTGGCGACGGCGATTTTCATCGGGATCACCAAGATTGCCTTCGCCGTCGATCATGATGAGCAGGGTCTTGACGCCAATGTCACCAGCACGTTTCTTGAGTTCAGCAAGGTAGGCGGCGTCCTTAGCTTTGTCCTTGAAAAACTGATTCACATACTCGATGGCCTCGATGCCGAATTCCTTTTTGGCGGTGGCCGCGAACTCGAGGTTGTTCAGCTTGCCCGCGAAGATGGTGCGATGCAGCGACCATTCGGCGAGCGAGATTTCGAATTTGGCAGCGGAGGAAGCAGCAAACGCGTGCGAGGCATTTACAGCGGCAAAGGCAGCGGCGGACGCCGCCAGAAACGAACGGCGGGAACAGTGCGGATTCATGTGGGAAGTCTTTCAGGCGACGAATATGATGATCGGGAAGCAGGGCGAAACTGCAGACACAGGGGTGACCACGGTCAGCAGGCTTCCGGCCAGTCCGGAGTGTACCGCCACCCGCGGAAATTCTCAATTCTGAGGTATCCGCTCGCCCGAACTGAGACTTACTCCGGTGACAGCCGCCGGTACAGGGCAGCCAACATGACTGAACTCGCTGAGATCCCTTCGACGATTCTGATTGCGGGCTGCGGTTACGCGGGATTCCGCGCGGCCAAATTCTGGCAGCAGTCCGGCGCTCAGGTCACCGCAATCACCCGTTCCGCCACCCGCGCCCAGGAATTCGCAGCCGTGGGTCTCCGACCGCTGGTACTGGACATCACCGACGCTGCGGCATGGCCAGCACTGCCCGCCGCAGAACTGGTGGTCTGGAGCGTCGGCTACGACCGCACCGCCGGGAAATCACGGGAGGCCGTCTGGCTGGACGGACTGCAGCGCTTCCTGCAAAGGCTCCCTGAAGCCCCAAATCCGCGGCGAATTTTGTTGACATCCAGCACCAGCGTCTACGGCGACTGCGGAGGCAGCGAGGTTGATGAAAACACACCGCCGGAGCCGGAGCAGGAGGGCGGGCGGACATGCCTGGCAGCCGAACGAATGCTGGAGGAGTACGCAGTGGCCGAGGGGGCTGCGGCTGTGGTGCTCAGACTGGCAGGCATCTACGGCCCCGGACGACTCCTGCGCCGGCTTGATGACCTCCGGGCAGGGGTGCCCATTCCCGCCGACCCGGACAGCTGGCTGAACCTCGTGCATGTCGACGATATCACCCGCACTCTGGATTTCTGTGCCCGACACCCCCAACCACCTCGCCTGTTGAACGTGGCAGCAGCGGTCACCGCAACCCGCCGCACCTACTACCAGACGCTCGCTGAACTGGCCGGTGTGGCCAGCCCGCAGTTCTCTCCGCCGGCGGCCGGGGGAACCGGTCGCGGTGGCAACCGCCGCGTGGTGAGCCCTGAGCGGCAGCGACTGCGACTGCAGTTTCTTTACGAAGACTGTCGCGCAGGACTGCTGCAGTCGCTGGGCCTGACATCATCGCCCGGCCAGCCGACGCCGAATTGAATTGACATTCCGGTGTTTGAGTTCGCCAGCGCGTCGGCCATCACATGGCCAGCGCGCTGCGAAATCCTGAGCAGGCGGGAGCCCATGGCTGCGATTCGCCACACAGCCGCTCGGGGTACGCGCACCGCGGGCACCGGCCGGAGAACACCGGGCGCAGTCGATTCACCCACCGCCGTCCCCTTTTCCACGCTGCTGAATTCTCACCATGCAGCCCAAATCGCGCTGTCTCCGGCTGAATTTCCCCCGAATTTCTGCTAAGATCCTCCCGTCCCAGTCCCGTCATTCCCGGTCCCTGTCGGCCGTTTTTCTGACCCGGTCGCGCGTGGCCTTAAAATATCCCGAAAGAATCGCCCCGTGAATCCCTCCCTCATCGAAGCCCTGGCAGCCATCCTGTTCGCGCTGGCCGTGCTCCATACGTTCTGCGTCAAAAAGTTCGCCAAATGGGCGCACCATTACCCGGAAGGTTCGCTTCAGGAAAATCTGCTGCACTTTCTGGCCGAAACGGAAATCGTCTTCGGTGTCTGGGCAGCGGCACTGTTTGTATGCCACGCGGCTGTCAAAGGCAGCCTCCACGGTGCGGTCGAATACATTGAGTCGCTGAATTTCACCGAACCCAAATTCGTGCTGGCGGTGATGGTTGTGGCGGCCACTCGCCCCGTCGTGCAACTGGCGGAACGCATCATTCAGGTGGTTTCGTCCGTGATTCCACTGGGCAACCCGAACATCTCGTTCTACTTCACCGCCCTCGCCTTCGGACCGCTGCTGGGATCGTTCATCACCGAACCTGCCGCCATGACCCTGCTCGCCATGCTGCTCAAACAGCGTTACTTCGATCAGGGCATCAGCAAAAAACTGGCCTACGCCACCCTGGGGCTGCTCTTTGTAAATGTCTCCATTGGCGGCACTCTCACCCACTTCGCCGCTCCGCCTGTGCTCATGGTGGCCGGAGAGTGGGGCTGGGGCATGGAGATCATGCTGCAGAAATTCGGCTGGCGCGCTGCACTCAGCTGCTTCATCAGTACCATGCTGATCGTGATGGTCTTCTTCCGCGAACTGAAACAGCTCCAGCCGCCCGAACAAAAACCCCGCTTTATTCCGCTTTGGCTGACAGGCGCACACATCGGCTTTCTCGCTATGGTCGTTCTGTTCTCACATCATCCCGACGTCTTCTTCGGCGTCTTCATGATCTTTCTGGGGCTCGTCACTGCCACCCGCGAATATCAGGACCCACTGAAACTCAAGGAAGGCCTGCTCGTCGGTTTCTTCCTCGCCGGTCTCGTCACCTTCAGTACCCTGCAACGGTGGTGGCTTGAACCCCTGATTGGCAGTATGAACGCCACGTGGCTCTACTACGGATCCACCGCACTCACGGCGATCACCGACAATGCGGCCCTCACACTGCTCGGCAGCCAGGTCCCAAACCTCTCCGACGCCATGAAATATGCACTGCTCGCCGGTGCCGTTTCAGGCGGCGGTCTGACTGTTATTGCCAACGCCCCCAACCCCGCCGGAGTCGGCATTCTGCAGTCGTCACCGGCGTTCGGCGGAGAAGGCATCAGCCCCGGAAAACTGTTCCTCGGAGCACTCATGCCGACGGCACTCGCCATCGCCTGCTTCTGGCTGCTCTGAAATCACCTCAAAAATCAATCTGCGCCCGGATACCAAACAGATCGCTGTGCGCCGTCTCTCGCGCCGGCACACTGGAAACCGCGTGCACGTAGTTGAAAACCAACTTTGTGTACGCGTTCCAGTACCAATTGAATCCCACCGTGTAGTCCGTGATCTGACCGCCCCTGACACTGCTGTCGCTCAGATCCAGCCATGAAAACCGCCCGGCCACCTCAAAAGCGCCCGCACCCGACCGCTCTTCGCTCCCGGCAAACGCAAACGCCGCTTTCGGTTTTACTCGATCGATTGTCCCCGTCCGGCGGTCGTACGGACGGTGTTCGCCCGTCAGAAACCAGCCGATCTGAGCGTAGACTCCCGGGAGCACTGCGGAACCGGCCGCCCCCGGCAGCAACGCCGCCATCGCTTCCGACTGCACACTGAAAGGCCCCTCCACCCACAACAGCTCCGTGCCCAGCACGTTGTAAAACGGCATCGTCAGATTCCCGGTGGATACGAAGAACGGAGTGCCGTTCGAGCCGCCGGGAACTGCCTGACCGCTCGTCCCCACAGCCCCGGGACCGTTGGCACCGACAAAGAATTCCGGAATGGTGCGGAACACCACCGCATCGCCCGGAGGTGAATTGAAGAAGTGCGCGGCTCCGAGATGCAAATACCGCTCCCCGTCAGACTCCCACATTGGCAACACCGTCAGCCGTTCCGCCGTCCCGTAGCCACCGTCTGAGCTCAGCGTGGCTCCAAACTGATCCTGCCCCGTCCGAAACACCGAGGCCGCCCAGGTGGCGTTGAGATCTTCAGAGTGATCATAGAAGCCCACACCAATATGCCGGAACGGCACGAAAGGTTGAAATAACAGGCTCCGCTCCATAAACGTCGTGTATCGAAAACTACTGACCGACTCGAGACTGAATGGCTGCTTCCACTGACCAATTCGCACCGTCCCAAGCCACGGGACACCGGTCTTTTCAACCCACACGTCGGTGAAAGTGGGGCGACCGAAAAAGCCAAAGTCCATCTGCAGCATGTAGCCGGTGGACTCCGTCACCAACCCCTTAGCCGACAACCGGGCACGACGGAAATCCGCCCCATCCTGGAGCTGCCCGTAAGCCGCTTCGCTCGCCGAATCCTGATGAATCCAGCCCGCGTCCGCCTGAAAAACACCATTCACCGTCAGCGTTGGAAATGACTTCTTCGCCGCCTGCCGCTGCAGATCGGCAACAATCTTTTCCAAAGCCTCCAGCCGCTCTGCAGACGCATCCGACGGTTCCGCTGTTTCCAAAGTCTCCGCTGGTGCATGCACAGCCTGCGGTACACCGAGCACACGGTCATCAGAAACGCGGATTTCCTCCGCAGAAACTGCGGCGGCGGCTGTTGACAACATCAGCATCGCCAGCTGTACTCTGCGGCTGCGAAGGCCCAAACGGCGCAACACCCAACAGCCTGCCCGCGCTGCTGCCATCTCATCCATCCTCAATCACTCCGAACCATTTCCCGCAGGCCTGGCAGCGACATGGGTGCCGCCTGCAGAGTATCGGTCAGGCAGAGTGAAAAAGTTTTGCCATTTATGCCGATTACGGAGAATGGGCGGGGAAGCCGGACCGAACTATTCCGACTGAGCGCCGGGCTGTTCAGCTCGGGTCGACTGCAGCAACAGCATGACCGAGCCGACGACGAGCAGGCAGTCGGCGATGTTGAAGGTGGCCCAGTCGAGCGGGCCGAATTGAAAGTGCAGGAAGTCACGAACGGCGAGCGCGGTGCCTGGTTCACCGGGAAAGGCGACGCCGTGCAGTCCCAGTCGATCGTAGAGGTTACCCAGAGTACCACCGGAGACAAAGGCGAGGGAGACGGTGAGCCAGAGACTTTGGGCGGCACCGCGGAGGAACAGCCAGTAGTTAACGGCGGCAAAGGCCAGTACGCTGATGGCTGCAAACCAGAGTGCGAGCCCCTGTCCCATTCCCCAGAGGGCACCTTTGTTGAGGCTGGTGTGGACTTCGAACCGCAGCCAGGTGGTATCGATGAGCCAGCCGGTGGTTTCGAAGACCCCTCCGAGGCGGTTGAAGACGTAGGTCTTGCTGCCGAGGTCAAGCAGTGTCCCGACGGCGGTCAGCAGGACGTAGCAGGGGAGTCGATTTCGTGGATAGGCGGGCTTCAACGCCGTTTTTCCTTTTCCCGTTCACATTCGATGCAGTTTCGTGTGTAGGGTATGGCCTGGAGGCGAGCGCGGGCAATGCGAGCTTTGGCTTCTCCTCGTCCCTGTTCCAGGCAATTCTCGCAGAGACCAAAGGAGCCGCTATCGAGTTTTTTCAGGGCGTGGGCGATTTCTTCGAGGACGTTTTGGTCACTTTCGACCAGTTGGAGAGAGAATTCGAGGTCCCAGGCATCGGAGCCCATTTCGGCCATGTGATTGGAGGAGCGTTGATCGTTGCCGGATTCGGAGCCGGAGAGGGCTTCTTCGCGGATTTGTTCCACGTCTCCTCTGAGCCGTGCCCGAAGCAGCTTGAGCATGGTCCGAAATTCCTCGATTTCTTCAGGCTTCATGTGCTGCGATCTTTGTTGAGCGAGCGGCGGTTGCCGGGGGGAGGGTGCAAAAACCGGGCCGGATTATCTGCGGATCCGGGGGTGGGTCAAGGATCCTGCCCGCAGGAACGGGGATCATCCGCGGGAAAAATCGGAGTTTTTGCGATGATTTGCATTAATCCGGGCATTTTCCGGAAGCTGGGTTTGCATTTTGAACAATTCCGAGGGCTGCGGGGTGAGGAATCGATCTTGAGCGATTTTCCCCTGCCTGCCAGACTCCGCAATCATTCCGGCCTCCCCTCCGCTTTCCGACTTTCCGTTCATACTGGAGCATTTCCGGTGCGGCACACTGGATCAGACCGCAGCAGCACACTGATAGCCCTGCTATGTCTGCTGGCGGTGGTCTGTGGCTGCACAACCCCACCACTGGCATCGCCGACGGCCGCCAGTCCCGGGATTCGGTTGAACGAGTCGCAGCGGGATGCGTGGTGGGAGCGTTCAGTCAGAGTGCTCAATCACAATCATTTTCAGGTGGCTCGGGAGAGTAAGCTGGAGGGCGTGATTGAAACGGCCTGGCGCGGTGGCTCAGGGTTGCTGGAGCCCTGGCACGGGGATTCCGTGGGCGTGTCCAATCGGCTTGAGAGTACTCTGCAGTCCATCCGTCGCCGGGTGGTGGTGCTGCTGCAGAGTTCCGCGAACAACACGCTGGTGCTGACCGTTCGGGTGGATAAGGAAATCGAGGACGTGCCTGGTCTGGCGGCGAACTACGAAGGCGGCGCGACGTTTTCTGAATCGCAGCCGCTCAACCGTGACCTTAGTCAGGTGGTTGGTCAGACGGGACCATCGCGCTGGATTTCGCTGGGTCGCGACCCACTTCTGGAACAAAAAATCCTCGCAGAAATCCGCAATCCTCGCCTCTGAATCGCTGCCGATTTCAGGATTTTGCGAGCTCGCGACAATTCCCGTGTGTCTGGGAATTGTTGAGTCAGCAGTTGCCACCTACAGTTCCCGCTCACGCCAAGGCCCTGCCGCACCTTCTTCCACCGTTTGAAAGCGCCCATGGATCCCGAATTCCGCAGCCACTGTCACGATCTCATCCGTCGCGTCGTTCATCTCAAGGACTGTCTTTGACCTGCCTGGCAAAACGGCTCGCATCGCTGAAATCAATGACCGCATGACGGCAACCGACTTCTGGAACGACCAACAGAAGGCCCGGACTGTCATGGACGAACTGCGTCGACTAAAGAATCTTGCCGAACCTCTGCGAAAGCTTGCATCCGACGCTGACGACCTGCAGGTGTTAATGGAGTTCGCTGACGAAGAATCCTCACCGGACTCCCTTGCTGAACTCCGCACTGCCGCTGAAGCGTTGTCCGCGGAAGTCGACCGAGTGGAGCTGCAGACCACAATGTCGCGGCCGGAAGACGCCTGTGCAGCCTACGTCACCGTGCAGGCCGGCGAAGGTGGCACCGACTCCGCCGACTGGGCTGAAATGCTCATGCGCATGTACATTCGCTGGGGCGAACGCCGCGGCTTTCAGGTGGAGGAAGTGGATATTTCACCGGCAGAGGAAGCCGGGATTCGCAACGCCACCCTCCTGATTCGCGGCGACTACGTCTACGGTTACCTCCGCGGCGAAACGGGCAACCACCGCCTGATCCGCATCAGCCCCTTCGATTCCGCAGGCCGCCGACACACGTCCTTCGCCGGTGTCGATGTGGTCCCGGAAGTTGATGAGGACTTCGAGATCGAAGTCAACTGGGAAAAGGACGTGCGCGAAGACAAGTATCGTTCAGGAGGTGCGGGCGGACAGAAAGTGAACAAAACCGAATCCGCCGTCCGCCTGACCCACATCCCCACGGGTGTCGTCGCCGCCTGCCAGAACGAACGCAGCCAGCATCAAAACCGCGCCACCGCCCGGAAAATGCTGGTCGCCAAGCTCTACCAGATCGAGCTCGACAAACGCGAAGCCGAAGTGGCCGCGCGACACGGAGAAAAGTCCAAGATCGGTTTCGGTGGCATGACGGTTCGCAACTACGTCCTCTACCCCGACCAGTTCGTCAAGGACGTTCGCAGCGGACTCAAACTCGGCAACCCCTCGCTGGTGCTCGACGGAGAACTCGACGGCTTCCTCGAAGCCTACCTCCGCTGGACCCTCAGCGAACAAACCACGGCCGCCGACGAACTCGAATAGCAGGTGGCCACGAATGTCCGCCCTCCGCTACATTCGCATGCATGGCTGCGGCAATGACTACATCTTCATTGATGCCTTCAGCCAGCCAGCCCCCCCGCACCCCGAAACACTCGCCCGCCGACTCAGCGACCGCCATCGCTCCGTCGGCGGCGATGGCCTCGTGCTCATGCTGCCACCCACCCTCGATGGCTGTCATGCCCGCATGCGAATGTTCAACTCAGACGGCAGCGAAGGATCGCTCTGCGGCAACGCACTCCGCTGCATGGCCCTCTGGCTGCATCACAACAACCACGCCCCGCGATCCATGACCATCGAAATGCATGGCCGCAGCATCCACGCCGAAGTCCTCCAGCTCGAATCCCACCCACACATCAGTGGCAAAGTTCGCATCACTCCCCCGGCCCCCAGGGCACTCAAACCAGAACTCCCCACACCCGCCTGCTTCGCCCGCCATGTGGAACTCGCCGATGTCCACGTGCCCGGGCTCCTGCAAACACCCCTCCACGCTGACCCCGGAAACCCTCATCTGGTGCTCTTCGTTCGACAACTGTCGGAAGTCCCGCTGGAACAGCTCGGACCGGTAATCGAACACCACACGGCCTTCCCCAATCGCACAAATGTTGAATTCACCGAAGTTATCCAAACCAACACGGTACGTGTGCGAGTCTGGGAACGCGGCTCCGGTGAAACGCTGGCCTGCGGTTCCGGTGCCTGCGCCGTGGCTCTGGCTGGCGCCGCCATTGGCCTGTTTGATCACTCCCGGCCGATTCACGTCCACATGACCGGCGGGCTGCTACTCGTACACCTTCAGCCTGGCGGCTCGCTGCAGCTCGAAGGTCCCGCCGAAGAATGCTGCCAGGGTGCCATTTCCCTCTGATGCCCCACACACCACCCGCCATCCTGCAAACAAACGCTCCCACCAGGCCACACACACAGCGGTCCCTGATCATCGCCGCAGCCTCCGCCAGATCGCTCGCGAGATCTGCTGCCGCAGCCGACTACCAGCCGCTTTGTGCCGACTGCTTCGGTGATCAGGATCTGCTGGAATTGCTGCAGCAGTGTGGCGGTCAGTACCTCGGTCCCATCGCAGCATTCAGCGAACTTCCGCAGCTGCTCGCTGAAATCCCGCCCGACATCCCACTGCTTTGGGCAGGCGGTTTGGAACACCACCCCGAGCTGCTCAGACAACTGGCCCTTGCCCGACCAGTACTCGGCCTGCCACTCGCTGCCGTCAGCCGACTGCGTCAAACCGAAGATATCGCAGCAGCGATTGCGGAGTCTGGTTCGACGCAGGTGAAGTACCCGCACACGCTGCAGCAACAGCCGCCCCCGCACAGCGGTCGCTGGCTCTGGAAGCCCACCTTATCTTCAGGCGGCCTCGGCGTACAGCGGCTGACGGATGAGTTGCGGCAAACGCTGGCTTCACAAACGACGCGACCACCGGGCTGCTTCCAGCAGGAACTCGCCGGCCTGACCTGCTCAATCCTCGTCGCCTGCGACGGCGCACTGACAACACTCGTTGGCATGTCTCTGCAGTTTTCCGGCTGGCCGGAACTCAATGCCGGCGGCTTTCGCTTTTGCGGTAACCTCGGCCCGCTATCAATACCGCCACGGCTTGCATCTGCGCTTCACGACACCGCTCAGCTGCTGATGTCCCGCTGCGGCAACCCCCGCGGAATCCTCGGCATGGATCTGCTGCTGACAAACGAAACCTGCTGGCTTCTGGAAATCAATCCGCGTATTCCGGCCTCGCACTGGATCTATGAATCCACGGGTGGCTGGAACGCCGTAGATTTCCTGGCCAATCCGGAAATTCCCAACAGTTCCGCCAGTCCATTCCACCTGCTGCAGCACCCGCTCCGCGTCCAGCTGATCATCTGGTCCCGGAATGAACTTCGCTTTCCTGAGATCCCGGCAGTCCCGCTGCTGACGGCCTGCGGTATTCGCGCAGCCGACTGTCCGGCGGCCGGCACCACTGTTCCTGCCGGCACCCCGGTCTGCTCCCTGCTGGCGGAACAACCTCCGGGGACCGACATCGGTCAGCTTGCCGCAGCCATTCAACGGTTCCCGGCATCACTGGCAGCAGACCTGCAACTTCAGCCCGCGGCCATCGCCGCTGCGGTGCTGCAGCAGGCACGACACTGGCAGACACTGGTCGACGCCTGGACGTAATTGCAACTCTGTGGCGGAGAAATGTATGCTCTGCCAGCAGCCCCTCTGTATGTAACAAACATGGATCAACCATATGGCAGCCGAATCTCCCTACCAGGCCCCCGCCGCGGCGGGGCCCTCCAAACACCGGCCGTCATTCTTCAGATCACCCCTGCTGATCATCCCGGTATTGAGCCTCGGCTACTATGCGTTGTACCTGACTTCGGTGCTGACAGGCTACGGTGCGTCCATGCGGGCATTCGAAACCGGTGCACCACTGCCGACGTATGCTGTCGTGATGAACTGGTGCAACAGCATCCTGCAGTTTCCACTGATCACAATCGCAGGCTACTGGGGCCGCACGGGACACTGGGGCTGGCTGATTGTTGCTGCAAACGGGCTGCTCTGGAGCACCGCCGCCTGGCTACTCATTTGCCGCCGCAGGAAAGCCGTATAATTTGGGCCTGCCCAGCTCTGCACGGAGCGTGCGGAGTGCCCGCAAGCTGCGAAATGTGGCCACACGTCGCGTCTCCTGGGTCACACTGCTGCACCGCGACTTCTGACTTCTGACTTCTCACTTCTGACTTCTGACTTCTGACTTCTGACTTCTCACTTCTCACTTCTCACTTCTCACTTCTCACTTCTCACTTCTCACTTCTCACTTCTCACTTCTCACTTCTCACTTCTCACTTCTCACTTCTCACTTCTCACT
>JBEAUF010000206.1:0-4219 GCA_041161565.1 Planctomycetota bacterium | reverse complement strand
CAACTGGCAGGCGGAACTGAAACCTCCCAATTTGCCCTTGTTTACACCGTTTCGTCATCCCAGCTTCGCCCTCCCGGCACTGCGTCGTGCCAGAAAGCCACGGCAATTGGGCGGTAGCCCGCGGGTAAAGGGTGCTGGCAAGGCGTTGCTGGCGGCGATGACAGTGCGGTTCGTTTCGGTCGAGGGCACTTACCGGGGGATTGACATCCCCCGCACGCCTTTCCTGCTTTTTGCGGTGATCGAGGGACCTTCACGTTCGCTGGGCTTCTGGCCTTCGCTGATGTGTGGAGGAAATGCGTTGAAAGCCGACGATTTGTCCGAAAACTGTTCCCACTGTCCGATAATCCCGATAGACTTTCGCCCTGCATCTTTGATGCTCCCGCCTCGCCATCCTCCCTGCCTTTAGCCGGCCCGCCATCTCTTCCGGAGTGTTTCGCATGCTGACGATCAACGGTCCTGGTCGCACGTTGTGCAACGGTATATCTCGGCGGGATGTGCTGCGTCTGGGAACGCTCTCGGTGGGTGGGCTGGGTTTGCCTGAGTTGTTGCGTGCGGAGCAGGCTGCGGGTGGTGGTGATTCTCGGAAGGCCGTGATTATGATCTACATGTGTGGTGCTCCTGGGCACCAGGACATGTACGATCTGAAGATGCAGGCTCCGGCAGAGATTCGTGGTGAGTTTCGGCCGATTGCGACGGCGGTTCCGGGGATCGAAATCTGCGAGCACATGCCGCGTCTGGCGGGGATTATGGATCTCTGCGTACCGCTGCGATCGGTGTATGGTTCACCGGACGGTGACCATGATTCGTTTATCTGTTACACGGGTCGGTCGAAGCGTCAGCAGCCGCCTGGCGGGTGGCCGTCCTTTGGTTCGACAGTTTCGCGAATGCTGGGCGCGCGGAACGCTGCGGTGCCGCCATTTGTGGGTTTGTCTCCGGACACTGGCCATCCACCTTACGGTTCTCCGGGGTTACCCGGCTTTCTGGGAATTTCCAATTCCGCCTTTCGCCCTTCCGGGCCTGCTCAGAAGGACATGGTGCTCAACGGCATTGACGCTGCGCGTCTGGAGGATCGTCGGTCGCTGCAGAAATCCGTGGATCGTCTCCGCAGTGCGCGGGACAACAGCGGAATGCTGGCGGCGATGGATTCCTTCACGCAGCAGGCGTTTGATATTCTGACATCCAGTCGTTTGGTTGAGGCCCTGGATGTTTCGCGTGAGCCTCAGCATGTGCGTGAGCGTTACGGGGAGGGTGATGCGCGCAATTTCGGTGACGGAGCTCCGCGGAATCTGCAGCATTTCCTGGTTGCGCGGCGTCTTGTGGAGGCCGGTTGCCGCGTGGTGACTCTGAACTTTGGCCGCTGGGACT
Source organism: Planctomycetota bacterium (assembly GCA_041161565.1). Classification (GTDB taxonomy): domain Bacteria; phylum Planctomycetota; class Planctomycetia; order Planctomycetales; family Planctomycetaceae; genus SXXK01. The sequence goes on along the minus strand of JBEAUF010000206.1, from coordinate 2,854 downwards.
TTCATTCCGACAATTTCAACGGCATGAAGAATACCCACCTGCCGCAGTTTGATCAGGGTCTGAGTGCCTTGATTTCGGACCTTCACGAACGGGGTCTGGACAAGGACGTGGCGGTGGTGGCGTGGGGCGAATTCGGTCGCACTCCAACGATCAACAAAGATGCCGGCCGCGATCACTGGCCTCAGGTCGGCGGTGGTCTGCTTGCCGGGGGTGGTTTCCGAACTGGTCAGGTGATTGGTGCCACGGATCGGCTGGGTGCTGAGATTGCGGAACGTCCGGTGCATTTCGGTGAGGTGCTGGCGACGCTGTACCGGCATCTGGGGATCAGTCTGGACACGACCTTGCGGGATTTTGCGGGTCGGCCTCAGTATGTGATGGATCAGCGTTCGCCACTTGCGGAGCTCGGCTGAGCATCCGTGCGTCAGCCACCAGTGTGGGGTGCCGAGGTGGTGCGCGGATGCGGGGGCGTGTTTGATCACAGAGTGCACAGAGGTTCACAGAGCAGGACAGTGAGTTCGGAATTCAGCAATTCTGTTTCGAGGACAGGCGGTTGGTGGATTTGTGATTCTGCTGCTCGGGTTTTGGTGTTTTCGGCAGCTTTGTTGAAGCAGGTGTTTTGACCACCGTTTCGTCATTCCGCCAGTGGCCTATGGCAGTCTGTGGAGAACCATGCCCAGGACGCTGGGGGCTCCGGCTTCGGTCAGCAGGGTGGCGGCGAGTGTGAGTGTCCAGCAGGAGCGTGCGGTGGTGGCGCAGAGCAGTACGGGGCCGCTGGGTGGGTTTTGGAAGCCGTTGAACTGCAGTGCTCGTTCGAGGTGGTTGACGTGTGGGGTGCTGGGAATGTTTTCGGGGACGGGATTGCCCTGCCAGGTGAAGCCGTCGAGGAATTGCAGTTTTCCGATGTTGGCGAGGTGTTTTGCCAGCTGGCGGTTGCTCTGCATTTCAGCACCGAATGCGGGTGCGGGAACGGCGATCGCTGGGCGGCGTTCCCAGTGATGTTTCCAGCGGACGAGGAGGTTAACGGCGCCTTCGAGCAGTTCGTGTGGGATGACGGCCGAGCCGCTGCGTTTGAGTTCTTCGAGTTCCTGAGTCCAGCCTGGATCATCGGCAAACGCGACGGCTCTGGCGGAGATTTTCGCGGAGATGGAGCCTTTTCGGGAGCAGCCTTTGGGCCAGAGTTTTCGGGGTTCGATGACGTGATCCTGTTGTCTGAGGAAGCTGCGTGCGCGAGTTACGAGGATTGCCGAGGGGGTTGTTCCGGGCTGGGGCAGTTTTCCGGAGCAGACGGAACAGATTCCGCAGGGCGCGGGGTTGGGGTCACTGAGTGCCTGTTGCAGGTATGCCATGAGGCAACCGCGCCCCTGGGCATAGTCGCGCATGAGGTTTGCTTCTTCGCGTCGTCCGGCTACGAGGGCATCCCATTTTGCGGTGTTGTGCGTCCAGGTATTTCCGGTGACTGCCCATTTGCTGCCGTCTTTTTTGACAGCGTCATCAACAGCGAGGATTTTGAGGAGGTTTTCAAGGCGTCCGCGGCGAATGGCGGTGTTGGCTTCGAGGTCGATGATGGATTGCGGCTGTGCCCTGAGTGACTGGAGCACACGTTCCGCGCTGGCCTTGTCGGGAACGTTGGCGGTGGCGAAGTAATCCCAGATCGTTTCATCGTTGCTGGCGGGGAGCAGGATGGCTTCTGCGTGTTCGAGTGCACGGCCAGCGCGTCCGATTTGTTGGTAGTAGGCCACGGGGGTGCCTGGCGAGCCGAGGTGGACGCAGAAGCCGAGATCGGGTTTGTCGTAGCCCATACCGAGGGCTGAGGTGGCAACGACGGCTTTGAGTTCGTTGCGGCGGAGTTGTTCTTCGATCAGCAGGCGTTGCTCTGTTTCCAGCTGTCCGGTGTAGGCGGGGACATCGAAACCACATTCACGGAGGAAGGCTGCGAGTCGTTCGGCTTCGGCCACGGTGAGTGCATAGATGATGCCGGATCCGGGCAGTGTGGTGAGAGCTTCGGCGATCCATGCGAAGCGTTCAGCGGCGTTGAGTTTGGGGATGACGGAGAGTCGGAGCGAGGTGCGTGCGAGTGTGCCGCGGAAAACCTGGGCGTGCGTGCCGAGTTGTGTTTGCACATCCTCGGTGACTCGCTGGTTGGCGGTGGCGGTGGTGGCGAGGACGGCTGCGTTGGGAGCGGCGAGGAGTGAGCGTGCGAGTCGTTGATAGTCGGGGCGGAAGTCGAAGCCCCAGTCGCTGATGCAGTGGGCTTCATCGATGACGATGAGGGAGGATTGTTTGAGCAGTCGTGGCAGGCGTGCTGCGAAGGCAGGATTTCCGAGTCGTTCGGGTGAGACCAGCAGGACGTCGAGCTGGTTGTTTTCGAGTGCGAGGAAGATGGGATCCCAGTCTTCGATGTTGGTGCTGTTGATGCTTTCGGCGCGCAGACCGGCCTTGCTGGCGGCGGCCACCTGATTGCGCATGAGTGCGAGGAGGGGCGAGATGACGAGTGTGGTGCCACCGCCTCGGCTGCGAAGTGCGGCGGTGGCGGCCCAGTAGACGGCGCTTTTGCCCCAGCCGGTGGCCTGGACGACGAGCACGCGGGCAGCAGGCTGCAGGATGGCAGCGACGGCAGCGAGTTGGTCAGCGCGCGGGGTGGCCTGTGGGCCGGCCATTTTCTGCAGGACGGCCGTGAGATGTTCTGTTGCTGCGGCAGTGGACATGTTGCTGGGCCGATCCGGAGGTTGAAAGGCAGTGATATGGGCGACGGGGGTTCGGGAGTGTGTCGGGTGAAGGAGTCAGTTGTATTGCAACTCAGGCAGGAGCTCGGTGATGGGATGGCGAAGCGGCGAGCGGATGCGGGATTGCTCAA
>JBEAUF010000247.1:0-5279 GCA_041161565.1 Planctomycetota bacterium | reverse complement strand
GGTAAAGAGCGCTGCGCCGCGGGCAGGGGTGGGCACCAGGGTGCCGAAACGCAACCGGGGGCTTCCGCCCGCCCGCTCATATGGCTGCTGACGCCGCGGGCAGGGGCGCACCAAGGTGCGTGAACGCAACCGTGGGCTTCCGCCACAGATGAGCCGCAGGGCGGGAGCCCGCGGGTAAAGAGCGCTGCGACGCGCCGCGGGCAGGGGTGGGCACCAGGGTGCCGAAACGCAACCGGGGGCTTCCGCCCGCCCGCTCAGGTGGCTGCTGACGCCGCGGGCAGGGGCGCGCACCAAGGTGCGAAACGCAACCGGGGGCTTCCGCCCGTCCGCTCACATTGCTGCTGACGCCGCGGGGAGGGGTGGGCACCAGGGTGCCGAAATCGCAACCGGGGGCTTCCGCCCGCCCGCTCGGGATTTGGGCAGCGCGGTGGTACCTTTCAACCTCTCCCTCAACGAAAAAACCCAGGCAACTGACGTTGCCTGGGTTCTTCAGTTTCATCGCTCAATGGCGGACGCATGCGTCCGTCGAGCCGTTCAGGACTGGGGCTTCTCTTCGGAGGATCCGAGTGAGAAGAGTGGGCCGGAGCCGGAGCCGGTGCCGCCTTTGAGTTCTTCGCGGGGGCGGGCGGCGGCTGCGGTGGTGGCGGCGGCTGCCGGGGCGGCTGCGTCGGTGGCGGTTGGTTCGGGTTCCTTCACTTCGGTCTTGCGGCTGAGTCCGATCTTGCGATCGTTGGTGTCCACGCGGAGGACTCGGACTTCCAGTTCCTGTCCGACAGACACCAGGGTTTCGGGATGCTCGACCTTGTGATCTGCGAGTTCGGAGACGTGGAGGAGACCTTCGAGGTCATCTTCCAGCTGGATGAAGACGCCGAAGTTGGTGATTTTGGTAACTTTGCCCGTGACCATGCGGCCGGGGGCGTATTTCTGGGGGATACGAGTTGCCCAGGGGTCTTCAGCGAGCTGCTTGAGGCCCAGAGCGATGCGGCGGCGGCCTTCGTCGACCGACAGAATCTGGCACTCGATCGGGTCGCCCTTCTTCAGGATTTCATTGGCATGGGAGACCTTGCGGGTCCATGACATGTCGCTGATGTGGAGCAGTCCGTCGACGCCTTCCTGGAGTTCCACAAACGCACCGTAGTTGGTGAGGTTGCGGACGGTGCCTTTGACGATGGAACCGACCGGGTAGCGAGCAGCGACTTCGTCCCAGGGATTGGGCTGAGTCTGCTTCATGCCCAGCGAGATTTCCTGTTTTTCTTCGTTGATGCCCAGGACCATGACTTCGACTTTGTCGCCGATGGCCACGAGTTCGCTGGGGTGATTCACGCGGCGAGTCCAGGACATTTCGCTGATGTGCACGAGGCCTTCAATGCCGTCTTCGAGCTTAACGAAGGCACCGTAGGAGAGCACATTGACGACTTCGCCCTGAACGCGGGAGCCGACGGGGTATTTGGTGCTGATGTTGGCCCACGGGCTGGGAGATTTCTGTTTGAGGCCGAGGGCGATTTTTTCTTTTTCGTAGTCGATGTTCAGCACCACGACTTCGATTTCGTCATCGATCTTGACCATTTCGGTCGGGTGGCTGATGCGGCCGTAGCTCATGTCCGTGATATGCAGCAGGCCGTCGATGCCGCCGAGGTCCACGAAGGCGCCGAAGTCGGCGATGTTCTTCACAGTGCCGCGACGGATCTGACCGATCTGGAGGTCGGAGAGCAGCGATTTCTTCATCTTCTCGCGCTCTTCTTCGATCAGCCGACGACGGGACACCACGATGTTGCGGCGTGCTTCGTCAATCTTCAGGATCATGCACTCAATGTCATGACCGATGTATTCTGCAATGTCGTTGGGGCGACGAATGTCCACCTGGCTGGCCGGCAGGAACACGTTGACGCCGATATTGAGCAGCAGGCCGCCCTTGATCTTGCGAATCACCTGGCCGCGAACAATGTCGCCTTCCTGGTGCGTGCTGATGATCTTTTCCCATTCGCGACGGCGGTCGGCCTTGCGTTTGGAGAGCACGATGAGCCCGATCGAGTCTTCGAACTCTTCCAGTTCGACCTCAATCTGCTGTCCGACTTCGGGCTGCGGTTCGCTGGGGTCCCATTCGTCCCGCTGAACCACACCTTCACTCTTATAACCGATGTCCACCACAACTTCTTCGTTGTCCACGCGGACGATGGTGCCCGTGAGGATTTGATTCAGGTCATAAGCCTGAGCCTGTTCGTGGTAGATGTCTTCTTCGGCGAAATCGGGGAACGACGCGGAAATCACCGCATCCAGTTCCGACTCATCAATGTTGAACTCACGCAAAAGGTTCCGATCGACCATGTTGTTCCCGCTTTTCCGATCGAAGCTGGCTGACGGAGGCCGCAGCAGGCCAACTTCGGATTCGGGGTTAAGGCCAGACATGCAGCACCGCTTCGGGACGTCCCGGAGACAAATGTGGCGCAGCATGCGAAGAACTCAGAAGTCTAACCAGTAATCGGCTTTGAGTCCAGCCGGGAATTGAATTACCCGGCTCGCCCCGACTGCGAAAGCGACCGCTTCCCCGCCAAGTCCGCGGATTCCGCAGTGTTGAGTGCCGGTGGGGGCAGCCGGGATGGCGATGCGGCGGGCGGCTGGAGTTTCTTTTTAACTACAGAGTACACAGAGTTTCACAGAGAAATACGGGGAATTCAGAGCTCGTGTTCACAGCACGTGTGTAAGGGGGTGGGTGTAAATACCTGCGGCTTTCGTCGTTTTCGCCATCCCAGCCTTGTTCTTCTGCGTCGCACCTGTTTTTTCACGGCGTGTCAGAGCACTTCGACGCCATTGGCCGGTCGCCCGGAGGGTTTTGGCATTTCGACACCGGGCTGGGGGTGGATTCCGCGGTGCGCAGCGTGTAACCTTTCCTCGCCGCGGGCAGACTGCCTGCAGTAGACTGCACGCACCCCAAAACCGGGGGGACGGGAGTAAAGCATGAAGTGGGCCCTCGAATTCCCGCTGCTCAGGCGGCAGGCGCTGGAACTGTCCCAGCACCGGCGGTTGTGGTGGGTACGCTCGCTCCTGGTGCTTGTGCAGATCATCATCATTCTGCCGTTCTACGCCTCAACCATCGGCGACAGCGGTTTCGACGCCCTCGGACAAGGCGCCGGCCTCGCCCAGGTTCTGCTGGTCTGCAATCTGGTCACGATCTACCTCCTGCTACCCGTCTCTGCCAGTGCCACGATCGCTTCCGAACGTGTGCGGCAGACTCTGCCACTGCTGCTCATTTCCCGAATTTCCCCCGCAAAACTGGTGTGGGAGAAGTTTCTCTGGAGTCTGCAGCTGGTGTTTTCCGCGATTCTCGTCAGCCTCCCCGTGATGGCGATCAGTTACGCGCTCGGTGGTCTCTCCGCCGCACAGCTGGCCGTGTCTGTGCTGTTGATGACCCTCGCCGCCCTGCAGGTGAATTCCGTCGCGATCTTCTGGTCCAGCCTGGTCAGCAGCCCGCTTCAGGCCTTCTGGGGGACGCTCTTCACGCTGCTCCTGCTGCTCCTCGGACCCGTACTCCTCGGCGTGGCCCAGGTCTGGCCCTTTCAGCAAACAATCCTGGGTGAGTTACCCATGTGGATGCTGTTCACGGCATTCTGGAGGTTGGCGGATTCGGTTTTTCCGGCGCTGGGGTTCAGCAGTGCAGACATTGTGGTCACCCTGCTGATCATCGCGGCCCCGCTGTCTCTTTCGCTGCTGCTGCTGCTTGCCAGCGGCTTTGTGGTTTCCCGCTGGCGCTGGGAAGCGCCGCTCGTGCTGCTGAAACGCTCAATTCGCGAAGCACTGACGCCCCGAAACTCCGACGCCGCAATTGATCACCCGCCCACCCACCGGCCCGGCCGAACGCCGACCGCGACAAAGATGGCCGTGGACGTGAACGCCACGTTAGAGGCACCGCCGGCCGCAGAACTGCCCGCAGCGGCCACCACGGCTCATCGCCCCGCCACAACGGGAGCCGGGCAACGCGATCCCGCCGCAAAATTCCGCTGGCCGCCCGATCAGCCACTGGCAGCTCGGGAGTGCAGCGGGTCGATCACCTGTCGAACCCGCACCCACGTGGTCTTAAGCGTGGTCCTCGTAATCCTCGTCTGGCTGATGGTGACTTCCGAACTCCGAGTGACTCCGATCGGGGCGAGCGTCGTGCTGCAGATCTGCCTGTTGCTGCTGGGCGTCCTGCAGGTGCAGAGCCTCGCTGCACGCGCCATCGTCGCTGAGCGGGAACGGGAAACACTGGCGGTGCTGCTCACTGTGCCCCTCACATCCACCCGGATCGTCCAGCAGAAACTCGCCGCGGCGGCACGGTTTCGAAATCTGCTGATGCTGCCGTTCGGAGTGCTCGTGTTGCTGTCCATGCTGTCCGGCTCCGGATTTTCTGTGTGGGGAAATTTCTGGGTCATCGAAAAGCAGTATGACGCCCCGTTCGCCCAGCTGCTGGTCCTCGTCATCTACTGGCAGCACCTGACGCTTGCCCTGCGAGTCGGTGGTCTGTGCTCGCTGATTACTCGCTCCACACTCAAAGCCACCGCCTCCGCGCTGGGAATTCTGTTTGGTTACTGCCTGTTGCATCTGGTCGGCGTGTTTTTCCTGGAAGTGCTGCGCGGCCCGGCCGATGCCCTGGGACTCACCGGCTTTGCACCGCTGGTGGGCCTCGTTTGGATTCTCGACGACGGCATGTCTCGAACCCTGTCCGGAGATGCAGCAGAGACTGTGATATTTTTCGTTGGTCTGGGAGCGATGGGCCTGTTTCTGCGGGTGCTGCGGGCGGTGACCGATCGCAATGCCGGACGCTGGCTGGAACGGCCGGATTGAGAACATGCGTATTTGCCGCTCTGGCCGTGCGGAGGCTGGCGGTCGGGTTGAGGCGACGCGGTGGAAACGCGAGGGGAAAACGCGAGTGGAAAACGCGGTGGGAAAATGCGATGAGCCGCCGGGCGGGAGCCCGCGGGTAAAGAGCCCTGGCACGCGACGCTGACGCCGCGGGCAGTACGCGCACCAAGGTGCCGAATCGCAACCGGGGGCTTCCGCCACACATGAGCCGCCTGGCGGCAGCCTGCGGGTAAAGAGCCCTGGCAACGCGCTGCTGACGCCGCGCGCACTTGGGTGTGAATCGTAACTCGGGGCTTCCGCCACAGATGAGCCGCCGGGCGGGAGCCCAATGGCATTGGCTTTCTGGCAAGACGCAGTGTCGGGAGGGCGAAGCTCCTGCTGAGCCGCATCCCTGCCGCGAGCGTTTCTTCGATCCCCACTGCGCCGCAAAAACGCTGGCAAAC
>JBEAUF010000222.1:0-2937 GCA_041161565.1 Planctomycetota bacterium | reverse complement strand
GTTGTTGGTGGGCGACACTCCCTCGTGATGCACAAATACAAACAGGCTGTAACACTCGTTACCCAGACGTCTACAGGTTTCTGCGGTCTTCGGCTCGCCGCAAAGAGCACCGTCGTGAAGCGTGTCGAGGATTTCACCTCGCAGCTTGCGATTGTAATGGTCGAACGTAGCCCGCTGAATGTTCTTCGACTTCAGTCGATTCCAATGGTGAATCAGTTCCTGCCCGGATTCTTTCAGGCGCGTGCCAATTTCGGCAGAAACATCACCGCGATCGATCATGGCCTGAAAGTCGCGCAGCAGGTGAGCCCAGCGGAACTGGCGGCAGTCATCGGCCAGATGGTTGTAGGCCGAATAGCGATCGCAGACCACAATGCCATTGAAATCCATCACCCAGCAGATGATGAACCTTGTTACGGGAACGCGAAGGCCGCACGGCAAACAACGTCGCCAGCTTCCCAACGACGGTCCACAACCAGGCCTTGTTGCCGTTCTGACGCCAGCCTGTTTCGTCGATATGCAGGGCAGCGGAATCTCGAACGTCCGCCACTATGTCGTTGTATCCCGCCTGGAGAGCCTTGCGTCCGACGCTCTGCAGACGGCTGATTTGTCCGTCAGCTACTTTCAACTGATACAGGTCTTGAAGTATTCCGGAGATCATCCGTTGGCTGAGTCTCCCAAAACTACTCAGCAGTGTGACGTCCGCCACGACTCGAGGCCCAAAGCACCCGGGTGGCACGGTCGCGGGCAGTTGGCCTCGATTGCGATGCCCGCAATCCGGACACTGAAGCGTGTGGACCTGGTGTCCCGTGACAATCGGCTTAACCGGTGGGAGGTCCGTAATCTGATGGCGTTTGGAATTCGGGTCGTCACCGCTGAGTTTCGCACCGCAATCGCTGCACGCCCCGGGACGATGATGTACCACCCGGTCACACGCTTCCGTCGGAATCAGAGAGCGAGTGCGTTTCACATGCCCAGACTGACCCCCTCATTTGCGTCTGGATTTCGGCTTTGCCGTGCTCACTGGCTGCTGTCCCGGTCTGTCGCTCGACGGTGGCAGCGACGCATTCCCCGAGTTCATGCCAAGTCGGCGCTCGAGTTCCTCGAGCTTTCTCACCAACATCAGAAGACAGGCGCGTGCCGCAGGACCGCTTTGGTCCCACGCCTCCTGCGGAATACAGTCTGGTTTGATCAGCGTTCCTTCGCTCATACGCGAAGAATGTCCGAGTTCACCAATTCAGAAAAGACCCGTTCTGCGAACGGTTACGATCTTCGCGAGGAGTGACAACCTGATACCACGGTTTTAATTCTGCCATGCAGAAGTCAACCTTGAGGCGTTACACAATGAAAGCAACCAAAGACAGTGAAGTCTGCAGGGTTTGTCGTTAACAACGACGAAACACCAGCCTGCCAGTATGTGGCCGCAAGCAGTGTATCCAGTAGACGCTTGCGACCAAGGAAATGCTGACGCAGCCAGATGAGAAATTGGCGAGTTGCCAGATCTCCTGCGTAGACAGGAGTCACGTCCCGCGCAGTCCACCATTGGTCAATCACAGCGATGGCTTGGGGCATCGTGAGCGGAGCCGAAACCGCCTGGCATCTGTCACGATGTGCAGAAACTCTGCCAGAACCTGAGGGGCAAGTGCCAATTTATCTCCAGCTGCGATGAGTTTGCTGAGCGTGGTTCGGGCCGCAGGATGGTCCGGGTGCTCCTGAACTTCGAAGGCAATCAGAAACCCAGTGTCGATCCCGTGCATCATTGGTCTGACTCCAGCATCTCGCCAAAGACATCGTCAGACACATTTCCTGAATCCAGCAAACCGCCAAGGCGAATCGGTGCGATATCGAGAACGCTGTGTGATGTTCGCTTCAGATCCTGAACCGCAGTCGCATCGAGTTGTCGTGCAAGAAAATGAAAGAGTTCGTACTTTTGCGCTTTCGGCAGCGTACTTACGGCATGTTCAATTTCGTCGAGCGTTGTCATGAATTCTCTCCTGATACGTGGGTATACGTTTCGACGGAGCGAAACGCGACTCTTTGGCGGTATCCCATCGTTTCGATGTCCCTCGCAGCGAATGTCGCGGGCGATTGTCATCGATTCGTGGTAACAGGCCGAGCCCTTTTTCCGGTTCAAAGCCAAACAGGGTGAGCGGGATGGAAAAAAGGTTTTTTTGGGGGGCGCGGAGTGTGGTCGTCTCGGTCTGATAGAGGTGTGGTTACCAGAACACACAACAGCAGGGGGCCAAGATGTTCGCAAACTAATTGTACCGCGTTTTTTGGCTGTTCGCACTCCTCACCGGTTGGCTACCACCAGGAGGATGGGTTTTTTGCCCTGGAGATGGAATGTCCCCGCGAGAAGGACCGCTGCGCTGGTTGTGATAGCCGGGAGTGATTCGCCGTGGGAGTCGCCAGCGGCAGGTGGTTGCTCCACCGCTGGCGCTGCAGAAACCTGAGAGGAATGAAGCTCAGCGTCGCCAGGAAGCCCTCGCTCAGATCTTTACTCAGGGAAGCAAGTCATCGGCCGCCAGCTTCCCTGATGACTGGTGCCGACGCGCGAGAGCAGCCGGTATTCGCGTCCTTCAGGCTATGGCCAACACACTGCAGGGCCACCGAAACGGGAACTCTCAACTGGTATGACTATCCGATCTCGAGCGGTCCCGTGGAAGGAGTCAACATAAGCGTCCGACGATCCCATCCCCCCACCCCCGGGGCGGGCAGCTGAGTGCCTGGGAAATCCGTGGGTGCATCTCCGGGCCGATGTGCTCAGGTGAGTAGTTCGAAAGCGATCGTCTGGGTAGCGGCCCTGGTGCCGCCTTTTTGGGTCGCGCAACGGCAGCTATCCGAGAATGGCGAGAGAGATGGATAGACCCGCCGCAGGGGCTCGGCGTTTTGAGGGTTGGAGGCCGCGGAGATTCCGCGATCTGCGCAGCGGCTGACGCC
>JBEAUF010000221.1:0-6649 GCA_041161565.1 Planctomycetota bacterium | reverse complement strand
AGGGGCCGGACAGAGATGCCAGGTCGCTGCCCGCAATTGTTGTTGAAAACCAGTCGCGTTGCGCTGCTCCCGAGCGGGCGGAAGCCCCCGGTTGCGATTTCGCACCGTGGTGCGCGTCCCTGCCCGCCCCTGAGCGGTCGGGCGGAAGCCCCCGGTTGTGATTCGCACCTTGGTGCGCGTCCCTGTCCGCCCCTGAGCGGTCGGGCGGAAGCCCCCGGTTGTGATTCGCACCCTGGTGCGCGTCCCTGTCCGCCCCTGAGCGGGCGGGCGGAAGCCCCCGGTTGTGATTCGCACCTTGGTACGTGCTTCTGCCCGCGGCGTCAGCAGTGCGTTGCCAGGGCACTTTACCCGCGGGCTGCCGCCCTGCGGCTCATGTGTGGCGGAAGCCCCCGGTTGCGAATTGCACTCTGGTGCGGGCTTCTGTCCGTGGCGTCAGCAGTGGGTAGCCAGGGCACTTTACCCGCGGGCTGCCGCCCTGCGGCTCAGGTGTGGCGGAAGCCCACGGTTGCGAATTGCACACTGGTGCGCGCTTCTGTCCGTGGCGTCAGCAGTGCGTAGCGAGGGCACTTTACCCGCGGGCTGCCGCCCTGCGGCTCAAGTGTGGTGGAAGCCCCCGGTTGCGATTTGCACTCTGGTGCGTGCTTCTGCCCGCGGCGTCAGCAGTGCGTAGCCAGGGCTCTTTACCCGCGGGCTCCCGCCCTGCGGCTCATGTGCGGCCGCCCTGCGGCTCATGAGCGGAGGAAGCCCATGGTTGCGATTCGCACCCTGGTGCGCGGTCGTGGCGGCGTTAGCAGTGCGTAGCCAGAGCACTTTACCCGCGGGCTGCCGCCCTGCGGCTCATATGCGGCGGAAGCCCCCGGTTGCGATTCGCACCCTGGTGCGCGGCCCTGGCGCGATTGAGCGGACGGGCGGAAGCCCCCGGTGACGCCTTCGCACCTTGGTGCGCGCCCCTGCCCGCGGCGTCAGCAGTGCGTTGCCAGGGCTCTTTACCCGCGGGCTGCCGCCCTGCGGCTCATGTGCGGCCGCCCTGCGGCTCATGTGGGGCGGAAGCCCACAGTTGCGATTCGCACCCTGGTGCGCGGCCCTGGCGCGATTGAGCGGACGGGCGGAAGCCCCCGGTGACGCCTTCGCACCCTGGTGCGCGCCCCTGCCCGCGGCGTCAGCAGTGCGTTGCCAGGGCTCTTTACCCGCGGGCTGCCGCCCTGCGGCTCATGTGGGGCCGCCCTGCGGCTCATGCGCGGTGGAAGCCCATGGTTGCGATTCGCACCCTGGTGCGCGGTCGTGGCGGCGGCGTTAGCAGTGCGTAGCCAGTGCACTTTACCCGCGGGCTGCCGCCCTGCGGCTCATACGCGGTGCCCAGCGGCTCAGGCGCGGCCGCCTGGCGGCTTTTTCAGGGCTCCAGATCATCCTCGTCCGGGGCGTGCACACCACACCGTCGATTACGCCAGCCAGCGTCGTTGGTGCAGCACCCAGTCAACGGCCAGCAGGAGCAGCGCCAGCAGGATCAGCCAGCCGGTGACCGATCCGAACGTCAGCCATGCAGGTTCGGCAACCGCTGTCTCGGCCGCCGCGGGCAACGACGCTGCAGGTCGCAGGTCGACCTCCGTCTCGATTGCCGCATTCACGGCGAATTCCAGCAGCGGCTCCCGGTCCTGACCATCCCGTGCCCGCACCGGTGTCGCAGCCGCAGCCGCAGTCGCCGCGGGGGCGGCCGAGACTTCCCAGATGCCCGCTTCCAGCAGCGGCTCCGTGACCAGCAGCCACTCCTGCTCGGAAACACCTGCTGCGCCCGGAAACATACCTGCGGGGGCCGCAGCCAACTGCTGCAGAGCGCCCGATGGGGAACGCAGCCGAAACGTCTGAACGCCCCCGGTAGATACCTGGCCATCGGAAGCTGCGGTGGTACCAGCGGCGGCCGACAGGATCAGCCGAGCTGTGTCACCGGCAGCCAGAGCGGCCGGTGCCGCATGCCCTCGGCCTCCAAACTGGTTCAGAGCGTTCGCCACAAGAATCGGAAACACCGTCCGGTAAGCAAGATCGCTGCCGCCGAGGCGAATCGCGAGCACCAGCACCGCACCACCACTCGACCGCCTCACCAGGCTGTACAACGGCACTCCACCAGCGGCTGTGGCGAGCACCTGTGGGGGTGAGGTGAATTCGAGGACCGCAGCGGCGGGAATCAGCACCTGCTCCAGTCGCACATTCCGCATCAGCTCTGCCGTGCCCTGCGCAGATTCCAGCACTGGATCGGTGACTTCACCGGCGATCTTCCAGGCGTCGCAGCTGCCCCGCGGGTCCAGCACCAGCACCGGTCCGGGCGGCAGCACCGCAGGCACCAGCTCGTGCAGCACCACCAGCGTGCCCTCCGGCCACACAGGGTTCTCTGGCAATTCCCGCCAAACCGTCAGATCAATCAGTGGATTCGCCTCCAGCACCTTCTGCACGAACAGGCTTCCGGGGGATACCAGCAGCACGTTCTGACGGGGGCGGGCCGGCAGCACTGCCCATGCCGTGTTGTCTGCCGCCAGTCCATCCGCAAGCCCTGTCGCCCCGGCAGCGGCTGTGAACCGCAGCTCCGTCAGCGACGCGTGGAGTCGACCACCTTCTGCGGACAGCTTGGAAATCACGTGTGTCCACTCTTCGTTTGGCGCAAGCGATACGGGAATGACATCCAGTGGAATTCCATCGCGTTCGAGTTCCACGCGAGCGGTCAGGGGGAAGTCGGCGGCGTTTCGCACCCGCACGAAGACTTCATAGCCCAGCGGATCCGCCTCGCTCCGACGCACCTGAAAGGCGGTAAAGCCGGCATTTGGCTGAGGTTTGCCAAAGAACTTCCATTCCACCGGCACTTCTCGGGGTTGTTCATTCGGGGGTCCGGTTTCCACCCTTTCAGATGGTTGCCACTCCCCACACCCATCACTGAAAACCACCAATCGCCCGGTCGCCGCACCAGCTGCGGGACCAGCACTCGCGGCCAGTCGCTGCGCCAGTTCCACAGCTTTCTCGAGGTCGCCCGGACCGGGGGTCTGCCGCGCATTTGTGATGGCCCGGCGAAGTGTTGGCTGGTGGCTGGTGACGCCGCAGAGAATTACGGGGACGGTTCCGGCCGCGATCACAGCGGCTTCGTCATCATCGGACAGTTCTGCCAGCAGTCTGAGTGCTGCCTGGCGAGCGCGGTCCAGTCGCGAAGTTCCGTCCTCCGCCGCAGCCATTCCGGAAGACACATCGAGGACGAGCACGAGTCTTTGCGGGAGTGTCGAGCGGCTGCTCCAGCGAATGTCGGCGGCAGCGAGGGTCAGCAGGGCCAGCAGGAGCATTGTCACGAGCCAGCTTGTGAGGTGTCGAAACCGCTGCCAGAACGCGCGGGGCGGCTGATCCGCCAGAGCTTTCTGCCAGAACATCATCGATGACACCGGCGCTCGCCGCAGACGCACTCGCAGCACATAGAGCAGCGTGACTGGCAGAGCGATCAGCAGGAGCAGCAGGGCGGCGGGATTGAGCAGACTCATGGGGACGTTCCGTCCTCCGGAGTCGCTTCCGTGCCCGCGGCTTTCATCATCTGCAGCATCAGCTGGTCGTAGGGCACGGAGGAGTCTGCGGCGGTGCAGCGGAAGCCATATCGCAGACAATAATCGCGAACCGCAGCCTGGTGTTCCAGAAATGCGCGTCGATATTCCGCCGCGATTCGCTCGGTAACCCGTACCTGCCGGACCTCGCCGGTTTCCAGATCTTCCAGTTCGACATCTCCGAGCAGTTCCGGGCGGGCGTCACGGGGGTCGAAGAGCTGCACCACGTGCAGGTCATAGTGGCGATAGCGGAGCTGGTCGAGGCCTTCCGAGAAGCCGTCGGGGTCGAGCAAATCACTGAGGACGATTGCCAGTCCGGGCCGAGGTGACCGCTGCAGAAAGTCCTGCACGGATCGGCTGAATCGAGTTTTCCGGCCGGCGGCGGATAGTCCTTCCAGAAACCGCATCAGCCCCAGAATGCGTTCGCGGCCCCGGCCACCGGGAAGTTCCTGCACGAGCCCGTCCGCAAACACCGCGATCCCCGCTCGGTCCAGATCCGCCAGCGCCAGCCAGGCAAAGGCTGCTGCCAGCTGTCGCGCACGGTCGAACTTCGGCGGACTCCCGAACTTCATGCTGCCGGAGGCATCCAGCAGCACCGATACCTGCAGGTCCTGCTCCTCCTGAAAACGCTTCACCAGCATCTGCCCGTGGCGGGCGTAGATGTTCCAGTCCAGATACCGCAGGTCCTCCCCCGGCGCGTACTCGCGATGGTCCGAAAACTCCAGACCAGCTCCCGTCTGCAGGGATCTTCGCTGGGCCAGCAGACGCCCGCGGAAGACCCGCTTCGACATCATCGAGAGGTATTCCAGACGGGTCAGGAAATCGGGAGGAAACAGCATCGCCCGCGATCACTCCCCGTCCGTTGCCGGGACTTCGGCAAGAATCCGCGTGATCACATCGTCGGGCGTCACACCCTCCGCCTGACCTTCGAAGTTGAGCAGCACACGGTGTCGCAGCACAGGGAGCGCCATCTGATGCAGATCATCCCGCGAGACATGCACTCGGCCAGCCAGAATCGCGCGGATTTTCGCGCCCAGAATCAGCGACTGCAGACCACGCGGGCTGGCTCCGTAACGCACGTAGCGACGCGCGGATGCGGAAGCCTGTTCGTGTTCAGGATGCGTGGCCACCACCAGACGAATCGCGTAGCGACGCACGTCGGCAGCAATCACGGCTTCCCGGGCGAGCAGTGACATCTGCTGAATGCGGTCCCCGCTGAGCACTTTGGAGGCCGCAGGAATGCTGGTCCCCGTCGTCCGGTCAAGGATCTGCTCCAGATCACGCACGCCGGGATAACGCACCAGCAGCTTGACGAAGAATCGGTCGAGCTGGGCTTCGGGGAGCGGATAGGTGCCCTCCATTTCCAGCGGATTCTGGGTGGCCATCACAAAGAACGGTTCCGTCAGACGATGCGTGACACCCGCCACCGTCACCGAATGCTCCTGCATGGCTTCGAGCAGCGCAGATTGGGTTTTGGGAGTTGCGCGGTTGATTTCATCGGCCAGCAGAATATTGGCGAACAGCGGACCACGCTGGAATTCAAACCGCCGCCGACCCTCCGCGTCCTCCGCTATCACCTGAGTCCCGGTCAGGTCGGCAGGCATCAGGTCCGGAGTAAACTGAATGCGGTGAAACTGGAGCTGCAGTGCGCTGGCCAGAGTTTTGACCGTGAGCGTTTTACCAAGACCAGGGACGCCCTCCAGCAGCACATGCCCGCCGGCTGTGAGCGCGATCAGGGTGTCTTCCAGAATCTCTGTCTGCCCCACAATCACACGCGAGATTTCCTGCTGCAGCCGCCGAAAATCCCGCCGAAATTCTTCAAACGCCGCAAGCAGCGCCCGCTCGTCCGACATTCCCCTGCCCTTCCTGTTCGATGCACCCCCGCAACCACTGCAGGGCAGTGCATGGTAACGAAAAAAGAAGCGATGTGCATCCCGGGCCACCGGCGACACGAATCACCGGATCCACGCGGGCAACGCGATGGCCCCCCATGAGCCGCAGGGCGGCCCCATATGAGCCGCAGGGCGGCAGCCCGCGGGTAAAGAGCCCTGGCAACGCACTGCTCTGGTATGTCCGTTCGCGAAGTTCCGTAGACAATTCATGCAGATTACGCTCCAGATCAAACTCAAACTCTTCCACATCACGGCGAGAACGCTTGCGTCGCCGCGCAGACAATGATGCCGCGAGCAGGTTCTCAAAACTGCACACAGAGCTGTACAAGCCACGATGTCGCTTCATCAATGAACTGCCAGTCCTGGGACTACGCCTTCATCCAACCACCCACCTGTCGACCAATTTCAAGTAGGCGCTCGGTCAGCGTTCCATAGTTCCTAATGGCCAGACACCGCTGATCCTTCGCGAACCGCAACTCAAAACGCAGCACCTCCAGATCGATATTCACGGATTCCAGAATCGAACGTCGCTCCCGCGAATACCTCGCCCGAATCAAATTGCGCAATATTGCATGCAGCAAATCCTCAATCTGCCGCCCCAGAGAATGCCTCAGGTCTCGCGGAAACCTTGAAACCTGAGGTTGTAACAACAGCATGTACTCATAGTGAGCGCGAATCACTGGTAATTCGTCTGCGGTAGAAAAACCAATCGTGTCTGGCCCGTCAAAAAATTTTTCCGCTGCGCGCCGAAAATTGCAAAAGGGAAAAATCGCAAAACCGCAAATCGCCAAATCGCAAGACTGCCGACCGTTACTTGGTCCTGGAGAAACGAAAACCGATGAGGCCGTCACGGTCGCCGGGCGAGTAGTCGTAGCGGATCGCTGACCGGAGGATGCCCGAGCTGAAGATGTGGAACGAGCCGCCACGGTAAGCGTCCGACGATCCCATCCCCCCACCCCCGGGGGCAGCCGAGTGCCTGGGCAATCCGTGGGTGCGTCTCCGGGGCCGATGTGCTCAGGTGAGTAGTTCGAAAGCGATTGTCTGGGCAGCGGCCGTGGTGCCGCCTTTTGGGGTCGCGCAACGGCAGCTATCCGAGAATGGCGAGAGAGATGGATAGACCCGCCGCAGGGGCTCGGCGTTTTGAGGGTTGGAGGCCGCGGAGATTCCGCGATCTGCGCAGCGGCTGACGCC
>JBEAUF010000216.1:0-2519 GCA_041161565.1 Planctomycetota bacterium | reverse complement strand
CTTCATGGCCACCGAAGGCGTCACTCTGCACGGTGAGCGTTTCACCGGCCGTGAGGCGAATGACTTCGGTCTGGGTTGTGGCATTGCCATCGTCAGCTCGCAGGATGGCGTCGGCCTTCATAGTAACGTTGCGCGCTCCGGACACGTCAACGAGCGCCCCGGCGCGGAGGTCAGCGACAGCGGCAAGGGAGTCTGCGGCGGCACCCACGGGGCGAGCACCGTCAAGGAGAACGTCCCGTCCCGCGGTCACAAGGATTTCGCCGAGCGTTTCGGTGGCGCGAGTCAGGCCAATAAAGCTGGCATCTGTTCCGGCGTCAATCGCGATTCGGGCCCCCGCACGCAGAGATTCATTTTCGAACACCGCTGAAGTCAGCTGTGGGCCGGTCTGCTCGATACGCTCGGTCACCAGTACAGTCTGTTGTTGGATAATCGGTTGCGAGGTCCAGACGGTCTGCTCCACCTGCTGCAGGACGGGGACCGTCTTTGTGATCGTGGCAAACTGAGGAACGGTGCCGAAAACGTCCTGTTCGCGAGTGACCCATTCAAAACTGAAGTTCTCGCGGCGATCAATCACGTCGTGCCATTTGCCAATCCAGCGGAAGTCGTAGTCGTGGAAGTCCTCACGAACGAACGCAACCAGATCGCCGGTGTAAAGCACTCTGCCTCTCAGCACCATTGTATACCAGCGGTGAAAGGGATTTGGAATCTCCCACCCCGACCCCGGCAGCGGGAAGATGTCCACAAACTTGCGGGATGCAATTACAACGAACTGAAAATCCTCGGCCAGATATCCATTACGTTGCAGAAATAATGGCCCCTCCCCTGCTGCAACATTAGTCCAGTATGCATCGTTATTGTAAATGCCATGTGGCATTCCGTTTTTCTCGAGCAGCGGGGCCAGTCCTGATTCAATGCTGGTCGTCCTGCTCAAAACATCTGCAAGTAAAGCGGGCCCGACCTCGACGAACCCTTGGTTATTGAAATAATGATGCTCATTGAACGCATCCATACCGCTGGCAAATTGGAACTGCCACCAGTCCTGATCAGGCTTGTAACTCGGCGTTGTGTACGTCCAGAATTCAGGGAACCTGCGGGAGCCGACAATCACATCAGGGCGCACAGCAAAGACAGACTCAAGCTGCAGCGAGCTGGAGTCGGCAAGATATCCCTGTGGGGCAGTTGCACGCTGGCCGAGCGTGTCGGTTCCCACTTCATCAGCCGCGGATCCGTACCAAAGAGGAATTGACGAATGTTTCATCGCCACGTTACTCATCGCGCTGTCGTCGAAAAGCTGATACTCCCTGAGTCCATCGCGAATTCCTGAGGGACTTGCTTCATCCTCAATAGCCCGCACTTGCCAGCCAATAATTGTGTCGTCGAAGTCTTCAATATTTGGTGGCACATCAGTGAGCCTCGACGTTATTTGTGTGTACCGAACGTCCGCCCCGTCGCGAAAGAAGCCTACGTTTTCAGTGGCAGTTGTGAACCCCTGCGAGACCGCCCGCAGCACATCCTCACGCGCGCCCTCGGGAAGACGAATGTATTTATTTTTTAGGCCCGGTGCGTTAATGCTGACCGTTATCAAACGATCGTCTCGCCACGGTGGCGTCCACGGAATGATCGTGGTGTTACCATTCACAGTTTGATGCGTTTTGGCGTTGGCGTACTGGAAGTTAAATAGTCGCTTGTACCCAAGTACGCTCAATACGACCGAACGCTGATCGTCAGTCAACTGAGCGAACGTCTGTGCGCTTTCCGGAGCCGGTACCGGCTGGCCACCCTCTGCCGGCGACAGATCGATGTTCCGAACCGTTCCGTCCGGCCAGACATGGTAAGACGCCCAGGGCACTACCGGCGCTGTGCACCAATCACGGGCAATATTCTGGTAATCCACCTGCTCCACGAAGTACTCGCGGACCGTCGTACCGTTGTAGTACGCGTCCTGCACCAACTGCACATCCATCGTGTGGTACTGCGTGCCGATCCGCACTGTCTGGGTACCGACCTGTTCCGTGACCTGAGTCGGCGCGTAGGTGATCTGATCGACAAGTTGAGTGCCGGTATTCACATCGCGACTGCCGACAACCACATCGATCGTCTTCTCCCGCTGCACAATCACCGGCGTCTTCACGCTGGAAAGGTTCGGCGATACAACCGCGTCCGCCGCCAGACTGAAGCTGGCACCGGTTGCAATCCGGATGGAATCTTTGGCGTCGAGCACACCGGAGGCACGAACTGTGGCGGAGCCACCAGCCAGCTGAACTGCGGTGGGGCGAGTGGTCAGCAATTGAGTATCACTCCAGCCGGCAGAGACTCCGGAGTGCAGCCGCAGCTCGCGGCCGCTTTGAGCCGTTCCGGTGATGTCCACCGTCTGCACACCGCTGAGAACCACAAGGTCTGCACTGCCTGTGTATCCAGCCAGTTGCAGCGTGCCTCCCAGCAGATGGACCAGTTTATCGGCGATCACCACGCCCGCAGTGTTCAGCTGCAGATTGGCAGTGCTGCGAATATCCGCGGTC
>JBEAUF010000215.1:0-3397 GCA_041161565.1 Planctomycetota bacterium | reverse complement strand
GTATCATTCCGTCCTGACGCACGGGTGTATGTCACTGCAGTTTGAACCAGTCTGGTCGTGGGCCTTTGCCATCGGCGTGTTTATCGCTGCTGCTGCCCTGATGCGCACCGCCTACCCGCGGCGAATCCAGCACCTCCCCGCAGCCCGGCAGCGCCTGCTGCTCCTGTGCCGCACCGCATTCCTCGCCCTGCTGTTCCTCGCCTCCCTCCGCCCCGCTCTGGTACTCGAACGACAGAACGAATCGGAAGCCGTCATCTACATCGTCTCCGACGCCAGTCGCAGCATGCAGACCGCCGATGAACCGGGCGGTGCGACCCGCCGCGAGTCGCTTCGGAGCCTGCTGCAGAAGGCCTCGCCCGCACTCACGGAACTCGCAGAAAAATTCGAAATTCGTCGCCGCGATTTCTCAGAAAACACCGCAGCCGTTGAGGACTTTCCTGCGGGCGCTGACGGTCCCTTCACCGCAATCGGCAAGTCTCTCGAAACCCTCCTTGAAGAAATGGGTGACAGTCTTGTGCCCGCCGTCGTGCTGCTCAGCGACGGTCGACAGGCTGCCCCGGGAAAACTTGACATCAACCCCGAACAGGTCGCCCTCCGGCTGGGGCTCAGACAGCGGCCCATCTATGCCGTGGGCTTCGGGACCGCCCAGGCCGGCTCCGGTTCAGCGGATCTGGCGATCACGGACCCCGGCATCACCCGCGACGTGTTTCAGGGCAACACTCTGCCCATCACGGTGCGGCTCAAAACGGCCGGTGCCGCCGGCCAGCCCGTGACCGTCCGCGTACTCCTCGAAAACCGCAACGGTCTCGGAGACGGCCAGAGCGGCCCCCTCGAACCTGTGCCAACCACTGCCGAAACCCGTTCGGTGGTCCAGATCACTCCGAACGCCAGCGCCGAAGAACATCTGCTCATGTTCCAGATCGTCCCGGAACAGCTCGGCGACCTCAAACTCGCTGTCGAAGCGCTCCCGCTCCCCGGCGAAGCCCGCCAGACCAATAATCGCATCGAAACCATTATTCGTGTCCGCCGCGGAGGTATCCGAGTAGCCCTCTTCGATGTCGTTCGCTCCGAACAGAAATGGCTCAGACAAATCAACGACAGCAGCCGCATTCAGCTTGACTTTCACCCGATTCGTTCAGGGGCCTTCCGAGCTCAGAATCGCATTCCAGAGCGTTTCTTCCAGCCGGGCAGCTACGACGCCTATGTGCTTGGTGATGTCCCTGCATCCGCCTTCAGTCCCGAACAGCTTCTGGCACTCGCTGCCTGCTGCAAACAGGGGGCCGGGCTGATGATGATCGGCGGATCGGAAAACTTCGGCGCCGGCGGTTACGCACAGTCACCGCTGTCCGAGCTCCTGCCTGTCGAACTTCCCGCCACCAATTCACAGCTCACCAGCCCCCAGAAAATGCTTCCGTCCCGTGATGGTCTCGCCCACTTCGTCATGCAGATTGCGTCAGCTGACCAGAACCGCAGTCGCTGGGAACAGCTTCCTCCACTCACCGGGGCCAACCTGCTGGCCCCCCGAAATAACTCGCTCGCACAAGTCCTTGCTGCCTCCCCCGATGGAGCACCCCTGCTGATCGGACTCGATACCGGCCGCAATCGCTCGCTCGCGTTTGCCGGCGATACCACCTGGCAGTGGGCGATGCTGGGATTCGCCGAAGATCACCTGCGATTCTGGCGGCAGGTCATTTTCTGGCTGACCCGTAAGGAAACAGATGACTCCCAGGCGGTTTGGATCCAGGCCGAACCCCGCGACCTGACTCCCGGCGCACCCGCCACCCTGACCGTGGGGGCCAGAGATGCTCAGGGACAGCCCATCGCGGATGCCGACTTTGCCATCGAAGTCACCGATCCTGCGGGAAAGCTGCTGCCACTCACGCCGCGCCGGGAAGCTGCCGCCAGCTCCGCCGAATTCTCGGAAACTCTGGAACCCGGCGACTACTGGGCCCGAGTCCGCGCCAGCCGCGGCGGGGAAGCCTTTGGGAATATCGGCGTGACGCGTTTTCACGTCGTTCCCAATGACCCCGAACGCGACAATCCGGCCGCTGAATTCGACGTCCTGCGACGCATCTCGGAAAACAGCGGCGGACAATTCCTGACCCACGATGAGTTTCTGGAAAAAGTCCAGTCGTGGGCTGAGGAAGGGCTCCCTGGACTGAATCTCAAAAGACAGGAACGCATTTCCCTGTGGGATACACCCCCCGTCCTCCTGCTGCTCATCGCTCTCCTCACCGCCGAATGGGCCATCCGCCGTAAAAGTCAGTTGATGTGAACGGCAGGATTCCGGCTGCGGGCGCTGGCTTGCGGCCGCGGCTGAGACGCTTAAGATTTCGGCTTCGGGCACCAGCCTCAATGCAGCCCAGGCCTCCTTTCCCTGCAATCATCAGAGCAATCTCATGGAACTGTCCGAAGTACAGAAAGTTGCCCGTCTGGCGCGGCTGGCGTTGTCCGAAGACGAACTCCGGCAATCCTGCGAGCGTTTGACGGCCGTTCTGGACTACGTGCGACTGCTGGACGAAGTCGATACGGCCGGTGTTGAACCACTGCTGCATCCGGTTCCCCTGCAGAATGTCTTTCGGGACGACCAGCCCATTGCCAGCCTCACACCCGAAGCCGCCCTCGCCAACGCCTGTCGCTCAGACGGCCGGTTTTTCCTCGTCCCGCAGATTCTCGCCGACAAATAACCCCCCCCGAATCGACTCCTCCTCCTTCACCAGCTGCGTCAGAATTCTCATTTCCCGTCCAATCCACAGATTCCCACCCTGCCTGACGGTTTTTTTGCAGGCTTCCTGTGACTTCTGCCCTCCAGCCAGGTAAAATGCTGCCGGCCTTCGCGGTTCTCACTGCTCTCTGACAGACGGAAATTCGCCATGCAATCCATCATTTCTCCGCTCCTTCACGGCATCCCGCTTGCCTGGGCTCCGGGCTACCCCGAACTGCTCATCTGCCTTGTTATCGCCCTGCTGCTGTTCGGCAACAGGCTTCCTGGCACCATGCGGTCGCTCGGCCAAAGCCTCAACCAGTTCAAAAAAGGCATGCGTGAGGGTGAAGAGGACGCCGCGGCCTCCGATCGCCTTCAGTAGCCCGCTGCCGCTGGCTGCAACTCCGCGTGCAGCCATTCCACCAGAATGCCACAGGTTTCACGTTCCGGCTGGCCGGTGACTTGACCGGCCATCCTCGTTCTTTTTGGCCACCAGGACCTCAGTCATGGGATTTCTGCCGGGCATCGGTACCTCGGAAATGCTGATCGTGGGGGTCATTGCTCTGCTCCTGTTCGGCAAGAACCTTCCCGGGGTCGCTCGCAACCTTGGCAAAAGCATGGCGGAACTCAAAAAGGGACTGTCCGGCTTCCAGGAAGAATTCCGCAACGCCACCCGCGAAGCAGAGCGTTCTG